>CAJOLP010000125.1 GCA_905235465.1 uncultured Lachnospiraceae bacterium | reverse complement strand
AGACGATCGTCACATGATCCCTCTGCCTGGGGGTCTCCAGCCTGTACTCATCCGACAGCATTCTGGGGGCCACCTTCAGGAACTTGTCGTAGTCCTCCCTCGGCATGGCCACATCGATGTCATCGTCCCAGGGGATGAATCCCTGGTGCCGGACGGCGCCCAGCATGGAGCCCGCCACGACAAAATACCGCAGCCCGTACTCGTCACAGATCCTCTGGAATTCTTTGAGGATCACAAGATCCTGCTCCTGAAGCGAGCTGAGCTTGTGCTCCTCCCAGGTCACCTTTTCCGGTTCGCCTGCCTGGGGCTCTTCCTTCTTTTCAGCTTTGGCCTTCCCAGGTTTCGCTTTCTTAGGCTCTTCCTTCTTTTCAGCTTTGGCCTTCCCGGGTTTCGCTTTCTTAGCCTCCGCCTTCGCAGCCTTCTTCGCAGGCTCACTCTTCTCGGAAGCCTGCTGCCTGGCCAGGTCGGCCTCGACGATCTCCTCGCCGGACTTATCCTTAAGCTGCTCCTGACTGGACTTACTCAGACCGTTGGAAACGACCGCGTTAAAGTCGCAGGTGCTGCAGCGGTCCAGCTCTTCCTTCGTCACCTTGCCGTCGCGATAATCGCAGCAGATCTTATTCTCATACATGGAGTACGGCTTTTTGCTGAACAGCGCCTTCGCCTTGTGCTCCGCCACCCATGCGGCCGGAACCCATATATACTTGTGCATCGCGGGCGAGACAGAGCCGATCATCCAGCACTGCCTGTCGCAGTGGCGCACCTTTTCCCGCACCTTCTCTGCTTCCGGACTGTTCCAGAGNNTCATCCCAGGTCTGCTCGTTGAGATTGCCCATGACCTCCTTGTCCTTCGTGCCGTTGCACGGCATGACGTCGCCGTACGGATCAATAAAGAACGTGTCAAAGGACATATCGCACGGCAGGAGTCTGGGCTGCCCGTAGATGTAATTGATCAGGCCGTGGTTAAAATACGCCCTAAACCACTTCTTGGGGCTGTTCGAGCGCAGCAGCTCGTTGATCAGATCCTCAAAATTCTTGGCCACCATGGGGCGGTCATGAATGATATTCTTTGCTTCCACGAAATAGAAGCTGTTGTGAAGGCTCGCGGTGGCAAACTCCATCCCCAACTCGTCGGAGATCTTGTAGAGCGGCACCAGATCCGGCGCGTTCCTGTCCTGCACCGTCATGCCAAAGCCCACATCCTTCATGCCCATCTGCCGGAGCTTCTTCAGCGTAGTGTACCCGCGCTGATATCCGTTCGGAAGCCCTCTTATCTCGTCGTTGGTCTGCTGGAGACCTTCTATGGAAATACGAATACCGATCTGAGGGAATTCTTTGCACAGATCAACAATTCGATCCGTAAAAAAACCGTTCGTGGAGATGACGATCCTGTCGGATTTCTTGTACAGCTCCCGAACGATATCCTTCAAATCGGTGCGGATAAAGGGCTCACCGCCAGTGATGTTGGTAAAATACATCTTCGGCAGTTTTCTGATCGTCTCGATACTGATCTCTTCCTCGGGTCTCGACGGTGCCTTGTAGCGATTGCACATCGAACACCTGGCATTACACCGATAAGTCACGATCACAGTACCGTTCAATTTCTTCTCAGTATTACCTTTGAGCGCCATATATAATTTTCCTCATTTCACGAAGACTGATCCACTCCTCATGAATCAGTCTTTAAACTCTCCTCTGTATAGTGCCAGTGTCTTGTCCACTGCGTCATCCCAGCTGTATTTGCTGCAGATAAAGTCGGCCGCGCCCTCGCGGTAACGCTTTACCTCTTCCGGATGATCCACCAGTTCCTGCAGCTTTTTTCTGAGGTCCACGATGTCGCCCTTCTGGAAAGTGGGCGCCTTGTCTTCCACGACCTCCGTGCACTCCGCGATATCGCTTACCAGGCAGCAATTCCCGTAGCTCATGGCCTCCAGCAGGGTGAGAGGCATTCCCTCCACATCACTGGGAAGGCAGTAAAAATAGCAATTGCTGTAAAGCTCCTCAAGGACCCGTCCCTGAACAAAGCCGGTGAAGATCACATTGTCCGGCGCGATGGTACGCAGATGATTCATATACTTCTTGGTATCCGAACTTCCGCCGGCGACCACCAGCTTCTTGTCCGTCTTGACGCCGCGCCAGGCGTCGATCAGATACTCAACGCCCTTCTCCGGCACAAGCCTTCCCAGATACAGAACATAGGAATCCCTTTCCAGATCCCATCGCTCGGTGATCTTGCGCGCCTTGCGGCGTCTGGGCTTGGACACGCCGTTCGGGATGAATACCGTGTCACGGTTGTACTCATCCTTAAAATACTGCTGCACGCCGCGGCTCAGCACAATGATCTCGTCGGCGTAGCGCACTGCGCTCCGCTCGCCTGCCATAATGACGGAAGACGCAAACTGACCCCACTTCGCTCTCTGCCAGTCCAGACCGTGAATCGTCACGATGACCTTCTTGCCGGTGATCCTGGGCAGCCAGCACATCACGCTGGGGCCTTCGGCATGAATATGCACGACGTCATACTTGCCGGCCGCAGCTCTGGCCGCACCAAAAACAGAGGACGTCATCGCTGCAAATCCTCTGCGGTTAATGGTCCATACGGTCTTGAGCTTTACGCCCTTATATTCGCCCTTATTGGCGGCTTCCCTCGTGCTGCCCGATTCGTATTCCGCACCGGAAATATGGTGCCCTGATCGGTTGTAGCAAGTGACATGGTGGCCTTTGGCAACCATGCGGGTCGCAAGTTCCTCAACGACGACTTCGATGCCGCCCTCTCTCGAAGGGATTCGCTTCTGGCCAAGCATAGCAATATTCAATTCAGCCTTTTTACGCGGCTTGCCACTCATCTGATCTTCCTTCTCGATTATTCAGGCTGCTGCCTGAGACGCTTACCGTTTAAGTATATAATGCCTTGTCATTATAACGCAACAAAAAAGCGCAAGAATTCCGAGGGCATAAACGCCCTCTATGATGCACGAACTCATACTGATTATATCACGTTACAAGTACTCATTCTACAATAAAATTACCGCACAGTCAAAACTGTGCGGTAAGCAGTGCCTATTACTTTCCGAACTTGGTGCCCGTCGCCTCCGGCGCGAGATCCATCAGCCACCCATAAATTTCATACCCTTCCGTCTGCTGGCTCGCGCGGTTGTGCTCGCTCTCGCCCACAAGACAGAACTGATATTTGTTGTCCTTCGTGACGTAATTGAGGGAGCTGTCCGGCACATAGTGGGTCATGTCCGGCGTGGTCAGACAGTATAGGTAATGCTCCAGCTTGTCTCTGTAGTCCTGATCGTTTAAGGCCTCAGAAAAATATGTGTAGGACAATTGATCCATGTCCTTGATCTCTTCGACCTGCTCGTCAAGTGTTCCCGCATCATCCCATGTGCTGTCCACTTCGTACCAGTCGCCGTCCATCTTGACGACGCTCCAGGCATGTCCGCCCTTGGATGAGCTGTCGCCCGCAACGCCTACGATCACCGCAGCATCAAGGCCGCACTGCTGCAGCAGATAAACATAAGCCTGAGAGTAGCCGTCGCACACCGCGTAATTGGCATTTCCGTCGCTGTCCTCTACCAGAGCGCCGTAGGCCGTGTGCGCGAAGTTGGCAAAACCGCGCTCGGTATTGTCCTCCATGACCGGCATGTTGTAGGCAACCTGCCCGATCAGCTTATCATGGATCTGGCTTGCGATCTCATAGTCGCTTCCGCTTGTATCGATATCCGCCAGAAACGCCTGCGCGGCGTCATTGAACTTGGACATCTTATTTTCGAAGTCCTTGTACGGCTCATCGAAGTAAAAATAGATCTGATACGAATCACCCGTCTGCTCATTGGGCGTTGCCGCCAACATATTGGCGTCAATGCTGTTATACATCCAGAAAAGCTCCGGATGGTCATACAAAAGGCCCTCATACGCGACGAGATACTGTTTCGTAAACTCATCGGAATACGGATCGACCGCGGAATTTGCGACCACAACGTTGTCGGTGGTAGTCGGATCCGACGCGCACATCAGCATTGCGTCGTACAGCCTCTGCTCATCCGGGCTCATCTGTTCATAGTAGTAAAAAGACTTCGCGTTATTAATGAGCGGTGAATCTGCCGGCGGCGTGTAAGCGCGCATCGCTCTGTCGAGCTTGTCCGTATCCTCCGCGCTCAGTCCTTCGGGCTCTTTGGGCTCTTCGATGGGACGCAGGCCGGTCATGTGCCCGCCAAAGGCAGCCAGCGGTTTCAGTTCGCCGCCGTCCGTATTGGCCCCCACCAGTTCCTGCGAGGAATCGGCTGCCGCAGCATCCTCCCGGGGCGCCTCTGTTTCCTCTTCCACAGCTTCCTCTGTCGCCTCCGTTTCACCCGTCCCGGAGACCTCCTCCGCAGTAACGGCTTCCTGCGGCTCCTGTGATGCGCCGCCTGTGCTGCCTCCGCAGCCGGCAAGGGTCGAGACCGCCATCGCCGCTGCCAGAATCATCGCAATTCTTCTTTTCATAACCTTCTCCCTTTGCTGCATTTATTATGTCAAAGCCATCTCTTTACAAAAAATTATACCGTGAAGAACAGCCATAAAGCAACCCGCCTTTTCCGGACGCCCCTCAGTTAAATTTAAAAGCGGAGTACTTATCAAACAGATAATCCTTGTAATCGGTAATCATGCCAAGCTTGCTGCCGACATATTTCCCGTCCAGTTTCTTTCTGGCGACTATTTTATAATGGTAGGTGACATTTCGTTTGAAAGCGTTCTTCCCGTCATATGTTCTCAGATCAACGGTTGTATTCTTGGTCGAAACGGCCTTTTTCCACACACCCGAAGAACCCGCTTTGACATAAACCGCGTAATCCGTGACGCCGTTGACCTTCTCCCACTTCAGCTTCAAGCCGTTGGTGCTGCCGATCCTGGTGTGTGCGTAAACACCGGGAACGACAGGGACAACTGCCACGCACGGGGACCAGCTGCTCCATGAACCTCCCCTGCAGGCGCGGACAGAGATCGCGCAGGCTGTATTTTTGGGATAAACAGCCTTACAGCACCGTTTGCTTCCCAGGCTGTAAACATTGCTGTAAGCAGTCTTCACTTTCTTTCCGGACACAAAGACCTTGTACTGATACTTGGTCGTCTGGCCGCTTCCCCTGGTTCCCACGGAAAGAAAGACGCAGTTGCTCTCCTTCTCGTTCTCGTCAAGACCGTTGATGAACAGCTTTACACTTGTGATCGTTGTCTTCTCCGCCGCATCGGTCTGCACAGGCAGAGCAGCCG
>CAJOLP010000124.1 GCA_905235465.1 uncultured Lachnospiraceae bacterium | reverse complement strand
ATCCTGCTCCGGCTCCGTTTCCTTTGCAGGGCCAAGCTTTCCCTTGCGGTCCGTGCGGCGCACGCCCTCGCGGATGAGCTCGATCATTCTCTCCTCTTCGTCCTGTAAATACAAGTAACCGCACAGACATTCCAGTGCGGTTGCTTGCAGGTACTCCTCCATGGAAGCGCTTTTGGCGTGGTGATAAGGATTGGAGTTTCTCCCCCGCCTGTACACCTTTTTTTCCTCGTCAGTCATCAGATTATATACGGCCTTGCCGATCGCTGCCTGCTGCTCCGCCCGCACGTAGTACGTCGTCTCATTGTGGAGCTTTTCGGCCTGCCGGTTCCCTTTGGAAACCAGGATCGTGCGGATCACAAGAGAATACACGGCGTCCCCGATAAATGCCAGCGCGGCCGGGGAATAGGTCCGGATATCCGTCTCCTCATGCGGAAAGGACGTCATGATCAGCTGTCTCAGGCTTTCTTCCATTTGACTCCTTCTCTGGTATCCTCCAGAATGATGCCCTTCTCCTTAAGTTCGTCGCGGATCGCGTCTGCTTTGGCAAAATCTCTGGCCTTCTTGGCGGCCTTTCTCTCCTCGATCTTCGCCTCCACATAGGCGGCCAGATCATCCTCCAGCGCGTTGTCGCGCTCGACGATCAGACCGCAGACACCCGTCAGGTCCTTCAGTTCCTTCTGCAGGTAAGCGATGAATGCCTTGGAGGAATCGCCGCTCACATTGCTGTTGATCCACTTGACAAGCTCGAAGACCGCCGAGATCGCGTCCGCCGTGTTGAAGTCGTCGTCCATAGCCTTCTCGAACTGCGCGCGGTAGGCGTCCGCCTCGGGAAGAAGCGCCTTCTCCTCCTCAGTCAGATCGCCGTCGGCCTTGTCCAGAAGGAACTTGAGATTCTCACCGCAGTTGACGATGCGCTCGTAAGTCCATCAGCTCTTTGCTGAAGTTCAGCGGGCTCCTGTAGTGGGATGAAAGCATAAAGTACCGCAGCACCTGCGGGTCATACTGTTCGAGAATATCGCGCACGGTAAAGAAATTCCCGGCAGATTTGGCCATCTTGACGCCGTCAATGTTCAGGAACGCGTTGTGCATCCAGTATTTCGCGAAGGGCTTGCCGTTGGCAGCCTCAGACTGCGCGATCTCATTTTCGTGGTGCGGGAAGATCAGATCCTCGCCGCCCGCGTGGATATCGATCTGCTCGCCCAGATAGTGTTTGCTCATGACAGAGCACTCGATGTGCCAGCCGGGACGGCCCTTGCACCACGGTGAATCCCAGTAGGGCTCCCCTTCCTTTTTGGGCTTCCAGAGCACGAAATCCAGCGGATCCTCCTTCTGATCGGCGCCGGTCACCGCGATCTGCCTGAAACCGCTGCGCATGTTGTCCAGATCCTTGTGAGAGAGCTTGCCGTAATCGCCAAACTTGCGTGTGCTGTAGTAGACCGTGCCGTCCTCAGCGACATAGGCGAATCCCTTGTCGATCAGCGTCTGGATCATCTCGATCATGCCGTCGATCTCCTGCGTGGCGCGGGGATGTGTGGTGGCGGGCTCCACATTGAGGCTCTCCATATCCTTTTGGCACTCCTTGATATAGCGCTCGGAGATGACGGAGGAATCCACGCCCTCCTCGTTGGCCTTGCCAATGATCTTGTCATCCACATCGGTAAAATTGGACACGTAATTGACGTCGTAGCCCTTGTATTCAAAATACCGCCGCACCGTATCAAATACGATCATCGGACGCGCGTTGCCGATATGGATCAGGTTGTACACGGTAGGTCCGCAGACATACATGCTCACCTTACCCGGCTCGATCGGTTCAAACTCCTGTTTTGTCTTGGTCAGATCTTCATTCCTTTACATCTCTCCCATCTCATGCGCCGGACCGTCGGCGCTCCTTATCACTGATCTTTAGGGCTTTTGTAGATCTGACAGCCCGCACAGCCCGCGCAGGGCGGCGCGGAAGGTGTTCCGTCCCCGGCATAGACCGATACGGAAGCGCTGTCCATCGGCGAACTGATCAGCGCGGCGGCCTGCGCGGAAATGCCTTCTCCCCGTCCCGTAAAGCCCAGGTGCTCCTCTGTGGTGGCCTTCACGCTCACCTGCGAGACGTCAATGCCCAGCGCGTTCGCTATATTTTGACGCATCTCATCGATATAGGGCCTGAGCTTCGGCGCCTGCGCGATCACAGTCGCGTCCACATTTTCCACAAGATAACAGTTCTCTGCAAGGATATCCCGCACCCGGCTCAGAAGCATCAGGGAATCTGCCCCTTCCCACGGATCCGAATCCGGAAAGTGGAGACCGATATCCCCCAGGGCAGCCGCGCCCAGAAGCGCGTCCATCACCGCGTGTACGAGGACGTCCGCGTCGGAGTGACCCAAAAGTCCCCTCTCATACGGAATATCCACGCCGCCCAGGATGAGCTTCCTTCCTTCTGTCAGTTTGTGCACATCATATCCTGTGCCGATTCGCATACTGTGTACCCGGTCTTTCTGCCGCAGTGCCTTAGGTTCCATACATTACGGCTATATATTATAGCATATTCCCATGTGCAATAGGGATAATAATTTTAAAGAGCCGCCGCACCGCCGGATCATGCCGGCGATGTGACAGCTCCCAACTTAGATTTTTCTACTGTCCGGTCGCTCTGAACGCGAATCAGAATTATTTGCTGACCTTTACCTTGCAGGTCTCATCCATGTGGCCGTCCCTGTACATGGAGAACTTGTCCATGGGATAATTCTCCAGGTTGGCGAGCACCTTCCGGTCGTCCGCCAGCTTCAAAAGACCCTCTCTGGCTCTCCTGATCTCGGCCTCGGTCTTGTGCTTGGAAGGTCCGCCGACGCAGCCGCCCTCGCAGATCATGCCTTCCACAAAATCTTCCTTGAGCCTTCCGGCCCTGAGCATGGTGAGCGCGGTCTTGCACTCCATTCCGCCGGCCACCTGCGTGAACGTGATGTCGGATGTGTCCTCGCCTCTCTCATGCATACACTCGAGCACCGCGTTGGCTACGCCGCCCGAAGTCGCGAAGCGCTTGCCCCAGATCGAGGACTCCTGATAGGTATTGTCTTCCTTCTCCACCTCGATCCCTTTGGAGCGAAGGAGGGAGCGGAACTCACCGTACGTGATGACATAGTCCGCGTTGCCCGGGATCCCGGAATTGACGGCTTCGGATTTCTTAGCGATGCAGGGACCCAAAAAAACGGTGACGCATCCGGGTCTTGTCGCCTTAAGATACCTGGAGATCGCGCACATAGGGGAGACCGTCTCGGAGACATTCGTCTCAAACTGCTGCGGGAAGTGCTTTCTGATCATATTCATAAAGGCCGGGCAGCAGGAAGTCGTCATCTTCTTGCCCTCCTGCTTGGCTTCTGCCCACTCCATGGACTCATAGGCCGCGGTCATATCGCCGCCAAGGCCTACCTCCACCATATCCGCAAAACCGAGCTTTAAGAAGGCGGTTTTGATGGATTCCATTGTGATATCCGGTCCGAACTGACCTTCCGTGGCGGGAGCGACCATCGCGATCACTTCCTTGCCGGCCCTGATATCGTTAATGATGTCCACAAGATAAGTCTTGGAGCCGATCGCGCCGAAGGGACAGGAGTGGATGCAGTGTCCGCACTGGATGCACTTGCTGTCGTCGATATGGCAGACGCCGAAATCATCATAGGTGATCGCGCCCACCGGACACGCCTTCTTGCAGGGGCGGACCAGATGAGCGATCGCGCCGTAAGGACATGCCTTCGCGCACATGCCGCACTCTTTGCACTTGGCGGGATCGATCCTCGTCCTGTTCTCGCCGATGGAAATAGCGCCGAACTTGCAGGAATTGATGCAGGCCTTGCCCATGCAAAGGCGGCAGTTATCGGTCACGGTATAAGCGGACAGGGGACACTCCTCACATGCGGGAGAGATCACCTGCACGATACTGCTCGAATCCGTAGAGCCGTCCGGGCATTTGCCGAGG
Source organism: uncultured Lachnospiraceae bacterium (assembly GCA_905235465.1). Classification (GTDB taxonomy): domain Bacteria; phylum Bacillota; class Clostridia; order Lachnospirales; family Lachnospiraceae; genus CAG-791. The sequence continues at coordinate 2,986 of CAJOLP010000124.1, read as the reverse complement.
GACAGGTTGATCCTCTGTCTGACCAGTTCTCTCTCTTTATAAACACAGCAGCGGTAGGTCGCCCTGGGGCCCGGGATGATTTCATAGATCAGCTTTTCTTTATGTTCCTCATCCATCTGACCATTCCAGGCGAGCTTTGCTGTCTCTTCCATGATCCTGTGTTTGAGTCTTACCAGTGTAGCATCATTTGTAACCATACGAAAACTCCTTTCCGTTTAACACCATAGATCGATGCCGTTCTCTACTCAATATTGTATCAGAGAACCGCCTGTTTTTATAGAAGATTTGTGGTATTTTCACACATACCGTACCCTTTTTATCCGTAAATGGGTTAAGATAAAAACAGGACAAAAAAACAGACAGGAGGCAAACTATGTTCAATCCCTCAACCGACAAAAAAGTCGCTATTTTTCTTGCCGACGGCTGCGAGGAGATCGAGGCCCTCACCGTCGTCGATCTGCTGTACCGCGCCGGCATTCCCTGCGTAAAGGTGTCCGTGGGCGAGACGCCCGTCGTGTGCTCTTCCCACAACGTCACTGTCACAGCGGATACGACCGTCTCTCATTTGAGCTGGGACGAATATGACATGCTCATCCTTCCCGGCGGCATGCCCGGCACCCTCAACCTCAAGGCCTGTAAGCCGCTGACGGACGCCGTTCTTCGCTTCAGAAAGGAAGGAAAACCTTTGGCGGCCATCTGCGCGGCCCCTTCCGTCCTGGCGGAACTGGGGATCCTTAAGGGTGTGCGCGCGACCTGCAACCCTTCCGTGGAAACGGCGCTTACGGAAAACGGAGCGGAGCTCGTTCGCGAAAATGCCGTCACAGCCGACCGGATCATCACCAGCCGCGGCATGGGAACGGCCATCCCCTTCGGCCTGGCGATCGTCGCCTATTACCTGGGTCAGGAGACCGCCGATGATCTGGGCCGCAATATTATTTACTATCCTTAAATATCCGCATCACTTCCTCTGCCAGCGGGATGACTGACCTTTCACCATTGTCATTGCCCGGCGCTTTGCGCGTCATCTCCGCTGCCATGAAGCATTCGGCGCAGAATTCGTACAGATCCTCAAATCCGTCCCTGCACCCCGCGAACAATTTGCGCAGACGCCGGTCAGAGATGACGCCGCTCTCCTCGAAGAGCATGTGCCCCATCTCGTGTACGAGGATCCTCTCCAGACTCTGCGTGTCTTCCAGCCTGCGGATCGCCTGCACATCGGCAAAATACGGGTCCCTCAGCTGCAGTCCGTTTTCGCGGCAGGGCCGGATATCCAGTATCTGCATCATCCTGTCCCCGACCTTAGGCCAGGGCAGACCGTCAGAAAGCAGCTCACCCTCCAGGTGAGCTGCTTTCTCTGTGCAGCGAAGTTCCCGCTGATATTCTCTCATGATATTCTGTATTTCCGCCGCGTCCGCCTCACAGGGCATTCCGCGAAGAAGGGCGTGGTTGAGACTTACCGTGAGCATCTGCGCGTTGTAGACCGCGTGCACCTTGCTCTCGGAAAATCTGCCGTATTTGGGCCCTTCCGCAGGGTCCCCCTCTTCCTTGCCGAAATCCCACACCGCGTTGATGACAAGCGCGGGAAACCGGCGGCGGTACGCCATCACCAGATCGGCAATATAAAGCTGCTGCGCGGCGGTCATCCCGCCGTCCTGCTCGTCCGTCAGATAAAAGTCCGTGCACTCGTTCGCGCTGCCCTGCACGACGGCCGTATTCTGCCTGCTGCCGCCGGCACTCATTTCATCCGGCGCTGTGATCACTCTGCGAAACTGCACTTACTACTCTCCGACAATAAATATAGATCAGTGGTGGAACAGACGGATCCCCGTGAAGCACATCACCATGTTGTGACTGTCACAGGCCTCAATGACGTTGTCGTCGCGCACGCTTCCGCCGGGCTGCGCCACATACTTGACGCCGCTGCGGTACGCCCTCTCAATGTTGTCGCCGAAGGGGAAGAACGCGTCGGAGCCGAGCGTCACATCCTTGTTGCCGTCCAGCCATGCCCTCTTTTCCTGTGCCGTGAAGACCGGCGGCTGCTCCGTAAAGAGCTCCTGCCACTTTCCGTCCGCAAGGACATCCATGTAATCCTCGCCGATGTAGAGATCGATGGCGTTGTCCCTGTCAGGCCTGCGGATATTTTCCTTGAAGGGAAGGTTCAGGACCTGGGGAGACTGGCGCAGATACCAGTTGTCGGCCTTGGATCCGGCGAGCCTTGTGCAGTGGATCCTGGACTGCTGGCCGGCGCCGATGCCGATGGCCTGTCCGCCCTTGACGAAGCAGACAGAGTTGGACTGCGTGTATTTGAGGGTGATCAGCGCGATGGCCATGTCATCCTTGGCTGCCTGCGGCAGATCCTTGTTCTTTGTGACGATATTGGAGAACAGCGCGTCGTCGATGACCAGCTCGTTCCGGCCCTGCTCAAAGGTGATGCCGTAGACCTGCTTCTTTTCGATGGGAGCCGGCTTATAGTTTTTGTCCATCTTGAGCACGCAGTAATTGCCCTTCTTCTTGCCCTTAAGGATCTCCAGCGCCTCGGGCTCATAGTCCGGCGCGATGATGCCGTCGGAGACTTCTCTGGCTACGAGCTTTGCCGTACAGACGTCGCAGGTGTCGGAGAGGGAGATGAAATCGCCAAAAGACGACATTCTGTCCGCTCCTCTCGCACGCGCGTAGGCGCTTCCCATGGGGGTGAGCTCGCCCATATCGTCCACCCAGTAGATCTTCCTCTCCACATCCGAGAGCGGCAGACCAATGGCGGCGCCGGCCGGGGAGACATGCTTAAAGGAAGTGGCCGCAACCTTGCCGGTCGCTTTTGCCAGCTCGCTTACGAGCTGCCAGCCGTTGAGGGCGTCCAGAAGATTGATATAGCCGGGACGGCCGTTGAGGACCTCGATCGGCAGATCACTTCCGTCCTCCATATACACGCGGGAAGGTTTCTGATTTGGATTGCATCCGTATTTTAACAACAATTCTTTCATTTCTG
>CAJOLP010000123.1 GCA_905235465.1 uncultured Lachnospiraceae bacterium | reverse complement strand
CAAGATCGAGATGATAAAGCAAAGGATCTATTATTATTACAGGATCCTTACCGGGGTCTGCGGAAGAAGGGCGGTCAGAAAGGTCAGGGAGCGGCTCCTTATTATTATCCGCTCCGTTCTGCCGGGGCAATGGTCCGTGGAGGGCACGATCGGTCTGGGAGATCCGTACGACAGCGGAAGGATCTCGGAGATCACATCCATCCTCTATCCCGTGACGGAAGACCATATAAAGATCAATACGGAGTGGATGGAATACCGGTTCGATCTGCACATGAATCTGGAGGGAAGCTTCAGACTCGGAACGCTGGTAAAACAGCTTTTGCCGCTCGTGCTTGATAAGGACTGCCGAAAGGTCTTCAAAAAGTTCAGGAAAGTCAACGCGAAGCTGAAGGCACAGGAAGAAGCCCAAAAGGCCGGGGAAGCGGCGCCGCAGCCCAAAGGCGTTCCCCAGACAGAAGGGGCTTAAGTAAAACGGATCTCACGGCGGTCTTTCGTAAACGCCGATGATCATAGAATATTATGCAATGTAATGGAGGTTGTTATGTCTGAGGTCAGAAACGATTTTGCAGCGGTCATTAGTAATCTTATGGAAGGCGCAGAGGGCGTCCTCACTTCCAAGACTGTGGTGGGTTCGCCGGTCAGGATCGGCGAGGAGATCATCGTTCCGCTCTCCGACGTCAGCATCGGCTGCGGCGCCGGCGCCAACGGAACGGACCACCAGGACAAGGGAATGGGCGGCTTCGCTGCCAAGATGTCCCCGACGGCAGTGCTGATCATAAGGAACGGCCAGACAAAGGTCGTCAATATCAAGGAACAGACGGCAGTCACCAAGCTCGTGGATATTATTCCGGATGTGATCGATATGGTCGGCGGCAAGAAGAAAAAGGGCGTCTCCAATGACGACGCGATCGAGGTCGCTTTCTCGGATGAAGATGTGGAGGAGCCGGTGGTCGAGGTAAAGACCCCCAGAACAAAGAGGGTTAAAAAGAGTGATGCCGAAGGTGGAAATGAGTAAGAAGCAGAGTGATGCTGCCGGACAAAAGGGGTGCGTCGCCGTGATCTTTGCCGGCGGGACCGGACAGAGAATGAACACGCGGACACTCCCCAAGCAGTTTCTGGAACTTCACGGCAAACCGATCCTCATCTATACACTGGAGGCTTTTGAGCGCCACCCGCAGATAGACGGCATCGTTGTCGTTATGCTGGAGAGCTGGATCGCCCACACCTGGCAGTTGGCGGACAAATACAGGATCACGAAGCTCAGGAAAGTCGTGCCGGGCGGAGAGAGCGGTCAGCAGTCCATCTTCAACGGACTTTCCGCGGCCCGGGAGATCTTTTCGGATGACAGCATAGTCCTGATCCACGACGGAGTGCGCCCTCTGATCGACGAGGACACGATCACCGGCAATATCGAGAGCGTGCGCGCGCACGGAACGGCGATCACTGTGACGCCGGCCACCGAGACGATCACGATCAAGGAAGAGGGCGGCGCTGTCGGCGATATTATCGACAGATCCAGGTGTGAGCTGGCCAGAGCCCCGCAGAGTTTTTATCTGGGGGATATTCTGGCCGCGCACAAAAAGGCGCAGGAGATCGAAGGCGGTTCGGACCGCTTTATCGATTCCGCCAGCATGATGCAGTATTTTGGCCACAAGCTGTATTCGGTGCAGGGAAGACCCGAGAACATCAAGATCACGACGCCGGGCGACTTTTATATTTTCCGCGCCATGGTGGACGCGATGGAGAGCTCCCAGATCTTCGGCCTGAGCTGAAGGCCTTGACGGAAGGCCGGGGCCTTGGCCTGACGGTGGGTGAGAGACTTGAAGAATTGCGAGAACAGTATATGGCGCGAGGATCTCGCGCGGATCAATGAAGAACCCCTTCCCTGGAAGGATCTTAAGGGCACCGATATCGTGCTGACAGGGGCCACGGGCCTGATCGGCAGTACGCTTCTGCGAGGGCTTTTATACGCGAATGAGAAGCGGAAGCTGGGACTCACGGTCTATGCGGTCGTGCGCGACCCTGAAAAGGCGAAGGAGATGTTCGGCGAACCGGACGGCGCCGTATTTTTAGAGGGGAGCATGGAGGCATTGCCGCCCATCCCGCACGGGATCGACTACGTGATCCACGGAGCGTGTCCCACGGCCAGCGCGTTTATGGTGTCGCGCCCCGCGGACGTGATCCGCACCTCCATTGAGGGCACGATGTCCCTTTTAGATGCGGCCGCAGGCGCCGGCGCAAGGGGATTTGTCTTTCTCTCCAGCATGGAGGCTTACGGAACGGTGCGGGAGGAGATCACGCTGACAGAGGACATTCTGGGCACCATCGACCTGAGCAATGTCCGCAGCTGCTATCCGGAGAGCAAGCGCATGTGCGAGATGCTCTGCACCTCGTATGCCGCGCAGTACGGACTGCGGGCCATGAGCGTAAGGCTCGCCCAGACATTCGGGCCGGGCATAGCGTACGACGACCCGCGAGTCTTCGCGATGATGGCGCGCTGCGCGCTGGAGGGGAAAGATATCGTCCTGGCGACGCCCGGGACCAGCAAGCGCCCCTATCTGTATTCGGCGCAGGCGGTGACCGCCATCCTGACTGTTCTTTTAAAGGGAAGCGCGGGCGAGACATATAATGCCGCGAACCCTCAGACCTATTGCTCCGTATTTGAGATGGGGCAGCGCGTCGCGGCAGGCCTGGGAGAGGGAAAGATATCCGTCCGCGTGGACGAGCACGGGGACAGCGCCCGGTATCCCGCCGCGAGTTACTTAAAGCTCAGCGCGGACAAGATCATGAAGCTCGGCTGGAAGCCAGCGGGCGATCTTGACTGGATGTACCAAAGACTTGCGGACTCCATGAAGACATAATAAGCATAATAAAAAGAGGAGACAGGATCAGTTCCTTGTCTCCTCTTTACTTATCATATCTCATACGCATTAAGCGCGCTCGACCTTACCGGAACGAAGGCAGCTGGTGCAGACATGCATTCTCTTCTTCGTGCCGTTTACGTTCACAGCAACTCTCTGTACGTTTGAATTCCAGATTCTATTGGACCTTCTATGGGAATGGCTGACGTTATTGCCGAAATGAGCGCCCTTGCCGCAGATATCACACTTCGCCATTTTAACACCTCCTTGTCAGTTTTTGCTCTTCAGACTGCAACATTTGTATAATATCAAAAATAATCCGCCATTGCAAGAAATATTTTCTTTTCCTTTCTTTCTTTCATTTTTATATGATAGAGGTTATAATCTAAAATGATATATACCGTATTCGGCGGGGAAGCAGCCGTATTTTTACATTAAATACGGCAGGGCTTCCGGAGGCCGGAGACCGGCGGAAAGGAGCAGATGCGAATGAAGACATCATTGTTCGATACACATAAAGGCAATGTGAGCGTTGATACAGAAGTGATCGCGCAGTACGCGGCATCCGTCGCGGACGGGTGTTTCGGCATAGTCGGTATGGCAGGCATGAATACCAAGGATGACATCGCCAATCTCCTCAAGAGAGAAAGCATGGCAAACGGCATCAATGTGGCAGTCTCTTCCAAAAAGAAGCTGACCATTGATTTTCATGTCATTGTATCCTACGGGGTCAATATCGTGGCCGTATCCGACAATCTGGTCTCCTCTGTGCGCTACAAGGTCGAGGAGTGCACGGGACTGGAGATCGAGAGGATCAATATCTTTGTGGAGGGCGTGCGCCGCATCGACTGACGGCGGACGCTGCGGAGTCAGCAATGAACATCCGGTCATCCCCATAAGGACAGGATCCGGAAAATCAGATCATATAGCAGGAGGAAATCGCGGTGGCAAGCAGCGCAATAGATGGCAGGCAGCTCACGGCACTATTCATAGCGGGAGCGGCCAATCTGGAGGCGAATAAAGACTGGATCAACGAACTGAATGTATTCCCGGTGCCGGACGGCGATACGGGCACGAATATGACGCTCACGATCAAATCCGCCGTCAAGGAGGTACAGGACCTTGGCAATACGGACAATATGAAGGATATATGCAAGGCTATGTCCTCGGGGTCCTTAAGGGGCGCCAGAGGCAATTCCGGCGTCATCCTTTCCCAGCTCATCCGGGGATTCAGCAAGGTAGCGCGTGATCACGACAAACTGACCGTGCCCATCCTGGCGGACGCGTTCGACAGAGCGGTCGTGACCGCCTACAAGGCCGTTATGAAGCCCAAGGAAGGCACGATCCTGACGGTCGCCAAGGCGGCCGCGGACAAGTCCAGGGAACTGGCGGATCAGGGCGTTACGGACCTGGATGAGTTCTTTAGCCAGGTACTTAAGGAAGCGGAGGATGTGCTGGCAAAGACGCCGGACATGCTGCCGGTCCTCAAGGAAGCGCGGGCGTCGTCGATTCGGGCGGAGAGGGACTGGTGCAGTTCATGAAGGGACTGTATGACAAGTTCCAGGGCAAGGAGATCGATTACAGCGCGCTGAAAACAAAGCACAAAGAAAAGGAACCCAAAAAGGAAGAGCTCCGCTATCTGTACCGCGTAAAGCTCAGCGTGGTCATGCCCAAAAAGCCTTCTTCCGGCGCGCAGAAGGATTATTTGGAGTATCTCAAATCGGGGATAAGGTCAAGTGCGGGCTCGATGACGGGCTCCTGCGCGTCAAACTCAACACCAACGATCCGGGACTTATCGTTACGCGAAGCCTCAAACTCGGCGAGCTGGGTGAAGTCCGCATCGTCAATCTGCGGGAAGGGGTGACGCCCGACAAAAAAGAGCGCGCGGCTGAACCGGTGGAAGTAAAGCCCGATGAGCCCAGAAAGCCCGCAGGCTTTGTCTCTGTTTCCGTGGGAGAAGGGATCGGAGAGATCTTTAAGGGCCTCGGCGTCGATCAGGTGATCTCCGGCGGACAGACCATGAATCCCAGCACGCAGGACGTTCTGGCCGCGATCGACAGTGTCAACGCGGACACCGTCTACGTTCTGCCCAACAATAAGAACATCATCATGGCGGCCAAACAGGCCGCGGAGCTGACA
>CAJOLP010000122.1 GCA_905235465.1 uncultured Lachnospiraceae bacterium | reverse complement strand
TGAAAAAGGCACTATTCTTCGGAGATTCCAATACATACGGCTATGACCCCGCAGGCTTTATGGGGGGAAGGTATCCGTATGAGAAACGCTGGACGACGATCCTGGGTGACCGTCTCGGACAGGCGTGGGAGATCGCTTCGGACGGACTTCCCGGAAGAGCGACGCCCGCGACCAGGCGGGAATGGGACATCCTGTGCGGCTCGGTCCAAAAACAGATGCCCCTTGCCCTGTTCGCCGTCATGCTCGGGACCAATGACCTTCTGAGCACGCTCCGTCCCGACGCGGCGCGGACAGCGCGCAGGATGAACGACCTGATCTCTGTTGTGGAGGAGACGCTGCAGGGATCTGCCGCTGAGGAGACGCTGCAGGGTTCTCCCACTGAGATCCTGCTCATCGCGCCGCCGGAAATTCGTCTGACCGCCGAGTCCTATGGGGAGCCCTATGTGCGCGGTGACAAGACCTACGCGCAGATCTACTATGAGGAGGGGAAAAAGCTGGCCGAATACTACAGCGAGCTGGCCGATTACCGCGGCATACGGTTTGCCGACGCCTCGCAGTGGGACCTGGACTTTGCCTTTGACGGCGTTCATCTGTCGGAAGAGGGGCACGCCGCCTTCGCCCGTGAGATGGAGAAAGTGCTGCGGGAGATTGACTCCTTTTCGCGGTCAGAGAGATAAGAAAAAAGATGTCCCTGAGACAACCCTTGGATGGGAAGCTCAGGGACATCCTTTTTGTTTGTTCACTCATGCCGCCCGGCAGTGTTAAGCCTTGCAGTGTTTAAACTACCGCCGCCCGGCAGTGATTTTTACTGCCGTCTGAGGGCATTGAGTCTGCGCATGACGTCGTTGCCGCCCTTGCCGAAGTACTCGTGGAGCGTAAGGTAATCGGCATAGAGCTGGTCGTAGATCCTGGCCTGCTCGGGATTGGGCGTGTAGACCTTGTCCTGTACCTTGCCCAGAGCAGCGGCGATCTCGTTGGCATCCTTATATCCCGTGGTGGCTTCGGGAGCCGCCGCGGCACCCAGAACAGCCGCGCCCAGGGCGCATGCCTGGTCGCTCGCGCAGATCTTGACGGGACGGTTGAGTATATCCGTGTAGATCTGTACGACCAGCGGGTTCTTGGTGGGAATGCCGCCGCTCATGACGATATCGTCAACCGGAACACCGGAACGCCTGCTTTCTCGTAGTTTTCAATGATGACTCTTGTGCCGTAGGCGGTGGCCTCGATCATTGCAAGGTAGATGTCCTCCGGCTTGGTCTGCAGGTTCATGCCGATCAGAAGGCCGTTCAGATCAAAGTCCATAAGCGGGGAGCGAACACCGTTAAACCAGTCGAGGGCGAGCAGACCACTCTTGCCGGCTTTATAGCCCTGGAGCTTCATGGTCAGATACTGGTGTCCGTTCATACCCAGATCCTTTGCGTCCGCCGCGTATTCGGCCGTCATGCAGTTGTCCACGACCCATGCGAAGTGATCGCCGACGCATGCCTGGCCGGCCTCGACACCGTAGTAGCCGGGCATGATGCCGTCCTTGACGATGCCCTGGATACCCTGGATCTTGCTGTCCTTTTCACTCAGCATCAGGTGGCAGCTGGATGTGCCCATAATGATCATCATCTCGCCGGGCTTGCCGACGCCGCCGCCGGGAACGGAAGCGTGCGCGTCGATGATCGGCGTGCCCACCGGTGTGCCCGGGTTCAGATGCATGGCCTCCGCGAGGGAAGCGGTCAGACCGCCGGCTCTTGAGCCGATGGGAAGAATGGTCTGCGGGAATTTGTCCTCGACCAGATTTTCCAGGCGGGGATCCAGCGCCTTAAAGAAATCTTTGGACGGGAACGCGCCTCTGAAATAGAAGGCCTTGTAACCCATCGCGCAAGCGGAAGCGGAAAGCTCACCGGTCAGCTGCCAGGTCAGCCAGTCCATGACCTCGAGGAAATAATCCGCCTCATAGTAGACCTCCGGCGCATAGCGGAGCGTCTCGAGGATCTTGGGGATCGTCCACTCACTGGAGACCTTGCCGCCATAGTAATCCAGCCACTCCTCACCGCGGTCGCGCGCGACCTGGTCGATGAAGACCGCTTCGGGCTCCGCGCCGTGGTGCTTCCACAGCTTGGCGAAGGCATGCGGATTGCTCTTAAATTTCTCCGTCATGCAAAGAGGCGTGCCGTCCTTGTAGACAGGAAGAATGGTGGCGGATGTCACATCCATGCCGATGCCAACGACCTCTTCCGGCATGACCTTGCTCTTGATGACGACATTTTGGATCGTGTCCACAAGAGCCTCCAGATAATCCTGCGGATCCTGCAGCGCCCAGTTGGGCTGGAGCGGTGTCCCGTCCGGAAGGTGCGTCTCCATAACAGCGTGCGGATACGTGTAGACGCTCTGGGCAATGGTGTCACCGGTCTCGATGTTCACCATGACTGCCCGCGCGGACAGTGTTCCATAGTCAAGTCCGATTGCATATTTTGGCATTTTGCCTCCTTTCTGCGCGCTCGGCGCGGGTTTAGCGTACCCCTCCACATATTGTCTGCCAATGATAAAAATTCGAGTAAAAAATCTTATCACTATAATACCACAAACAGGCCCCTTTTGATCGTCTCACAGTCCTTTTTTATGTTAAAAAATGATAATTTTCGGAATATATCGGCTGAGTGTTTGGGTAATTTGCACATGAAACCGTTGAGTGGCCGCGAAGCGGCTGAGGAGTTTTAGGGATCTCACGGGCCGGGGTTGTGGACGGGCGCAAAATGTGAGATTATGAGAGCACGGAGCCCGCGCGAAGGCGGCGCGGGAGGAAAGGACATAATGAACGAATTACTGGAACTGTATCTGACATTTTTGAAGATCGGCTGTGTAAATTTCGGGGGCGGCTACGCGATGCTTCCCCTTTTGGAGAGTGAACTGGTCGACAAGAGGCACTGGACGACGCTGGACGATCTGCGCGATTATTTTTCCATCGGGCAGTGTACGCCGGGCATCATCGCGCTCAATGTATCGACTTTTATCGGGGAGAGCAGATGCGGCATTCTTGGTGGGCTGTGCGCGACCCTCGGGTTCCTCACGGGGCCCATCGCGATCATTCTGGTCATAGCGGCCACCCTGACCAATTTCGCGGATCTGCCTGTGGTCCAGCACGCTTTTGCGGGGATCCGGGTATGTGTCTGTGTTTTGATCATACAGGCCGTGCTTCGCCTGTGGAAGTCCTCCGTGGTGGACGTCTTCACCTTTTGCCTGTATCTTGCGATCTTCCTCATGAATGTGTTTTCCGGGGTCCTGCCGGTCAAAATACCGCTTCCGTTCTTTGTGATCGCCGCCGGCGTTCTGGGCGCTGTCGTTTCGGCTTACCGCCGCAGCCGGGGAGGCATAAAAGGAGGGCGTGAAGAATGATGACATTACTGCAGCTCATGTTTGAGTTTTTTAAGGTGGGCCTCTTCTCCATCGGCGGCGGGCTGGCGACGCTTCCGTTTCTCTATGAGATGTCGGACAAGACCGGCTGGTTTACCCACGCGGATATCGCGGACATGATCGCCATCTCCGAGTCCACACCGGGGGCGATCGGCATCAATATGTCGACCTACGCCGGCTTTAAGACGGCCGGTGTGCCCGGCGGTATTTTGGCGACGCTGTCTCTCGCGGCGCCGTCTGTGATCATCATTTTGATCATTGCGAAGTTCCTGAATTCCTTCCGGGATAATCCCAACGTGGAGGGCGCCCTTTACGGGCTTCGCCCGGCGTCTCTGGCGATGATCTCGGCGGCCGGCCTCAATGTGGTCAAAATATCGCTCATCGACATCGAGACATTTATCCTGACGGGCAATCCCGCGGATCTCTTTGTCCCTAAGGCGATCATTCTGGCGATCGCGCTTTTCATCGGGACGAAGAAGCTCAAGTGGAGCCCCATCGCGTTCATCGCGATCTCCGCGGTCGTGGGCATTGTGTTCCGAATGTGACAGCGCACAAAGGCAGGCTTAAGGTAAACTTTATGTATATAATATTTGATATGGATGGCGTGATCGCGGACACGGAGCCCGTGTATCGGGACGGATATCTGTATGCCGCGGAGAAATTCGGGCTTCCCGTCGGCACCATGCGGGAGGCCGTGCGGAGCGCCGTAGGCGTGACGGATGAGAGGGAGAGAGCCATTATGGAGGAGGCGTTTGCCGATGTTCCGTGGTTTGACCTCGAGGAGACGTTTCGCGCGTGCCGGGAGTATTTTGACAACATTGTGGATACGGGGCAGGTCAGGCTAAAGCCCGGCGTCCTGCGGATCCTGGACTTTCTTAAGGATGAGGGGATACCGGCGGGGCTGGCTTCTTCCTCCCCGCGGGAGAGGATCGACAGGATCCTAAAACCGTATGGGGTGCTGCCGTATTTTGACGTGATCATCAGCGGCGACATGGTGACCCGGGGCAAGCCCGACCCGGAGATATTCCTGACATGCGCCGGCCGGATGGGCCTGTCGGAAAGTGACCGCGGGCAGATCTATGTGATCGAGGACTCGGCGAACGGGATCCGCGCGGCAGCGGCGGCGGGCATGCGGCCGGTCATGGTGCCGGACACTTTGGAGCCGGATGACGAGATCCGGAAGTTGACAGAGGTGATCCTGCCTTCGCTTTTAGAGGTGATGGCGTGGATCGGGGATAAAGAGCGAGAGTGCGAAGGGAGTCAGCAATGAAAATACGATCAGTCGCCGTTCTGGGCGCGGGAGCCGTGGGCTCATTTCTCATTTACAGTCTGATGCAGAGGGAGGATGTGGATCTTTGCGTCGTGGCCAGGGGCGACAGAAAGGAACGCCTGGAGCGAGAGGGGATCACCATTGATGACGGGAAGTCGGTGCGGACGTATTACCCGCGTATCTGCACGCCGCAGGAGGCGCGGGGCGTCGACCTGCTTCTGGTCTCGGTCAAATACACAGGGCTTAAGGACGCGCTGGAGGACATTCGTGAGATCGTAACCCCTCAGACCATTGTCCTGTCTGTCCTGAACGGGATCGACTCCGAGGAGAAGATCGCGGCGGTCATCGATCCCTCGCAGATCGTCTATTCTCTCATGCGTGTGAGCGCGGAGAGAAGGAGCACGCCTGAGGGCGGCAGTGTCGTGACTTTTGATCCGACGCTGGGCTGGGGGATCTATCTGGGCGAGATCGACTCGCCGGTCAAGAGCGAGCGGATAAAGGCCATCGAAGAGGTCTTTGCCGGCACGCCGTGCCGGGTGGTCTTCATGGAGGATATCCGACAGGACCAGTGGGCCAAATATGCGTCCAATGTATGCTACAACCTGCCGCAGGCAATGCTGGAAGTGCCCTTTGGGGCGTATTTTGACTCGGAGCATGTGGCGTTCCTCCGGGACCGGCTCTTCGATGAGGTATGCGAAGTTGGCGCGGCGATGGGGGTAGAGGTGCCGTCAACGCTGCTGGCCTGGAACAGCTGCGCGAAGACAGCGCGGTTTTCGACGCTTCAGGATCTGGACGCGGGCCGGCACACGGAGATCGATATGTTCGGAGGCGTGCTGATCGAAAAGGCGGCGGAAGTCGGCGTCCATGTGCCGTATACGGAGTTCATCTATCACGCTTTGAAGGCGATAGAAGAGAAGAAGGACGGAAAATTTGACTATGAGTGA
>CAJOLP010000121.1 GCA_905235465.1 uncultured Lachnospiraceae bacterium | reverse complement strand
GAATCAAGAAGATTCCTTCCGATCAGCACATCATAAGTTGTGGATGCCTGAACTGTCACCGTCGCCATACATAAACCTTTCTGCCGCGCCCTCACTCACTGTCAGTCCCTCGCGGTCTGAACTCCCGCGGTACGAACCTAACGGTACGACCCTTGCGGTCTATTCATAGTCTATGCCTATGGTTTACGCAGAATAGCGAGTGCGGTACCTATCAATAAAGTCCAATACCTATTAATATCACAGATCACAACAAACGTCAAACTTTTAACAACTGTGGCGCAAACAAAAAACCGGCCTTCCGGCCGGTTTCTTAAGTCACCTTTCATCCGTCTCGCATTCCAGCAGGTCCAGCTGATCCAGCGGGGAATAATCCCCGATCTCGTTTCCCGTAAGGTACACCCTCTGCAGGGATTTCAGGCCGGCAAGCGGGGTGATATCCCTGATGCTGTTGGAGCTCAGATTCAGATAGTTTAATGATGTCACAGTCCGCAGTCCTTCCAGATCCGAAATGTTATTGTCTGCCAGATCAAGATAGGAAAGCCGGGAGAGGCCGCTCAGCGGCGTCAGGTCGGCGATCTGGTTTTCGCTCGCGTCCATAGACGTAAGTGATACCATCCCGCTGACCGGTGTCAGGTCACTGACCCGGCATCCTTTCATGTCGAGCCACGTCATTTTTTTCATCTCTGACAGAGGGGACAGATCGTCGATCGGATTGTCCTGTATATCCAGCTCTGTCAGTTCCGAAAGGCCGGACAGGGAAGACAGATCGGTCAGGCCGTTATTCTTTACATACAGCTTTTCAAGTTGATCCATCTGCTTCAGAAATGAGAGATCCGTCACCTCGTTGTTGTTCATATACAGTTTTGTCAGCTCCGGATAAGCACCGATCCATGAGACGTCCGTCACCTGCAGTCCGCTGATGTCCAGGCTGTACAGGGACATGGATCCAAAGGTATCGGATAAGATGGCAGCCGCATCGCCCGCGTCAGTATCCAGGGGATTGTCATTGACGGCTGCGCGCTTTAGGGACTTCAGTTCTTTCAGCGGTGTGAGGTCCGTGATCTCATTTTTCCCCAGATCCAGGTCCTCCAGTTCGGAAAGGCCCGCGAGCGGCGTCAGATCCCGCACGTTGTTTTCTTCAAGGTACAGGTCCTTAAGTCCTGTCATGGCGGCCAGCGGGGATATATCGCTGATCCTGTTAAAATTGAGATCCAGCGTGCGGAGGTTGGTGAGCTCTTCCAGCGCGCTGATATCCTCAATGCCGCAATTGGACAGCGACAGCTCTGTCATTCCCCACACATCGCTGAGCATGATATCGCCTTCTCCGATGCCGGTGATCCCGCGCATCTCGGCTTCCAGCATGTCATCCTTCCAGTCCATGGCGTGATCGGAGAGATCTTCCGGGAAAGTCAGCTCCTCATGGGCCTCCTGCCCGTAATAGGCGTCTTTCTGCCCGCCTGCCGCGTTCTGCTGTGCCTGATAAAAGTGATAGCCGGTAAAGATCGCGGCCCCCGCAATGACTGCGGCCGCCGCCAGGCCGCCCCAAAGCTTTCTCTTCGATGCCGGCGCCTGAGCGTCCGCGGCCAGAGGGAACAGCGCCCTCTCCACTTCCTCGACGCTTTCGTACCGCTCCTGCGGGTTTCTCGCTGTGCAACGCGCGATGACCTCCGCGATCCGACGGTTGTCAGCCGGCATCTCCGGCGCGGCTTCTGCCTCCTCTTCCGCCCCTTCGCCCGCTTCGGGCATCTGATCCGGCACTTCTCCCGTATAGAGGAGCTGCAGTATTTTCCCCAAAGAGTATATGTCTGCCCGCTGATCCACCATTCGCCCGGCGAAGACTTCCGGCGCGGAGTACCCGGGCGTCGCGGCCTGTACGGGAAGTTGCTCGTCGATCTTTCCGGAAATACCGAAATCGATCAGATACAGTTCCCCGTTCTCCCCGATCATGATGTTGTCCGGGGAGAGATCCACAAAGACGATCCCCACATCATTTCCATGGAGATACTCCAGGATCCCGCAGAGCGAGCGGACAATGTTTTCCTTCTGCTCCTTCGTCGCCTCCCTCTCTTTGAGCCACCGGTCCAGCGGCAGACCGTCAACAAATTCCATGACGATATAGAAAGTGCTGTTCTCGGAAAAGGAATCATTGATCCGGGGGATCCCCTCGTGGTTCAGCCTTGCCAGGACATCGCATTCGTGGCGGATGATATCTTCCGAAAAAGTTTCCGGCTTCATCTCCTTGACCGCCAGTCTTCTCCCTGTGCGCTTGTGGACCGCTTCATAGACCCGGCTCATTCCGCCCTCTCCCACCGGTTTCCCGATCAGGTAGGCATCGCCGAGCAGCGTATCGCCTTCGCGCACGCGCAGCTGATCAAAGGAGGGCGTCCGGAGGGCGGGCGCGAGCATTTTCAGGCAAATGAGTGCGTCCGCGATGGACAGCATCGCCTTCATTGTCTCCTCGTAGCCGACGGTCAGGTGCTGCAGCACGATCGTCTGATTTCCGTGGGTCGTCTCATTGCGCAGCAGGCGGGTATCGTAGACCACATCGTCAGAAATAGGGTAGCCGATCATGCGGAGCACGCGGGTGCGCGCGGCAAAGGTCGTCGGCATGCTGAATGTGACCTCCCCGTCATCATCCATGGCAAACGTATAGACCGGCCCGCGCCTTCCGGCATCGATCGCGACAATGACGTGCTCATGGCGAAAGTCCTCGATGACGATGTCCATGACCACGTCCAGCATGTTGAACAGTTCGGACAGACATGCGCGGTTTCTCTGATAGTCGTTGTCCCGGCTCACGGCGCCATACTGCTCCAGCCACTTTTTCTCGATATTCTTTTTATCTCTGTAGCGGAGCTTGGCCTCTTCCCGAAGCGGCATCCCGCGCTGATGATTCTGTGCCATTTCCTCTGTTTTACCACACTACTTGTTATCCCCGGATCCCGCGGCTCACGAAGCGCGGGGCGGGCATTTCATTTCACTGACAGTGTATCAATTCGAGGGCCCTAAGTCCACACTGGCGGCCGACCGAGCCCCATCTCAAGCCCTGTACGGGTCAATGCCCGCTCTCTATACACACGACCTGTCCCGGAAGGACGCAGACCGGCCCGGCGCCGGTCATGTTGATCCGGATGCTGTCCTTCCCCTCGTTTTCCACGTAAATACTTTCCCCGGCCGCGCCGCCGGGAAGGAACCCGTGGGATGCGCGGTAGAGATCCCCTCCCCGCTGCACGCGCATTGACCTGTTTCCGGTCATCTGAATACTGACGGTCAGCGCCGACTCGGGTATGCCCTGCTCCTCGATCTCAAGATCTCCGCCGTTCCAGTTCACGACCCTTTTCAGATACGGGCAGTCACAGCCGTTCCACACGAAAAGTGAGCCTATCTGCACACCCTCTTTGAGGAATACATTTCTGTAATTCTTCCTCTTCTCTTCCTTCTTCTCTTCCGCCAGTGCCCGCACAGCGCCGTAGATCTCTTCCTTTATGTCCGGGTCTTCACGCCTGCTGTCCCCGATCATTTCAAGAAGAGGCGCGCACTCATAAAACGAGACGCACTCGCCAAGATCACAGTAATACGTACTGTTGGAAGTCTTAAGAACGATATATTCGCCTTCCGGGCGCCAATCGGCGATCTCGGATGTCAGGATCTCGCACCCCTCCATCATGCCGGGGCGGCCGTGGAGGTGCCCCTGTGCCCGGATCCCGTCCTCTATTTCACACAATATCCAGTGATTGAGTATAAATCTTTCCGCCTTCATTCCTTTTTTTGCCCCATGCCCTTTAAACTCCGCTGCCCGCCCGGTCATTTCCGTCAGGCAGTATTTATTCTTTCCTCTGCTTTTTATATAATAAAAATGTTCCTTGTAATTATTTCGTACAGAGGGCGGGCCGGCCGCCCTTTTAAAAAAACAGCGATGGGAAGAGGAAAACAGGACAAAGCGGGCCAGTTGGCCCGCCGTCAGGAGATCATCAATTACATAAAGGAAAACGGTCCTGTAAAATCATCGGCTGTCTGCCGGGATCTGGGCCTGAGCCGCTCCTCTCTGAGCGACGACGTCCGCGCGATCAACACCGCGGGGGAGATCATCGTCTCGCCCAAACGCGGTTATTATGTGTTGGGGGAGAGCCCCCAAAAAGCGCCCGCCCCTTACGTCAAGATCGATCTCAAGGCGGTGCGCCGCTGGCTTATTCTCTTTGCCCTGCGCAGCGGCGATCTGCCCTTTGACGAGATCTGCGAGTATCTGGATGAGAACGGCATCACATATACGGAGGCGACGCTCTACAAGGATATCGCCGAGCTGCAGCAGGAGGGACTGGTGTCCCGCCTGTCCGTGGGACAGAGCCGCCTTTACCATTCCGTCAATATCTGTGAGACGGACCGCCGGGAGATCCGGCAGTTTCAGGACAGGCGCAAAAGACAAAATGCCCGGATCGATATCACAGCTATGCAGGACATTGA
>CAJOLP010000120.1 GCA_905235465.1 uncultured Lachnospiraceae bacterium | reverse complement strand
ACAGATGTGACCGCGGCGCTGGGATACAGGGATGATCAGCTGTTTCTGGCCGATGAGATGAGCGGGTACGCGCGCGTTCTCATCGCGACAGAGGACGGCAGCGCGGGCGTTCGGGGCAATGTCCTGGACGCTGTGCATAAAGCGCAGGCGCAGGCGGACGTCCTGTGCGCGTGCGGGCCTCTTCCGATGCTCAGGGCGATCAAGGCCTACGCCGCAAAGCAGGGGATAGATGCCTATCTCTCCCTGGAGGAGAGAATGGCGTGCGGGGTCGGCGTGTGCCTCGGGTGCGTCACGAAGACCGCGAAGGTGGACGCGCATTCCATGGTGCGCAATGCCAGGATCTGTACCGAGGGACCTGTCTTTTCCGCGAAGGAGGTGATCCTCTGATGAGAGAGAATTTTGGAGGAGCCGGCGCAGGGACAGGCGTGGGGGCGCAGCCGCAGCGCGAAAAGACCCGGCCGGACATGACGGTCGATATCGCGGGCGTTAAGCTCAAGAACCCGGTGATGACCGCTTCCGGCACATTCGGATCCGGCATGGAATACGCGGAATTTATAGATCTGAACCGTCTGGGCGCCGTGGTGACCAAAGGCGTCGCGGCAGAGCCGTGGGAGGGCAATCCCACGCCCCGCGTGGCGGAGGTGACCGGCGGCATGCTCAACGCCATCGGCCTGCAGAACCCGGGCATCGACGTCTTTCTGGAGAGGGATCTGCCGTTTCTGAAGGCCTATGATACAAAAGTGATCGTCAATGTGTGCGGGCACACGGAGCAGGAGTATCTGGAAGTGGTGCAAAAACTGCAGGAAGCGCCCGTTGACCTTCTGGAGATCAATGTCTCCTGTCCCAATGTGACCAGGGGCGCCATCCAGTTCGGACAGGACCCGGCGTGTCTTGAGGACATCACCGCCAAGATCAAAAAAGCCGCCGCGCAGCCTGTGATCATGAAACTCACCCCCAATGTGACGGACATCGCGGTGATGGCAAGAGCGGCGGAGGCGGGCGGCGCTGACGCGGTCTCTTTGATCAACACGATCACAGGGATGAAGATCGATATAGAGACGCAGCGATTTGTGCTGGCCAACAAGACCGGCGGCATGTCCGGGCCGGCGATCAAGCCCATCGCGGTGCGCATGGTATGGCAGGCCGCGCAGGCCGTCTCGATCCCGGTCATCGGGATGGGCGGCATCGCCTCGGCGGAGGATGCGGTGGAGTTCATGCTGGCCGGCGCCTCTGCGGTGGCAGTGGGCGCCATGAATTTCCATGACCCGTATCTCACGGTGAAGATCGCGGACGGAATTGAGGAGTATCTCATCCGCCACGGGATCGGTGATGTGAAGGAACTGACAGGGGCTGTACGATAATATACCGATAATATTTTTACTGATAGGAGCTGCAAAGTGAGAAGGGTGACAAAAACGGCGTACGCCAAGATCAACTTAAGCCTGGACGTTCTGGGGAGAAGGGATGACGGCTACCATCTGGTCAAAATGATCATGCAGACGGTCAGCCTTTCGGATACGCTGGTATTTGAAACCGAGGACAGCCGGCGCGATCAGATGCAGGTCCGGCTTTTCACGGATTCGGAGGAGATCTCGTCCGGGGAGGACAACCTCATCTGCCGGGCGATCCGCTCCATGGCGAAGGAGTATGACCTTCACAGCGACATCACCGTAAAGCTGGAGAAGCGGATCCCGGTCTCGGCCGGTATCGCGGGCGGCAGTACGGACGCGGCCGCGGCGCTTCGGGCCATGCGGGATCTGTTCGTGCCCTCCGCGACAAATGAGGACCTGGCGAGGATAGCCCTGCCTCTGGGCGCGGATATCCCGTACTGCATCGAGGGCGGCACGCGCCTTTCGGAGGGGATCGGAGAGACGCTCACCGAGCTTAAGGACGCGCCGCAGTGCGGACTTGTGATCGCAAGGCCCGACATCATCGTGTCCACGGCGGATGTGTACAACGCTTACGACGCCTTAAGGGATGTGCAGCACCCCGACATTGACGGACAGATCCGGGCGATCCGCGCGGGCGATCTGAAGGGGATGGCCGAAAAGTGCGAGAATGTCCTGGAGGAGGTTACAGGACTCCTCTACCCGCAGATAGGGATCATTGAGGAGTTTTTGATGGAGCAGGGAGCGCTGACCGCGAGGATGTCCGGAAGCGGGCCCACGGTGTTCGCTATTTTTGATGATCCAGGCCGGGCGGCCCGGGCGGCACACCGGTGCGAGGGCGCGCCGGCGTTTGAGGGATGCAGGATCTATGAGAGCCGGTTCGTGAATTCTCAGAGCGCGGCATTGTGACTCATTTTTTGTAAAAACGGAGCAGTAAAAGGACATTATTGAGGAAAGGACAAATGACATGGGGGAGTTAGGCGTATCCGGAGAACTGACGATCTCGCAGGAGCAGCAGTCTATGCCGCTGCGGGAATCCGTATTTATGACGCTTCGGAAGGCGATCCTGACCGGTAAGATCAAGCCGGGGGAGAGGCTGACAGAGGTAAAGCTCGGTAAGCTCTTGGGCACGAGCCGCACACCGATCCGCGAGGCGATCCGCAAACTGGAGCAGGAGGGTCTGGTGGAGATCATACCCGGAAGCGGGGCCAGAGTGGCGCGCATGACCGTGGAGGATCTCCAGGACGTCATGGAGATACGCAGAGCGCTGGAGCAGCTCAGCGCAGTGCTGGCCAGCCAGCGCATCACGCCGGAACAGACAAGGGAGCTCAAGCTCGCCTGCGACGCCTTTGTCCGAAGCATCGAAACCGGTGACCGCCAGAAGATCGCGGACGCCGATGTGAAGTTCCACGACATGATCCTTGCGGCGGCGGACAACGAGAAGCTTTTGGGGATCCTGGGAGGTCTGGCGGACAATTTTTACCGCTACCGGTACGAGTTCATCCGCAACGACGGCAATTACGACCAGCTGATCCGCGAGCACAGGGATATCTACAACGCGATCATCGCGCATGACGAGGAGAAGGCGCGGGAAGCGGCCCGCGTGCACATCGAGGGTCAGTGGAGGTTCATCAAGGCCAGGATCCTGGAGGAAGATGGAGACGAATCATGAGTATTTCTAACGTCAGGGAACTGCCGGTCGGCGTGTTTGATTCCGGCGTCGGCGGGCTGACGGTGGTCAGAGAGATCATGCGTCAGATGCCAAACGAGCGCATAGTGTATTTTGGCGATACGGCCCGCGTTCCCTACGGGAGCAAATCCAAAGAGACCATCACGCGCTTCAGCGAGCAGATCATGCGGTTTCTCCTCTCGCAGAATGTCAAGGCGATCGTCGTCGCCTGCAATACGGCCAGCGCCTACGCGCTGCCGACTCTGGAGCAGGAATGTCCCGTGCCCATCATCGGCGTGATGAAGCCGGGCGCCAGGACAGCGACGGAGAAGACGCGGAACGGCCGGATCGGTGTGATCGGCACCAACGCGACGGTCTCCAGCGGTATTTATACCTCATATATCAAGGAACTGATGCCCGAGGCGGAGGTGCTGGGGCGCGCGTGCCCGCTCTTCGTGCCGCTGGTGGAAGAGGGGCTGTGGGAGGATCCCGTGACGGACGAGATCGCCCGGCGCTATCTGACGGAGCTGATGGACGAGGGGATCGATACGCTGATCCTGGGATGCACCCACTATCCGCTGATCCGAAAAACCATCGCCAGGACAGTTGGGGAGTCCGTGGAGCTGGTCAATCCCGCCTATGAGACCGCGCTGGAGCTTAAACATATGCTGGGGGACCTGGATCTTCTGGCAAAGGAGCATCCGTCTCTGGCCAGTACAGCTTTTATGTGAGTGATATGGCCGACAAGTTCAAGGCATTTGCCAATTCCATCATCAAGTACGGCATTCTGTCGGCCAAAACGATCCCGATCGAACAGTACTGACGGCTTTGGGCCGGGGAGGAAAATAAGGTGCGCGAGGTGAAGCTGACCGTGACCACAAGGCAGTCGGACCCGGAAAGGAAGGAGACGTCACTGCTGGAGGAGACATACACGGCGGCGTACAGCTCCTTAGGCGGCCGGCACGAATTCAGGTATACAGAGACGGAGCCGGAGAGCGGCGCGGTCACACAGACCGTTCTGCGCGCGGCGGACACGGGCATTGAGATCGAGCGGCGGGGAAATATCCGCGCGCTGATCCGGCTGGTGCCCGGTGAGGACACCTGCTGCAGCTATGAGACGCCCTACGGGACGATCCCCATGACATTTCGGACCGGGAAGATCCGGATGATGGAGGGGCACTCCGGTGAGGGGACCGCGTGGACGGCGAGAGCGTTTTACAGTATTTTGCAGGGAGATAATGAGACGGTGCTGTGCGCGCTGACGCTGCATGCGGAGTTTATATGAAGGCAAAAAAAGAGCACGGGCGGCATGTCCCGTGCTCTTATACTCAGTATTCACATTTATTTGACCGGCTTGGCGCCTGTCTTTTCCTGCAGCTTGTCGATCTGTCTCTGCCACCAGTTCCTATTTTTCTTGGAATCGGATGTGAGCGGCGCGCGCAGGCCCTTGACCTCCACGATATACAGACCGCTGACCATCGCCTTCACCTGCTTTTTGACAGGGATGAGATCGAAGATCTTCTCATCCGCGATGAGATTCATATACTGGGGGCCGATCTTGGCCTTCACGATCGGCACCTTGGAGCGCTTGGCGTACCAAGGCGTCTGGTCGATCACATCCTGGGGGAGTCCGGACTCCTTGAGTTTGAGCCTCTTCTTGTCGATCACCAGCATGGTCACCGGCTGTTTTGCAGCCTGAAGCTGGGCGTTCGACTCCTCCTGCCGCTTCTCCAGGCGGCGGCCCAGAAAATACATTCCGATGAGGATGCCGGTCAAGACAACCATAATAACAATAAAAATGATCCAGCCAGTATTCAAAACTGTAACCTCCTAAAATTTCAGTCAATAAGCATTTTATCATTGAATGAATAGCAAGGCAACCGCCTAAAATACACAAAACTTCACTATAAGTTCATAATTGTATACGGTAAAAAGCTTTTAAGAACGGGAAGGTTATGATAAACTGGTGTCGTTGCCCGAAATATGGTATGTTTCGGACCGGAAAGAAAAAAATCGAAATAGAAAAGTAAGAAAAGTAAGATCAGAAGTAGGAAAGGCAGTAGAAATGAAAAAAAGGTTGATTGCAATGACACTGGCATGTTCTGTCGTACTTGCCATGACAGGCTGCGGCAACAGCGGCAACAGCAACACAGATGGCGCTTCTTCAGCGGCCACGACGGCAGCGGCAGCCGAGGAGGCAGCGTCCGACTGGGAAAATGACCCTCAAGCTTTCGTATACGGAATCAACGTGGATGACTACGTGGAGCTTCCGGCCAACTATAACGCCATGTCCGTGGAAGTGGCGGCTCCCGCGGAACCGACGGACGAAGAGGTCGAATCGCAGATGCAGCTGGGCTATGAGAGCAGCAGAGAGCTCGTCGAGGTGAGGGGCCGCACAGTGGTGCAGGAAGGCGACATCGCCAATATCGACTATGTCGGCAGAATGGACGGAGAGGTCTTTGACGGAGGCAGCGCTGAGGCGTACGATCTGGAGATCGGCAGCGGTACTTTTATCGACGGATTCGAGGCGGGCCTTGTGGGCGCCAATGTGGGCGATGATGTCACCCTCAATCTGACATTCCCGGAGGAGTACGGCGACACGACCAAGGCCGGCAAGGATGTTCAGTTTGATGTGCACATCAACTCCATCATGGAATATGAGCCCCTGACCGATGAGCTGATCGCGAGAATGGGTCAGACCGATGAGTTCGGCAACGCCATCACGACGATCGATGAGTACAGGGCATATACAAAGGCGCAGATCCAGGAGCAGATCGATGCCGATTACGCCAACGAAGTGAGCGCCGCGATCTCGCAGCAGCTTGTGGATACCTGCGTATTTAAACAGGATCCGCCCAAGGCCATGGTGGACAGGATCTACGATTCCTTCATCGAGCAGCTCTCCTATACGGCGAGCATGTACGGCATGGATCTGGAGACGCTGATGAGTCTGTACGGCTATGACGCGGATTCCTACGAGGAGGAGATCCGCAATCAGTCCGCGGATCAGGCCAAAGAGATCATCGCGCTGCAGGCTGTGGCGGTCAAGGAAGGCCTTGCCCTTACGGACGAGCAGTTTGACGCGCAGCTTCAGGAAGCCATCGACGGCATGAACACGTCCGGCGCGGAAGTGACGGAGGAGACCGAAGAGGTTTCCGAAGATGGAAATACAGAAGTCGTTGTCGCGGAAGCGGAAGAGGTCACCGAAGAGGAAGTCGTGACGGAGGAAACGGCAGAAGGCGCGACGGACGCAGCGGCTGCGGCTGATGAGGCGGACGCGTCAGAGGCCGGATCGACAGGAGCGGCCCCGATGACACGCGATGATTTCCCCCAGAGCGAGATCCTTTCCTACAGGGAGTATCTGGACCGCCAGGAGGCGCTCCGGTTCCTGAGGGAAAAGACCACCGTCACAGCGCCGGCAGCAGACGAGGGCGCGACGGACGCGGCGGCAGACGCCACAGCGGAGGGGCCCGCGGCGGCGGAGGAGCCCGCGGCAGCTGAGGGCGCGACCGACGCGGCGGCAACAGATTCCGCAGCGGCAGCAGATTCCGCAGCGGCCGGTGCTACAGCAGCGGATGCGGCAGCGGCTGAGTAAGGGCTGAGTAAGATAGGCTGAGCGCGCGGCAGATGCTGAATAGGAGAGGCGGAAGTACGCGGCAGATGCAATATTTATAAGTTCATTTAGGAAAAGAGGGAGTTAGCATGAGACGTCAGTACAATCTTGTAGAGGTATGCGATATTTTCAAGGATCCGCAGGCCTACGCGGACCGCGTCGTGACTGTGGGCGGATGGATCCGCTCCAACCGCGATTCCAAGTCTGTGGGGTTCATCGCCCTGGCAGACGGGTCCACCTTCGCCAATCTGCAGCTGGTGTATGACAGCAGTCTTGATGATTTCGGAAAGATCGCCAAGCTCAATGTCGGCACGGCTCTGATTGCGACCGGAAAGATCGTGCTGACGCCCGGCGCCAAGCAGCCCTTTGAGATGCAGGTCACGGATATTGAGGTGGAGGGCGCTTCCTCGCCGGATTATCCGCTGCAAAAAAAGAGACACAGCTTTGAATATCTGCGGACGATGACCCATCTTCGCCCCAGAACGAATACTTTCATGGCGACGTACAGGGTCCGGTCCCTCATCGCCTACGCGATCCACTCCTTCTTTATGGAGAGGGGCTTCGTATATGTCCACTCACCCATCATCACCAGCAGTGACGCGGAGGGAGCGGGAGAGATGTTCCAGGTCACGACACTGCCTCTGGACGATCTTCCGATGACGCCTGACGGCAAGGTGGATTACTCCAAGGATTTCTTCGGAAAGAGCACAAATCTCACTGTCAGCGGCCAGCTTGACGTGGAGGCATTTGCTTTTGCCTTCCGCAACGTGTATACCTTTGGACCCACCTTCCGCGCGGAGGTGTCCAATACCACCAGACACGCGGCTGAGTTCTGGATGATCGAGCCGGAGATGGCCTTTGCCGACCTGGAGGACGACATGGAGAACGCGGAAGCGATGCTCAAATACGTCATCCGCTATGTGCTCGACAACGCGCCGGAGGAGATGAACTTCTTTAACAGCTTTGTGGACAAGGGCCTGATCGAGCGCCTGGAGCACGTGGCAAACTCGGATTTCGGGCACGTCACCTATACGGAGGCGGTCGAAATTCTGGAGAAGAATAACGACAACTTTGATTACAAGGTGTTCTGGGGCTGTGACCTGCAGACAGAGCACGAGCGCTATCTCACAGAGCAGGTCTTTAAGCGCCCTGTATTTGTGACGGACTACCCCAAGGACATCAAGGCCTTCTACATGAAGCAGAATCCGGACGGCAAGACAGTGGCCGCCATGGACTGCCTGGTGCCCGGCATCGGCGAGATCATCGGCGGCAGCCAGCGTGAGGACGACCTTCAGAAGCTGGAGCAGCGCATGGACGAGCTGGGAATGGATAAGGAAAATTACCAGTTCTACCTGGATCTGCGCCGCTACGGGAGCGTGCGCCACGCGGGGTACGGCCTCGGCTTTGAGCGCTGCGTCATGTACCTGACCGGCATGAGCAACATCAGGGATGTGCTTCCCTTCCCCAGAACAGTCGGAACTTGCGATTTATAATAGTAATGTAATAGTATAAAGACAGCGGGATGCATGTTCCGCTGTCTTATTTGGATTATGAGGCCGCAGCATTTGGAATTTTG
>CAJOLP010000119.1 GCA_905235465.1 uncultured Lachnospiraceae bacterium | reverse complement strand
CGCTGTCCTCGCAGATCTCCTTCACCACCTTCCCAAAGTGGGGGTCGATGTGATCATAATCCTGCGCGTCATATTTGTGATTGGAGGGTGACAAAAAGATGGGATTGAGATAGAGCACTTCGATGCCGAGCCCCTGCAGATAATCGAGCTTATCCATGATGCCCTTCAGGTCCCCGCCGTAATGACTGCATACATCATTGGCAGCGATCGGCGTATCCCAGTCTCTGTGCTCGACGATCGCGCCGTTGTACATATACTCCCCGGTCGCGACATCATTGTCCGCGTCGCCGTTGGCGAACCGGTCCGTGAAGATCTGGTACATGACGGCGCCCTTCGCCCAGTCCGGCACTTCAAACCCGGGGGCAAAATACCACGCGCCGGCACCATTCTCCCACACCGCGTTGACAACCTCGTCCCACTCGCTTTCACCGGCAGCATAAGCCTCATCGCCGCCTGTACAGGCAAGCCCCCTCCTGGTAAATACGTATTTCTGCCCTGCAGCCTCAAGAACGAACCAGTACAGAAACGGTCTGTCCGCGGGCGGCAGGACCGCCTGAAAGAAATCAAAAATAGAATCCTGTCCCAGACCCGCTTTGGCTGTCCTGCGCATGCGAATACACTGCGCTTCAGTCTTTCCCTCCGCGCTCTCCGCGTACTGCGCCTCAGGCTCTCCCTCTGCGGCCTCCTCTGAGACAGGCAGCATGGCCAGCATGCAGCGGTCCACCTCTCCTTTCCCCGTGCGGAGAAGGATGCGCAGCGACCCGTCCCGCCTGACCCGCAGGAAATTGCCGGTCTGATCTGTGAAAACGGCCCGGCTGTCGATGCCCTGTGTACTCATGTTTCCCGTATTATCTTCTGTCATCTCTGGTCTCCTCACAATCGCCAGGGGGATACTTGCATAAAAATACCCCATATATGCAAAAAAGACAGTTCTTGGGGGGACTGTCTTTTTCGAGAAGGTATTCTTCTAATGGGGTATAGCAAAACTTATAATGTATTGGGGGTTGACTATATGTTAGCAAACCCCCGCCCAAAAATACAGTTGCATATTTCACAAAGATTTTACATTAAATAAATGTAAATTATGCATAATCTGGACGCCATCCGGCATTCCCGGTCATTTCTTCGTCGCTCTGCACCGTTAAAGTGCTGTTTTGTCCCCTTTTGTTTATGACGCCTCTCTCTCCTCAAACAGCGCGTTGAATTCCTCGCCGGTGATCTTCTCCTTCTCCATAAGGAGCGCCGCGGACTTGTAGAGGATGTCCTCGTTTGCCTTGATGATCTCCTTGGCGTCCTTGTAGCACTTGCTGATGATGCTGCGCACTTCCTTGTCGATCTCGCCTGAGATGAACTCGCTGTTCTTGTTCTCGTGCCCCAGATCGTAGCCCAAAAAGACGTCGTCCGTCTCCTGCTCGTAGTTGATCGTGCCGATCTTGTCGGACATTCCATAGCGCATGACCATGTGCCGCGCGATGTTGGTGGCCTGCCGTATATCGGCAGAAGCACCGGTCGTGATGTCATCCAAAACCAGCTCCTCCGCAATGCGTCCGCCGAGGCTGACCATGATCTCCTGGAGCATGCGGCCCTTTGTCATGTACATCTCATCCTTCTCCGGCAGCTGCATGGTGTAGCCGCCGGCGCCGGTTCCGGTGGGAATGATCGAAATAGTGTACACCCTCCCCACTTTCGGAAGCTCGTGGAACAGGATCGCGTGCCCGGTCTCGTGGAAGGCCGTGATGCGCTTCTCCTCGTCCGTAATGACGTGACTCTTCTTTTCCTTGCCGATGCCGACCTTAATGAAGGCATCCTTGATATCGCTCTGCTTGATGTATTTGCGGTTCTCCTTCGCCGCGCCGATGGCGGCCTCGTTCATGAGATTCTCCAGATCCGCGCCGGAGAAGCCCGCCGTGGAGCGCGCGATCTCCTTCAGATCCACGTCGTCTCCAAGGGGCTTGCCGCGGGAGTGGACCCTCAGAATGTCCTCCCTGCCCTTGACGTCCGGCATCGCCACGGAGATCTTGCGGTCGAACCGGCCGGGACGAAGGATCGCGGGGTCAAGTACGTCGACCCTGTTGGTCGCCGCCATGACGATGATGCCCTCATTCACGCCAAAGCCGTCCATCTCCACCAGCAGCTGGTTCAGCGTCTGCTCGCGCTCGTCGTGGGATCCGCCAAGGCCTGTGCCCCTGCGGCGCGCGACCGCGTCGATCTCGTCGATAAAAACAATGCACGGCGCGTTTTTCTTCGCTTCCTCGAACATGTCGCGGACGCGGGAAGCGCCCACACCGACAAACATTTCCACAAAATCAGAACCGGAAATGCTAAAGAACGGAACGCCCGCCTCCCCGGCAACCGCCTTGGCCAGCAGTGTTTTGCCCGTACCGGGCGCGCCCTCCAGCAGTACGCCCTTGGGAATGCGCGGCCAAGACTCGTGAACTTGCCCGGCTCTTTGAGGAACTCGATGATCTCCTCCAGATCCTCCTTCTCCTCCTGAAGACCTGCCACATCGCGCAGCTTCACCGGGTTGTCTGTCGCCAGACGCGCCTTGCTCTTGCCAAAATTCATCATCCGGGCATTCGAGCTGCCGCCCATGCTCTGCGCGTTCATCAGATAGAAGAAGAAAAAGCAGACGATCATCACCAACAGCGTTGGCAGGATACTGGTCATAAATATACTTTCGCCCGGTATATCCCTGACCGTCGGATTCAGCCCCTTCGACCGCGCGAGATTCTCGATCTCGTAAATATGCGTGGCATAAAGCACCTGCTTGGTGCCGTCTGACAACACGATCGTGGCGTAACCGGTCTCATTGTCCTTGTTGGGCGTGATCTCCACGGAGACCACATTGCCGGCGTCAATGTCCCTTTCAAAATCTTCCAGCGTGTACGACGTCGAATCCGACGTGACGGAAGAACGAAACATCGTCGAGACCACAAACACGCATACCAGCAGCGCCAGCAGCGGGAAAATCAAATTGTTCGAGCTTCTGCGATTGTCATTTTGTTCCAAAATTCACCTCAAATCATGTACTTTACGTACTTCCCGGCCGTCGCCTCAGTCGTCGTCCAGGTGGACGACGCCGATGAACGGAAGATTCCTGTACCTCTCATCATAATCCATGCCGTAGCCGACTACGAACTTATCCGGAATGATGAAGCCCGTGTAATCCACCTTGGCATCCACCACGCGGCGGTCCGGCTTGTCCAGGAGCGAGACGCACTTCACACTCGCGCAGCCCCTGTCCTTGAAAAGATCCTCCAAAAACGCCAGCGTCCTGCCCGAATCGACGATATCCTCGACGATCAGAACATCCTTGTCCTTGACGGGCTTCTCAAGATCCTTGACGATGCGCACGACGCCGCTCGATTCCGTGCCGCCCCCATAGCTGGACACAGACATGAAGTCGATCGAGACAGGCACGGTGATGCGCTTCGCCAGCTCACACATAAAGAAACTTGCGCCCTTCAAAATACAGATCAGATGCACCTGCTTGCCCGCGTAATCCTTTGAGATCTGAGCGCCAAGCTCGCTGATGCGCTCATCCACCTTCTCCTCGCTGATCAGTTCAGTAATCCTCTCACTCATTGCTTGTCTCTCCCTCCAGACGGATGCCCGGCAGCCACCGGATTTGCAGTATTTTGCGCGTTCCTTCGTCCACCATGAACGCCGCGCTGATCCTTCCGCCGGGGATCCAGAGCGCATCGCTGCCCACTGCGGGAAAAACAATGCGATCCCTGTACTCTCTGGGTATTTTGGCATCGATCATATAGCGCGCGACCTTCTTCGAGCTCCCCTCCCCCGATAGCACAATACGGTCTCCGGGGCGCCTCGTCCTGAACTCAGGAAACGAAAATATTTTATCATAATCGAACCATTTCGTATACTCATTTTGCGGAATGGCGTCCATCGGCGCCGCCGCCTCAAACACCGCCGCCTCATATTCCTCCGCCCCCAGCGGATAGCGTGCACCGCCACCCGTGGACCGCGGCTGCGGCTCTGGCTCCACCTCCGGCTGCGGCTCTGCCTTCATTCCCTGCTGCTGATGCTCCGCCTCCGGCTCGGGCTGCTGCTCCTTCTGCAGCTGCAATTCCTTCTGCGGTTGCTCCGGCTCCGACTCTGCCTGCAATCCCTGCTGCAGCATTCTTCCTACAAAGATTAGCTCATTGTAGCGCTTGACCACTTTTCCTCCGGCCGGCATGTGCAGCTCTCCGTTTCCGCAGGAGGACGCCAGCTCCAGGACCGCGGCGACATGTCTGGCCTGAAGATCCTTGGCCGTGCCCGTCGCGCCTGCGATCAGCGTATGTACGATCCGCCGCTGCACAATGGGCGGCTCCTCAAGAAGCTTTGAAATGTGGATGCGGCCGGCGCCGCCTTCCGCGCGGCATCTGAGGATCGCCAGCTCTGTTTCCCGCTGCAGGAACGCTTCCGTCTCTGCCGCCTCCTGCGCAAATTCCGCGATGTGGACCTGCGCCTGCGGATTTAACTCTTCCAGCTGAGGGATCACCTTCGTCCTGAGATAATTGCGGGAATAGTTGGGGTCCGCATTTGTCTCATCCTCCCGCCAGCCGATTCCCCGCTCCTCAAGAAAACTCAAGATCTCCTCTTTTGTGCAGCCAAGAAGCGGCCGAATAATGTGCATGGTGTAATCATCCTGCCGCGAATCGACCAGCGGCGCATCGTCCTGCAGCGCACTGGCCCGCGGCGCATCGTCCTGCAGTGCACTGGCCGGCGGCGCATCGGCCCGCGGCGCCTTTACCTCCGCCGCCGGCTGCATACCGCACGCGCCCTTCAGGCGGCTCCCCCGAATCAGATGGAACAGCACTGTCTCCGCCTGATCCTCAATGTGATGCGCCACTGCGATCTTGCAATGACCTGCCGCCTCAGGACTTGCCGCCTCTGGACCTGCCGCCTCTGGACCTGCCGCCTCTGCATCCCACTGCGCAGCCCTTTCGCTGATCGCCCGGTAACGCAAGATTCTGGCAGCTTCCTCCAGACCCATCCCGGCCTTCTTTGCAAACCCGGCCGCGTCCACCTTGACCGTGTGGAGCGTGATGCCGTTCTGTCCGCACCACTCCCGGACAAAGCGCATATCCTCGTCAGCGTTCTCCCGCAGACCGTGATGGACATGCACGGCCTGCACGTCCCACAAGCCGATCTCTCGCAAAACAGCCGCAAGACACATGGAGTCAGCGCCTCCCGAAAGGCCCACGAGGATCCTCGCGCCCTCCGGCGCCAGTTCATGCTCCGCAATATAATCTTTGACTTTATTTGTTAATTGGCTGTCCTTCAACTGACTGTCCATACCTTTTTGACGGCGCAAAAAGTGCCGCACATTGTCTCCGCGAGCCAAATATGCAGCACTCCTTCTGACTTATTCTTCTTCCTTGAAGATCACTTCGTTCTCGTACACAAGTCCCAGCTTTTCTCTGGCAACTTCCTCGACGTATTCCCGGGTCGTCGTGTACTCTCTGTACTCCTCGATGTCCTTCGTCCGCTGCTCTTCCTTGCTGATCTCCGTGGTCAGCTCCGCCGCGCGTGCGTTGTTCACTCGTTTCTTCTGGTACAGCTGGAAGCATCCCACCAGGATCACGGCGATCATAATAGCGACAACCACCGAGGCCAGACGCAAACTCACTTTAATCTGACGCTGGTCGCTTGCTGTTGTCCTTCCTGACGGCATATGGACACCTCCCCTCTGTCATCATTTCATCGAATCACTTCGCCTACTCTATTTTAACCACCCGCCGTAGCAGCGTCAACGGCTGCCGGACACTTTACAAAGAGTTCAGAATTACAATTATCCTATTCAGACTCTTCTGCAGGTGCCTCCTCGGACGCCTCTGCCGGGAGATACCGGAACAGGTCGGCGGCCGCTTCCTTGCGCACACTCTCCTCTACGGCCAGCACTTCCACGCGCGTCACGCGATTGCCAAACGTAATTTCGATAATGTCGCCGGGCCTGACCTCCGCGGATGCCCTCGCCACGCGCCCGTTGAGCGTCACGCGCCCCGCGTCGCACGCCTCGTTTGCCACTGTCCTTCTCTTGATGATCCTTGCTGTCTTTAAATATTTGTCGAGACGCATACCCGCAATATCCTCCCTTACCATCACTTGCCATCACCGCCGTGGTGTTTTGATTTAATTTGCCATATTCGCTGATTTGAGTCAATATCCGAACTGCCGCAGCTCGTAAATCTCCGAGGCGTTTTGACTTGAATAGCCGGATTCGCTGCTTTGAGTCAATACCCGGCTCGCCACAGCTCGTAAATCTCCGAGGTGTTTTGACTTAAATTGTTGGATTCGCCGATTTGGGTCAACATTCAGATCGCCACAGCTCGATTCCCGCCGCCGCGTTTTGACTTAAATTGCTGGATTCGCCGATTTGGGTCAACATTCAGATCGCCACAGCTCGTAAATCTCCGAGGCGTTTTGACTTAAATTGTTGGATTCGCCGATTTGGGTCAATACCCAGCTCGCCGCAGTGCGAAACGCACTGCAGGAAATTGACTCAAATTGCCAGGATGCACAAAATGGGTCAACGCCCAACCTGCCGCAGCGCAATTCCCGCTGCTAGCAATTGACTCAAATTGCCAGGATTTGCGAAATGGGTCAATCCCAGCCGGCCGCAGCGCAATTCCCGCCGCCGCGTTTTGACTTAAATTGCTGGATTTGCCGATCCAGGTCAATACTCGGCTCGCCGCAGCGCAATTCCCACTGCAAGCAATTGACTCATATTGCCAGGATGCGCGAAATAGGTCAACGCCCGGCCCGCCGCAGCGCGAAACGCACCGCCGCGCCATCGACGAGACGAACCAAAGGCCTGCCGAAACTCCCATCATAACGCAACACAGCCCGGAGTCATCTCCGGGCTGCGCGAAGTATTTAAATCTTTAGAAGCCGATCACTTGTTGACCGCG
>CAJOLP010000118.1 GCA_905235465.1 uncultured Lachnospiraceae bacterium | reverse complement strand
ACATATGATAACCATTAAAGAGATCGCCAGAAAACTTGACCTGAGCACAACAACGGTATCCAATGTCATTCACGGCAAGACCGGCGAGGTGTCGCCGGCCACCATTGAGCGCGTGCAGAAGTTCCTCGAGGAAGTGGACTATGTGCCGAATATCAGCGCGCGCAATCTTGCCCTTAAGAAGACCAAGATCGTCGGCGTCGTGCTCAAGTCGCAGTCGTACAAGCATATAGGGCTTTTGGAAGACCCGTTCGTCTCGTCCGTGCTCACAGGCATCGAGAAGACGCTGCGCGAGGCGGGCTATTTTATGATGATCTATATTTCGGACGATATTGCCGAGATCCTCACCCACGTCACATCGTGGAACGTGGACGGGCTGCTCCTGTTTTACATGCTTGATGATGACGCGGCGCGGGTGAGCGCCAAATTCAAAAAACCGATCGTCTGTATTGACGCCTACTACCGCGAGAATGTCGGCGACTTTTATGTGGTGGGCCTGGATGATGAGAACGCCGCCTACAACGCCACGAAGTATCTGATCAGCAACGGGCATCGCAAAATAGGTTTTTTGTGCGACAACTACGAGGCGACAGGCGTGGATTACCAGCGGTTCCGCGGCTATCGGCGCGCCCTGCAGGATGCCGGGATCGAGTACAGCGACAGGAATTTTTACCTGCTGCGGCCCGAGAGCGAGGAGATCACCAAGAGTCTTAGCAAGATCCAAAAGAAGGTAAAGAACGTGTGTCCTGTGCTCATCGGATCTGTACGCGATCATGCTGATCAGCTTCCTTTCCGACCGGGGCGTGTCCATACCGGAAGAACTGTCCGTGATCGGATTCGACGACAACCGGCTCGCCAGATGGCACAGGCCGGCGCTGACGACGGTCCACCAGGATATCGAGGAAAAAGGTGAGCTGGCCGCGCGGACGCTGATCAGGATCCTTGACGGGGATCCCCCCGCGGAGCGGAGGATCGAGATGAAGTCCGAGCTGATCATTCGCGATACCGTGCAGAAGATCGGCGAATAGACGGGGCGGTTTGAA
The DNA here is from genome assembly GCA_905235465.1 of uncultured Lachnospiraceae bacterium. Taxonomy (GTDB): domain Bacteria; phylum Bacillota; class Clostridia; order Lachnospirales; family Lachnospiraceae; genus CAG-791. The sequence continues at coordinate 4,233 of CAJOLP010000118.1, read as the reverse complement.
AACGACATTAAAACAGACAGCTATGAAGGAGGAGACATTATGAAAAGTATGATCGTTTCTATAGTGGCCATCACGGCGATCGCGGGAATCACGATCACGGCGATCTGCGTCAATCGCTGAATTTTATAATCTGATTGCGCGGCGGCAGGTTCGAGAGTACAATGTATATGCAATTTACATCGGAAAGGACTGCTTAGAAATAGATGACCATTTTTGATTTCCTGACACTTTTTGGCGGCCTGGCGATGTTCCTGTACGGCATGCGCCTGATGGGAAATTCGCTCAAGGAGAGCTCGTCCGGAGCCCTCAAGGTCGCGATGGAGAGCGTGACAAACAACCCGGTCAAGGCGTTTTTGCTTGGCCTGGGCGTCACGGCAATCATTCAGTCTTCCACAGCGACGATCGTCATCACTTCCGGTCTGGTGGGCGCGGGCTTTCTGACGCTGCACCAGTCCCTTGGCATTATCATCGGCGCGAACGTGGGAACCACCGTGACCGGCCAGATCATTCGTCTTTTGGACCTTAACGCATCGGGCGGCACATCCCTGCTGAGGCTTTTCCAGCCCTCCACACTGGCGCCCATCGCCCTGATCCTGGGCATCTGCCTGATCATGTTCGGAAAGCGCCCGAACTCGCAGTCCATCGGCAATATCGCCATCGGCTTCGGCATTCTGTTCTCGGGACTTCTGACCATGACCGGCGCCGTGAGCGTACTGAGCGAGTCCGGCCTGACCTCCAGCATGTTCTCCAGGCTTGGCGATAACCCTTTGCTCGGGTATATGACCGGCGCGGCCATCGCCTTCATGCTCCAGAGCTCGTCGGCGACGATCGGTATTTTGCAGGCATTCTCCGCCTCGGGCGATCTGACCTTCAACGCGGTGTACCCCGTGATCGTCGGCGTCTACCTCGGCGACAGCGTGACGACAGCCATCGTATGCGCCATAGACGCGACCGCGGACCAGCGCCGGGTCGGCATTGTGAATACGATCTACAATCTCTTTAAATCCGCCCTGGTCCTGATCGTCGTTTTTGTGATGCATCGTGTGGGCCTGCTGGATCGTATCTGGACCGCAACGGTCAATTCCGGCATCATCGCGAATACGAACACGATCTTCAACCTGGGATGCGCGATCGCGCTGTTCCCTCTGCTGGGTCTGTTCGAGCGGATGGCGATCAGGATCGTGCCGGACGACAAGATCCCGGAGAAGGAGAGCAAGTACAGAGAGAAATTCGACTCCCTCAATCCCATGTTCTACGACACGCCGGCGCTGGCGCTGCGCAGCTGCTATGACGTGCTGCTGACACAGCTGCAGCTGGCGGAGGAAAATATTGAGAAGTCCTTCTCGCTGATCAATGACTTCAATCGGGAAGTCTACAACGAGATCATAGAGAATGAGGATTATGTGGATCTTTTCGCGGACCATCTGAGCAGATATATGGCGCAGCTGCTGCCGCACATGCGGGATCCTCTGAGCAGCTCGATCCTGGACCAGTATTACAAGAACGTCGCGGACTTTGAGCGGCTGGGCGACCACGCGGTCAACATCGCGGAGAATGCCGAGATCCTGGACAAACACGGCCGGAAGTTTTCCGAAGAGGGGATGAAGGAGATCGCGGTCATGCATCAGCTGCTCAACGAGATCCTTTATCACGTAGAGGTTGCCTTTGCAAGACGGAGCGTAGAGGATGCGGCCGCCATCGAGCCCCTGCATGAAGTGGCGGGGGAAGTTGGCGCAAAGCTCAAGAAACACCATCATGAGCGGATGAGCCGCGGCGAATGCGACATGCAGGTGGATCCCAACTTTGAGAACCTCCTGTCCGACATGACGCGCATCGCGGACGTCAGCACGAACATCGGCGAGGCCGTCCTGATCCGTGTCAATCCCGCGCTTGCCGAGGACGGGCACCACTATTTCGCGCAGCTTCGCCTGGGCAATGACGAGAAGTACAATCTGCAGTATGAGGAGGCCCACAACAAATACATGGGGAAACTGCAGAGAGTCGATAAAGTGAGCATAGACTTTAACGACGCGTGAGCGGTCACGAGAAAATTTTTAAAAAATGTCAAAAAAGACCGAATGGAAGTCGAAACCCGACCTATACACCGGCAGGGGAGTAATGTATGATACAAATTGTCAGGAGGGAAACCTGACAGCTGATTCATTAATTACCCCCCTAAACATTTAACATCCCCTGAGAGACCGCTGTTCCCCACAGCGGTTTTTCACGTTTCAGGAGAAAAATAATGAACAGCGCCAGAGAGAAAGACCACACAGCATATACAGCGTACATTGAAGGGATCCTGCTGGACGGAACCGATGGCATGACGCCGCAGAGGGGCCGCGCGGTGATCGTCAGGGACGGCAAAATAGCCGCGGTCCAGCCGCGCGCGGAGCTTCTGCCCGAAAACTGTGAGGTGGTCAATCTCCATGGGCGTTACCTGATGCCGGGGCTGATCAATCTTCATGTCCACCTGAATTCCGGGGGAAAGCCCTCCGGCAGGAAGAAGGAGCCGGAGGATTATGTGCGGCTCGTGAAGCTCGCGACTTCGACGCCGGTGACCCGGTACATGCTTCGCCGAAGGATTGAGGAGCTGGCTTCTGTGCAGCTGGCAAGCGGCGTGACGACGATCCGGACGGTGGGGGGCATATCTGATTTCGATTCTATAGTGCGGGATCGGGGAGAGCGATCCTATGACAGCGCGGCGGGCAGGTCTAAATACAGTGCCCCGGCGCGGCTTCTCCCCAGGATCCTGACTTCCAATATGGGCATTTCCGTGCCGGGCGGGCACGTGGCCGGCTCGCTGGCCTATCCGGCCGCAACCAAAGAGGAGGCGGTCAGGTACGTGCGCCGGATCGCGGAGGATTCGCCCGACCTCATCAAACTGATGATCACAGGCGGCATCATGGATGCCGAAAAGGAGGGAGAGCCCGGTGTGCTTAAGATGCCCCCGGACATGATCCGGGCGGCCTGTGACGAGGCCCATGCGCTGGGTCTGCCGGTGGCCTCCCATACAGAGAGTACCGAAGGGGTGCTGGCGGCTCTTCGCGGCGGCGTCGATACCATCGAGCACGGCGCGGAGCCGACCGATGAGATGATGCGGCTCTTTCACGAGAACGGGGCCGCGCTGGTGACGACACTGTCGCCGGTGGTGCCGCTTGCCCGGCTGGACACAGAGGTGACGCATGTGCGGCCCATGGACCGCGCCAACGCGGAGATCGTGCTCCGGGGTATCATCGACTGTTCGGTGAGGGCGCTGGCAGAAGGCATCCCGGTGGGGCTTGGCACGGACGCGGGCTGCCCTTTCGTCACGCAGTACGATATGTGGCGGGAGCTGGAGTATTTTCACAGATACTGCGGTGTGATGAGGCACTTCGCCCTCCACACGGCGACCCTGGGGAACGCGCGGATCGCGGGGATCGACGGGGAGACGGGCAGCATTGAGGCCGGCAAGTCGGCGGACATGCTGGTGACGTCCGGCAATCCGCTGGAAGATCTGCGCGCGCTTCAAAAGCCGGAGATGGTCGTGACACGCGGGCGGATGCTGCGGTCGCCGCGGATCAAAAAATACGGTGAGATCGACCGGACGCTGGACGAGCTGATGCGAGAGGCAGATTTCGGAAATTGATTGAAATTTAGCGTGGAAAGGGAGGCAGGCATGCGGGCAAAAAGGACATATACGTCTTCAGATATGGTACGGCTTGCCGGCGCGCACTGCGCCGGCTGCGGCGCGTGCTGCCGCGGGATGGGAGATACGATCGTACTCGATCCCTACGACGTCTGCATGCTGACGAACGGTCTTGGCAAGTCCTTTGGCGAGCTGATGGGAGAGAGCGTGGATCTGCATGTGGAGAACGGCGTCATCCTGCCGCACATGAAGGAAGTGCCGACAGAGAACGGCAATCAGCCGGCGTGCGCCTTTCTGGCGCCCGACGGACGCTGTTCCATTCACGCGGTCCGGCCCGGGATCTGCCGCCTCTTCCCGCTGGGAAGGCAGTATGAGGATGACCGCGCGGTGTATTTCCTCCTGGAGGACGCCTGCGCCGACCCCAGCCGCGCCAAAGTCCGCATCGACAAGTGGCTGGGGATCCCGGAGCTGCAGCGGTACGAGGCGTTCAAGGTAGAGTGGCACCGGCTTCTTCGCACGCTGGAGGCGCGTCTGAAGTCGGAGAGCGACGCGGAGATCGCCGGGAAGGTGAATGTTTTCTTCCTGCAGACTTTCTTTGTGAGACC
>CAJOLP010000117.1 GCA_905235465.1 uncultured Lachnospiraceae bacterium | reverse complement strand
CGGCAGATTATAGTTGCCACACCTGGACTTCGTATGGCTGGAGGCGGCGGGGGACGCCGCCGCGGTCTTCGTACTCGTAGTTGTCCAGGAGGAGGCCGCTGCGGGAAAGGATGATGTCTTTCGGCAGGCGGTAGGAGGTGGTCTTGTCCGAGAAGGAGCAGATCACGAGTATGCGGTCACCCCGGTAGGAACGTTCGTACATGTAGTAGGAGTTGTTCCAGGGGAAGTATTCTTTGTATTTGCCCCTAAGGAGTGTCCTGTTCGTCTTGCGCAGCGCGAGGCACTTGCGGTAGAAGTTGAGGATGCTGCCGGGATCCCGCTCTTCGTCCTCGACGTTGACAAAGGTATAGTTGGGATTGATGGAAAACCAAGGATGGCCGGTGGTAAAGCCGGCGCCGGGTCCGCTGTTCCACTGGACGGGCGTTCTGGCCGAATCTCTTGTGGATTCGTGGATCCTTTTGAGGCGTCTGTTTTCCGATTCTTTGAGGTGGAAGGTGTTGTAGGCGTTGTGCGCCGCCACGTCCAGGTATTTGTCGATGGAGTTGAAGGCGATGTTCATCATGCCGATCTCCTGGCCCTGATAGACGAAGGGGGTGCCGCTCTGAAAAATATAGCACGCCGCCAGCATTTTTCCCGATTCCTTCCAGTATATGGTGCTGCCGTACCGGTTGATCACGCGGGGGTGATCATGGTTTTCCAGGTAGAGGGCGTTCCAGGCGCCTTTGCCCTGGAGGCCGTACTGCCACCGGGAGAATGCGCGCTTGAGTTTTACCAGCAGGAAGGGGTGGTGCACATACTCGGTCATGATGCAGTCCGCCGTCATGGTGTCGAACTGGATCATCATATCCAGCACGCGGTCAGGGCCGGCGATGTACTTAAGGGCATCGCTCACCCTGGCAAAGGGCATCTCCCCGATCTGCACCGCTCCGTATTCCAGGGCGACTTCTCTGAATTCTTTCAGAAAGCTGTGGAGGTTCGGGCCGAAGCGATAGAAGGGGAGGCCGTTGATTCCGGGGAGGAAGGACAGTCCGTTGGGAAGTTCATCCGTCTTGGAGATGTAGTTGATCACGTCCTCCCTAAAGCCGTCGACGCCCATATCCAGCCAGAAGCGCATGATCTTTTTGACCTCTTCGCGCACTTTCGGATTGTTCATGTTCAGGTCCGGCTGTTTTTTGGCAAAGATATGCAGATAGTACTGGCCGCGCTGTTCATTGTACTCCCAGGCGATTCCCTCGAACTGGCTGAACCAGTTGTTGGGCGGGCTGATCTTAAGGCCATTCTTTTTGTCCTCGATCCAGATGGGATCGCGCCAGATATAGTAATCGCTGTACGGATTGTCTTTGCCCTTGCAGCTCTCCTTGAACCAGGGATGCTCGTCGGAGGTGTGATTGATGACGAGATCCAGCAGTACTTTTAACCCGAGCTCATGCGCGCGCTCCAGCACCTTCTGAAACTGTTCCAGCGTGCCGTAGTCGGGATGGATATTCATGTAGTCGGAGATGTCATAGCCGTAATCCGCGTTGGGGGAAGGGTAGATCGGACTGAACCAGATGCCGTCTACGCCAAGGGATTTGATGTATTCCAGCTTGTCATAGACGCCGTACAGGTCGCCGATCCCGTCCCCGTTGCCGTCGCAAAAGCTCCGGATCCAAATCTGATAAAAAGACATCCCGCGGAAGTTAAACTGTTTTTTGGTGTTGCTCACGATAAATTTGTTTCTGTTTTAAGAATGAGGCCCGGCCATTTATGGCAGGGCCGTTCAACAGTTAAGCTTTAAGAAAGTCGTAGAGGTAATCTGCCATCTGCTCCGTCTGGGCAATGAAGTCTTCCAGAGGATTCGCCTTTTTGCCCTCACCCTCGGTATTTTCCTCCATGCCGGCAGGTATGGTAGAGGTAAAGTACTCTCTGACTTTCTTCATATCTTTCTGGAACTTGTCGGTATTCTGCATATGGCTCGATGTGAATTTGACGAGCTGATCCGTAAAGTCTTTTTTGTGATGAGGCAGAGCGCCCACCTTACCCAGCGCCAGGACCTGCTCATATCTGCGGTATGCCTGATGCACACAATCTCTCCAGGAGATATAGATCTCATCCATGGCGTGCTGGCCCAGGCGATGCAGATGGTCCAGATTGCCGCCCGCGCTCAGGAGCACCGCCGCCAGGGACTGCGCGTTCTCCTCGATGAGAATGCCGTTTCTGCCGTCGGTAATGCCTTCCGCGGCGCAGGAATCCTTGACCAGCACACTGGCCAGCCCGCAGGCGGCCGCCTCGCGCACCACGAGGCCGTTTGTGTCGAAGGTGGAGGGGAACAGGAAGAGATCCGCCCTTGTGTTCCACGCGCGCAGTTCATCGCGGTCATAGATCGGGCCGACAAAAATGCACTTGTCCGGACCCTCCGTGCCGGCCTGATCGCCGTCAGGATCGCGCATAAGGCCATACTGAATGGCAGTCTCTTTGAAATGCTCCTCATCGGGTCCCTTGCCGATGAACACCATGCGGAAATCCATTCCCTGATCGGAAATGACTTTCAGCGCGTCGAGGATCAGCGGAATATTCTTGTATTCGATCAGGCGCCCCACGAACAGAAAGACCGGGACACCCTCCGGAAGATCATACCCGGCTGTGACCTTGGCCACGGTCTCGTCATCCACGCGGCCCTTTTCGAAATCGACGCCATTGGGCATGACGCGGTATTCTCCCGTAAATCCTATTTCTTTAAGGTTCTCGCCCGCGCCCCTGCTCACGACCCAGACCTCGTCGCAGGCCTGGATGTTGCCGACCATCAGGCGGATGGTCTCATCCGCGATCTGCTTTTGCTTGATGGCGCGGCGGATATCTATATCATATTTGGTGTGGTAGGTATAGATCAGCGGCGCGTACGTCTCCTCGCGAAGAAGGCGGGCTATAACCGTCGCGGACGCGGGGCAGTGGGAGTGGATGATGTCAGGGCCGAACTCCGCCAGTTCCGTCAGGGCCTCTGTCTCAAACGGGATACCGATGCGGTAACCGTTGGTCAGCTTTGATGTATCAATACTCTTGTATGAGACGACCTTGTAGGGAAGGGCGGAATAATCCGCGCCCGGGTACTCCGGCGTCGCGATCTCCACCTCGGCATCAAAGTCCTCTATCATATATTTGGCATAGTTCTGAAGAACATTGACAACGCCGTCAATGACCGGCGTAAACGCATCATTTAAGAGACAAACTTTCATTGTGAGGCACCTCCTTTTTCATGATTAAAGTTTACTACAATTCAAGGATTTGGAGAACACAAACGTTTGACTTTACATAATTTTGACGATTCGTTAAGATAAAATCGCCCGATCAAAAAAGGGCGCCGCAGCGCAAATAAGGAGAAACAAAAAAATGGCCAATCTTTCAAACGCCGGCGATGTGAACAGGGGAAGCTTTCGGATCCGAAGCGCGGAGCCGGAGGACGCCGGGCGGATCGCCGAGATCTACGCTTATTATGTGAAAAATACTGCCATCACCTTTGAATATGACGCGCCCTCCGCGGAGGAGATCCTAAGGCGGATGACCGGGACAAAGGAGAGGTATCCGTATTTGGTCCTGGAGAAGGACGGCGCCGTGCAGGGCTACGCCTACGCGGGCGTCTTTAAGGACAGGGCCGCCTATGACTGGTCGTGCGAGATGAGCATTTACCTCGACCAAAACGCCGCCGGAGGCGGAATGGGCCGCGCGCTCTATGAGGCGCTGGAGGAGGAGCTCCGCGGCAGGGGCATGCGCAATCTGTACGCCTGCATCGGTTATCCTGTGGAGGAGGACGAGTATTTGACCAGAAACAGCGCGGAGTTCCACGCGCACCTTGGCTACACAGAGGTCGGAAGATTTCACCGCTGCGGATACAAATTCGGCAGATGGTATGATATGATTTGGATGGAGAAACTGATCGGCCGGGAGGACTCTTCCGGGGAGGACTCTTTGGGGGAGACCGGCGTTTGATTTATTAGTCAGGGGAGGATGCAAAATGGGCGTTAAGATCGAGGAACTGCAGGAGGAGATCAGGAACCTTGTGCCGAACGGCGTGGAGAGCAGACGCAATATTTTGTCGCTGTTCGGGGATCCGGAAAAATCAGAGGCGATGATCAGCTACCTTGCGGAGCCGTACCGCGGCAAGGTGGATCTGGTGTGCGCGCCGGAATCGCTGGGCCTGATCGTGGGCGCGCTTCTGGCAAAGGAGCTGGGCGTTGGCTTTGCGGCGATCAGAAGGGACCGGAGTTTTCCCACAGACAAGGCTGATCTGCTGTCGGCGTCCTTTATCAATCATCAGGACAAGGTGACGACGCTGAGCACCAGCCGCAGGCTGCTGAAGGGAAAGACCCGCGTGCTGCTGGCGGATGACTGGGTGGAGACCGCAGCCACCGTGCAGGCCTGCAGCATTCTCATCGAGGAGGCCGGATGTAAACCGGTCGGCATCGCGACGATCGGCGCGGAGTATAATTCCGCTGCCCGGGATATGATCGATTACGGTCAGGTCCACTATATTGTGCTCGATAAGTAAGCTTGATAAGTAAG
>CAJOLP010000116.1:14414-19221 GCA_905235465.1 uncultured Lachnospiraceae bacterium | reverse complement strand
GCCGCCTTTTCCAATGTCTCGAGCTACCACATGGAGCCCTCGGACAGACAGCCCCAGGATTACACGATCTTCAACAAGCACAAGCTGATCAACGGGGAGATGGAATATGACGGCATCGTCGGCGGCAAGACGGGCTATACGGAAAACGCCAGACAGACGCTGGTGACCTGCGCGGAAAGGGACGACCTGAAGCTCATCTGCGTGATCTTCCGCGAGGAATCCCCGGATCAGTTCAACGACACAGTGGAGCTGTTCGATTACGGTTGACAATTTTAGAAAGCTGAGGATCGCCGACTATGAAAAGAGACTGACCATCGACAATCCCGGCTTTATGCAGCAGGGGAAGGACATCTTTGGCAGCAGAGAACTGCCGTTTGAAGTGTCCGGATCCGGCTATGTCGTCCTGCCGGGCACCATCGGGTTCGACGACCTGACGACGGAAGTGGAGTACGACAAAACACTGTTCGGCGAGAGCGGTGAGAACGCGGAAGGGGCAGAGAAGCCCGAGCCCAGGACCAACGAGGACGGGCAGATCATTCTCGGAACGATCCACTACAAAGCGGGGGATTGGGAAGTCGGAAGCGCGGAGATCTACTTCACCGGAACGATTCCGGACGAAGACGAGCTCGAAGAAGCCGATGAGGCTGCCACCGGCGCCACCGCGGCGGCCGCGCAGGAGCCGGAGAATACGCAGTACGGCACGGCGCACTACACAGAGGATGGGGGATTTATTTCCGGCATCGTGAGATTTTTTAGACGCATCATCCACGGCGGGCCGGGCGGAACCGTCTATCTGGATGTGCCGGCACTCCTGTTTTTGATCATCATTATCGCGGCGATCCTGATCGTTGTGATCATCATCGTCTCCTACGCGCGGTACCTCAAAAAGAGAAGAAGCCGCAGGAGAAGGCGCAAGAAAGCGAAGCCTGTCGGCGGAAGCAGCGATATAGAGGAGTAAATAATGACACGGCCGAGAACGGCCGCAGAGAATCAGGATAAAGACAGAGAAAAGAGGCTTGCCGAACCGGCAAGCCTCTTTTTTGGCTTAAAATATTTAGCTGAAAATGATGGCTGATCACGCGGCGGTCAGTTCGCCTTGTGATCCATTTCGTTTTCGGACGCGACCAGGAAGGAGGCGCCGTAGCGCTCACGCAGCAGCGGCTTCTCGATCTTGCCCGTGGGGTTGCGGGGCACGTCCGCGAAGATGATCTTCCGGGGCCTCTTGTAGCGGGGAAGTCCGCGGCAGAAGTTGTTGATGTCCTCTTCGGTGCAGTCATAGCCTTCCTTGATCTGGATGATCGCGGTGGCGATCTCGCCCAGGCGTTTGTCGGGCAGTCCTATGACCGCCACATCGCTGACCGGCTCGTAGGTGTGGAGGAAATCTTCGATCTGTACGGGATAGATATTTTCGCCGCCGGAGATGATGACGTCCTTCTTGCGGTCCACGAGGAAGTAGAAACCGTCCTCGTCCTGCATCGCCATATCGCCGGTGTAGAGCCATCCCTCTTTGTCCAGCACTTCCTCGGTGGCCTCCGGATTGTTGTAGTAGCAGATCATGACGCCGGGGCCCTTGACCGCGAGCTCGCCGACCTCGCCCTGCGCCACATCCTTGCGGTTTTCATCCACGATCCTGCACTCCCACTTGTAGCCGGGAATGCCGATGGCGCCGACCTTGTGGACGTTTTCGATCCCAAGATGAACGCAGCCGGGTCCCAGGGATTCGGACAGACCGTAGTTGGTGTCGTAATCGTGATGCGGGAAGTAATCCTTCCAGTGTCTGATCAGTGACGGCGGAACGGGCTGCGCGCCGATATGCATCAGGCGCCACTGGTCAAGCTGATAATCCTCAAGCTTTACCTCTCCGCTGTCCAGCGCTTCCAGGATATCCTGCGCCCACGGCACGAGCAGCCACACAACGGTGCAGTGCTCATCGGAGATCGCCCTCAGGATCGTTTCCGGTGTGGTCGCGCGCAGCAGAACAGCTCTGCCGCCGGAGACCAGGCTTCCGAACCAGTGCATCTTGGCGCCGGTGTGGTAGAGCGGCGGGATGCACAGGAATGTGTCGTCCTTCTGCTGGCCGTGATGCTTCTGCTCCATGATCGCGGAATGCATCAGGCCGCTGTGTTTGTGCAGGATCGCTTTCGGGAATCCGGTGGTGCCGGATGAAAAATAGATCGCGCCGTAATCGTCGTCATCCACCTGTACATCGGGCTCCTGACTGGAATAGATCGACGTGGCCTGAATGAAGTCCTCCGCGAAGGAAGGGCAGCCGGGTCCCACATAGAGAAGGAGCCTTCTCCTGCTGATGGAATCCGCGATCTCCTCCACGCGGCCGATGAACTCGGGACCAAAGATCAGGACATCTGCCTCGGCCAGATTTACGCAGTACTCGATCTCATCCGAGCTGTATCTGTAGTTGAGCGGCACGGCGATCGCGCCGGTCTTTAAAACGCCAAAATAGATGGGGAGCCAGTCGAGGCAGTTCATCAGAAGGATCGCCACCTTGTCTCCCTTCACGATACCGCGCGCGATCAGCATGTTGGCGACGCGGTTCGCCTTTTCGTTGAACACCTCCCAGGTGATCTCCTGACGAAACGCGACTTCGCTGCGCGGCTGGATCAGCTCATATTCCTTCCATGTTGTGAGGCGAGGGACCTTAATATCCGGGTTGAGTTCCACCAATGCGACGTCGTTGGGCCATTCGCGTGCGTTGCGCACCAAAAATTCTGTAATGGGCATGAGTTTGACCTGTCTTTTAACCTTTCCTGACGCCTGCGCGCCAATACTTTCACGATTTAAAGCGTTACGCTTTTGTGTATTAAATTCGCACCTACTAATATATCCCCTTTTCGGGGAAAAAGCAAGTCATCATTTCCACGACAACCTGTGCAGTTCCCCATTTCTCTCAAGGTCCGCGAAGTCATTTTGCCGGAGCGCCTCGTACAGGACGATGGCGACGGAATTGCTGAGGTTAAGGCTCCTGTAGCCGGCCAGCATGGGGATGCGGATGCAGCGCGCCTCGTTCTCCACCAGGATCTCCTCCGGGATGCCGGCACTCTCCTTGCCGAACATGATATAGTCGTCCGGTCCGAAGGAAACGTCCGCGTAAGTCCGGTGGGCCTTCGTGGTGGCGTACCAGATGACGGCGTCCGGATTGCGGGCAAGAAACGTCTCATAATCCGGATAGGTGTGTACATCCAGATCATGCCAGTAGTCCAGCCCGGAGCGGCGGATCGCCTTCTCGGAAATAGAGAAGCCGAGCGGCTCTATAAGATGAAGGGACGTCCCCGTGACGACACAGGAACGCCCGATATTACCGGTATTGCCGGGAATTTCCGGCTCATGCAGCACGATGTGCAATGCTTTATACCTCCACAGTTTGAGACTGACGCGGTTTATGGCTGCCGCAGTTTATAACTCCTGCGGTTTATGACTGCCGCAGTTTCGCGACAAATCTGGCCAGGCGGTTCAGCGCCTCCCGAAGATTTTCGATGGAATAGGCGTAGGATATGCGCAGATACCCCTCGCCGCTGTCGCCGAAAGCAGTGCCGGGCACGATCGCTACTTTTTCCTCTTTGAGGAGCTCCTCCGCGAACACATCGCTCGTCATGCCGAATTCCTTGATGCAGGGGAATACATAGAACGCCCCCTGGGGCTCGAAGCACGGAAGGCCCATACCCTCGAGCTTGTGCAGCACGAAGCGGCGGCGCTGGTTGTAGGACTCGCGCATCATCGCCACATCCTCATCGCCGTTGCGCAGCGCTTCCAGAGCCGCGTACTGGCTGGTGGTCGGCGCGCACATGATCGCGTACTGGTGGATCTTGGTCATTTGCTCCAGGATCTGCGCCGGTCCGCACGCGTATCCCATGCGCCAGCCGGTCATCGCGTAGGCCTTGGAGAAACCGTTGACGACCACGGTCCTTTCCCTCATGCCCGGAAGAGAGGCGATGGAAACGTGCCCGCCGCAGTAGGTCAGCTCCCCGTAGATCTCGTCCGACAGGACGTACAGGTCGTTGTCTATGATGATCTGCGCGATGGCCTCCAGATCCTCCTTCTCCATGATGGCCCCTGTGGGGTTGTTGGGATAGGGGAGGACCAGTATTTTGGAGCGCGGGGTGATCGCCGCCTGCAGCTCCTCGGGTTTTAAGCGGAATTCATTTTCATTTTTGAGCTGTACGATGACCGGCACAGCGTCCGCCAGGATCGCGCAGGGCTCGTAGGAGACGTAAGAGGGCTGCGGGATGATGACCTCATCCCCCTCGTTGATCATCGCGCGGAACATCAGGTCGATGGCTTCCGAGCCGCCCACGGTGATCAGCACTTCCGATGCCGGATCGTAGGTAAGGCCCTGGGAGCGCTTCATATACGCGCAGATCTCCTGACGCAGCTCCATAAGACCGGAGTTGGACGTGTAGAAGGTGCGGCCCTTCTCCAGGGAATAGATGCCCTCGTCGCGGATGTGCCACGGCGTGTCAAAGTCCGGCTCGCCCACGCCCAGGGAGATGGCGTCCGTCATCTCGCTGACCAGGTCAAAAAACCGCCGGATCCCGGACGGCTTAAGGCCCACCGTCTTATCGGACAATAATTTATCTTGCTTCATCAAATCGCCACCTCCTGCCAGTCCTTACGGCGTTACGATCTCGCGCTGATCCTCGTATTTTCTGGTCATGATCGTGCCGTGATCCTTGTATTTGCGCAGAATAAAGTGCGTCGCCGTGCTGATGACCGTATCCAGCGTGGACAGCTTGTTGGTCACAAAGCCGGATACCTCCTTGAGGGTCTTGCCTTCCAGGGTCACCAGAAGGTC
>CAJOLP010000116.1:10802-14323 GCA_905235465.1 uncultured Lachnospiraceae bacterium | reverse complement strand
ACGCGCACCTCGATCAGGGCCGTCACCTTCTCGATGTCGGTCTTTTCCCAGTCGATCATCGTGTTGAACCCGCAGATGATCCCCTCGTCCTGCATGCGCTGGATCGCGTTGACGATCTCAATTTCCTCGGTGCCGAGCACGACGGCCACCTCTCTGGTGGAGATGCGCGCGTTCTTCTCGATAATGCCCAGGATCTTTTCATCCAACATATTCATAACAGTATTCCTCCATGATTTATATATCATCCATCATTGAATGTTCGTGATTTACCAAATGCCCCTTGGCCAAATGCGCCTTGACCCAATACCCCTTATGAATCAAAGAAGGCCAACAGGGAGTCCGCTTCCGGCCGGTCCAGGTACCTCTTTTCGCCGCGGTTTATAAGGAGCTTGTCCCTGTTGTCGGTCATCGTGCCGATCCTGGCCGCAGGTATATCCGCCTGAGCCAGACGGCCGATCAGTCCCGGCGCGTCCTCTGTCACCGCGAGAAGACAGCCGGCGGACCGCATCCTGTACGGGTGGACGCCGAGATAATTGGTGATCTCGATCGTCTCCTGAAGGAAAGGGATGGCGTGCATATCGACGGCGAACCCGCGGCGGGTCCGGGCGGATAGGCGCCACAGCGCGTCCCAAATACCGCCTGCCGCTCCTTCGATCATAACCTCAGCGCCTGCCGCTGCCGCGATGGACGCTTCCTTTCTGACGCTCAGCAGATCCTCCGCGCTGCGGGCCCGGCTTATAATGATCTGCGGGAAGCGCTCCCGCAGTATTTCCTCCCGCTCCGCGGCCAGAAGCCATGTCCCCTCGAGACCAGCCCATTTGGTCATAACGATATGGCTGCCCTCGCGGACCTCAGCCGGAGCTGCGAAGGGGCCAGTCCCGCAGACCTCAGCCGCTTCTGCGAAGGGGCTGCCCTCGCAGGCACCGCTGACCACCGGCCGGGTGACGGCCGACGTGACCTCCGCGTGTATGTGGCCCGTCCGGATCCCCATCTGCGCGCAGGTCCGGCAAATGCTCTCCGTGAGCTGCCGCAGCGTCATCTCCTCCGTTTCGGGAGGGAGGAGGATCACCGGGGAGAAGACCTCCGGATCTCTTCCCGATGCGCACAGCGCGTTGGCGGCAGCGGTCACTGCCATTTTACCAAGATATGCCCCGTTCCGCAAATTAAGGGAGGCGGGACGGCCGCCGGCACTTGCCGCCGGAGCGCGCACGCCGGCGCGGTCGACGGTAAGGTCAACGGACCTTCCGCGGACATTTTCATCGATCTGTCCGTACCGGAGGATCATTGGATCACCATCAGCATGGGCAGAACAAGCGCGGCGATCATGGCGATGGCGATGACGGCCGCGAGGACGCGCTTCCAGTTAGAGTTTTTGGATCCCTTCATTTCGTATAATTCCTTTCCCGACAGGCCGCTTGGAACCGGCCTTTCCGGCCAATGTATTGCAATAAATCTAAAAGATAGTATAATTCACTTTTAAATATATTTGAACCTGAAAAACAGAGCGAAAACACTAAGAGGCGATGTATGAACAACAAACTGACCAGAAAAGATATCGAAGAGATGCAGGCGGAGATCGACCACCGGAAAGTTGTGGTCAGGCCCCAGCTTCTGGAGGAGGTCAAGGAGACCCGGGCACAGGGCGATCTGAGTGAAAATTTTGAGTATCACGCCGCCAAAAAGGCCAAGAATAAGAATGAGAGCCGCATCCGCTTTCTGGAGAGAATGATCAAGACGGCGCAGATCATCGACGACAATATCTCCCCGGACGAGGCCGGGATCGGCAAGAGCGTGACGATCTATATTCCCGGGGACGACGTGGAGGAGACCTACACCATCGTCAGTACCATGCGGCAAAATTCCTTAAAGGGGCTCATCAGCGTGGAGTCGCCTCTCGGAAAGGCGCTTCTTCGCCACAAAGTCGGCGAAACGGTCACGATCCGCGTGAACGAATCCTTCAGCTACGAGGCGCAGATCCGCCAAATAATGGAGAGCGATCTGGCCGACGAGGCGGAGCTTCGACAGTACTAAATATCCATTTCGATATCATCCAGCGCGTCGTTGAGATCGGAGCGGCGCAGCGTAAAGGTAAATTTGCTGCCGGCGCCCGGCGTGCTGACCAGACTTATATTCTCGCCGTGCGCGCGGATGACCTCACGGACGATGGACAGGCCCAGGCCTGTCCCTTTTTTGTCCTTGCCGCGGGAGAGGTCCGTCTTGTAAAACCGCTCCCAGATCTGATTCTGATCCTCCTTGGGGATGCCAATGCCGTTGTCGCGCACGCTGACGTAGACCTTGTCACCCTTTTCCGTGGTCTCGATCTCGATCTCGGAGTCCCGGCTGCTGAACTTGATCGCGTTGTCCACGAGGTTGTAGAGGACCTGCTGTATTTTGTCCTCGTCGGCGTGCACGTACAGGATCTCCCCCATCAGGATCAGGCGGATCCGGATGTCCTTGTTGCGGCAGACCTGCTCGAAGGAGGCGCTGACCGCGCGCACCGCGGCGTTGATATCCCAGTCCGTCATGTGCAGGATCATGCCCTGCGTGTTGAGGTTGTTGAGGGAGAGGAGGCTGTTGGTCAGCTTCGTCAGGCGGTCCGTCTCGTTGAGGACGACCTTCAGATAGTGTTCGTGCATCTCGGGCGGGATCGTCCCGTCGATCATCGCCTCCAAAAAGCCTCGGATCGACGTCAGGGGAGAGCGGAAATCGTGGGACACATTGGCGATGAACTTCTTTTGATCGTCCTCGGAGTTCGCCACCGTCCGGGCCATGTAGCTGACGGAGGCCGCCAGGTACCCCATCTCGTCCTCGCCCTCCACATTGAGCTCGTAGTGCATGTTGCCGGAGGCGTACTGCTCTGTGGCGGCGATGATCTCCCGCAGCGGGCGGTACACGATCTCGGTGAAGAAAATGAGGATGATCATGGACAGGAACAGGACGACGACCAGCATGATATAGGAGATGTTGAGCATGCTGTTCGCCTCTTCCCGGATCTTGGCGTCCGGATAGTGAATGACCACATAGCCCCGCGTCTTGTAGTCGTTGACGATGGGGGCGATCACGCTGAGCTGCTCCTCCTCAAAGGAGTCAAAAAACAGCCCCGTCGTGTAATAGCTTTCCTGCGTGACGGTGGGATCAAAGCCCTTGACGACCACTTCCGTGTCCGGGTCGATCGCGCTCTTTGAGTTGACGATCATGCGCCCCGAGGGATTGAGGATCCAGATCTCCGTGCCCATGTAGTAGGAGAGGGATTCGATCTGCTCCTGCACCATGTCCAGAGAGATCTCGGAATTGTACAGGTCCGCCGCAAAGGTCTCGGAGATGCGGGCGGCCTCCTGATAGAGCTCCCTGGCCGTCTGCCGCTGGCAGAATTCATAGGTCAGCCGAGAGACGAAGGTGGCGACTGAAAAAAAACCGAACAGCGCGAACAGCACATAGGCCAGTATGAACTTGAGATATAATGTCTTTTTCATAAGGATTCCGCGCCCCGCGCCTTTGGCCTGCCGTGCCTGTTGCCGTGC
>CAJOLP010000116.1:0-10797 GCA_905235465.1 uncultured Lachnospiraceae bacterium | reverse complement strand
TGTATCTGCCCCGCTTACTGTTCCTTGACCTCGAACTTGTATCCGATACCCCAGATCGTGGCGATGCGCCACACCTCATGATCGTGAAGCTTCTCTCTGAGGCGCTTGATGTGGACGTCCACCGTGCGGGTGTCACCGACGTAATCGTAGCCCCAGATCTGGTCCAGGAGCTGTTCCCTGGTGAAGACCCTGTTCGGGCTGGACGCCAGACAGTACAAGAGCTCCAGTTCCTTGGGCGGCATTTCCAGAGGCTCGCCCATGTATGTGACGGAGTAGTTGGTCAGATTGATCGTCAGATCGGGATAGCTGACCGTCTTCTCCGCGGTGTCGGCCGGCTCCGGTGCCGTGTGCTGCTTGCTGTAGCGCCGAAGGACCGCCTTCACCCGCGCGACGAGCTCCTTGGAATCAAAGGGCTTTTCCATATAGTCGTCCGCGCCCATCTCAAGGCCGAGCACCTTGTCAAAGATCTCGCCCTTGGCGGAAAGCATGATGATCGGAAGGTCCCTTGTCGCCCGCACCTCGCGGCAGACCTGGTAGCCGTCCATGCCCGGGAGCATCAGATCCAGCAGGATCAGGTCCGGGTCAAAGCTCTCCACCGCTTCCAGCGCGGCGTTTCCGTCGCCCGCGATCTGCGTCTCGTAGCACTCCTTGTTCAGATAAAGGCTGATCAGCTCCGCGATATTGGCATCGTCGTCGACGATAAGGATTTTCTGTTTGGCTGCCGGCATAATTTCCCCTTTTCTTTGTTTCTTTTAAAATCTGTGACCGCCGCTCGCGTTACCGCAGCTCCGCGGTCAGATCCATCTCGGAATAGCCATCCCCCGTGGGACGCATGATGTGGAGGGACATGTATTCCCCCGGATGCATGCTCAAAAGGCTCCGGTTAAAGCCTGCCCTGGTGAAGATGTCCTCGCCCTGCGCGGCGGAGATGATATCCCCTTTCTGAATGCCCGCGTTCATGGCGGGAGAATTCTCCTCCACCTTATTGACATAGACGCCCTCCGGAATGGACTGCGCGGCGCGCACGTCATCCGGGACATCGGCGTACTCAATGCCGAGATAGGCCTTGGTCTCACCGGCGGAAAGCTTCTCGATCAGGCCCTTGAGCTCACTGACGCCGATCGCGCAGAGCGTGCCGGGCATATCGGACCGGCTGTGTTCCATGTCGATCACGCCCAGGACCTGGCCCTTGAGATTGATGATCACGCCGCTGGCCGCCCGGGAGGCGTACATCTGGGTCGTGATCTGCCGGAAGGCGGAATCGGTGATCTCCAGATCCCTGCCGACGGAGGAGATGGCGCCGTATGCCACGCCCTTCTCTGTGGCGGAGGGTCTCCCCACGGCGATGGCCATCTGTCCCACCAGCGCGTCCGTGGAGGAAGCGCCCAGCTCGGCAGGCGCGATCTGGTCCCGCGCCTCTTCATCCAGCCCGCTGATATCCGCCTCCAGGACGACAAAGCCGGCGACAGAGTCCGCGGCGCGGATCGTCCCCTCGACAGAGGAGCCCCCGTTGAGCGCGATCTGAATGCGCTGCGCGTTGAGGATCTCTTTGGAGTGGACCAGCACCTGCGCATAATTGTCATCCGCCGCGATCACGAGTCCGGAGATGGTGCCCCGCGTCTCGTAGGGGTCGTCAAACCAGTCCGTTTCGGATGTGATCACGGAGACGTCTGCCAGACAGGGGGCGGCCCTGTCCGCGATCTCGGACAGCTCCGCATAGATCTGCGCCGCGGTCTCGCCCTCGGACTGTCGCTCCGCCAGGACGGATTCCACTTCCTTCCGGATCCGGTCCTGTTCCTCGGAGGCGGCCTTCTCCTCCTCGTTGTCCCGGATCTCTTCCGGCGTGATCTCCTCCACTGCCGACTCCTCCGGATAGGTGACGCCCGCCACGGCGGGCTCCTCCGGGTACAGCATCCGGTTGAATACGGGCTCCAGGAGCAGGAAAAACAGACAGGCCACCGCGCCGAAGACCGCGGCCATGACGGCGATCAAGGACATGCGCTTTACCATTTTCCGGCGGTTCAGCGGGCGATTCTTGATCTCCTCTTCTATGAAATTTACCTGTACGTCCGAATTGTCTTTATTTTCGTCCATCACTTGCCTCTTATTCTGCTGCCGGCCCGCGCATTACGGGGGCGCGGCAGGAAACGTATGAGCGATCTGTACTTACAATTCTTTACTAACCTAGAGTATACAGTGAATGCAGGAAATTGAAAAGAACCGGACGGAATGTGCTATACTTACAGTTATGAACGAGAAAGTACTCAGAACCACCGAATACAACAAAATCATCGATCAGCTTACGGAACTGGCCACCTCCGAGCCGGGCAAAAAACTGTGCAGGGAACTGGTGCCCATGAACAGCCTGGCGGACATCCGCTATGCCCAGGAGGAGACGTCGGCCGCCCTGCAGATGCTCTTTCGCAAGGGCGACGTCAGCTTCGGTTCCAACAGGGATTTCGGATATACCTTCGGCTCGCTCTCCATCGGGAGCGTCCTGACCGGCACGGAGCTTTTGCGCCTCGCGGCATTTCTGGACAATGTGGGGCGCGTGCAGGCCTACGGGACCCGGAGCGACGGCGGCCGCGGCGTACAGACGGTCGGCGGTGAGGCGCAGTCCGATGATCCCAGGGACAATATGCTCTTTGACCTGTTTGACTGCCTGTATCCGCTGCGCAGTCTTTCGGCAGAAATACAGAGATGCCTCCCCTCGGAGGAGGAGATCGCGGATGACGCCAGTCCCGGCCTTCGCCGCGTGCGCCGGGAGATCAATCTCTCGGGCGACCGCATACGGCAGCAGCTCAACCGCCTGGTCAATGTGACGCTGGCCCCCTATCTGCAGGACAGCCTGATCACCATGCGGGGCGACCGCTATTGTGTGCCCATCAAGGCGGAGTACAAGAGTCAGGTGCCCGGCATCATTCACGACCAGAGCGCCAGCGGATCGACCCTTTTCATCGAGCCGGCCTCCGTGGTCACGCTCAACAATCAGATCCGCGAGCTCAAGATGGAGGAGAAAAAGGAAGAGGAAAAGGTGCTCGCCTCGCTCTCGGCCGAGGCCGCGGATCATCTGATCGCGCTGCGGGACAACGCCGCCAACATGACGAAGCTGGATTTTATCTTCGCGCGCGCCCGCATGGCGCTGCAGCAGAACGCCGTAAAGCCCGTCTTTAACAATCAGCGGCGCATCAATATCATCCGGGGGCGCCATCCGCTGATCGATCCCAAGAAGGTAGTGCCGATCGACTTGGAGCTGGGGGAGGAGTACGACCTCATCGTGATCACCGGGCCCAATACGGGCGGCAAGACGGTCACGCTCAAGACCGTGGGCCTTTTCTCCCTGATGGGCATGGCGGGGCTTCATATTCCGGCGGGGGATAACAGCGAGCTCGCCCTCTTTGACGAGATCTACGCGGACATCGGCGACGAGCAGAGCATCGAGCAGAGCCTTTCCACGTTTTCGTCCCACATGACGGCGATCGTGGAGATCTTTGACAAGGTGGACGAGAACAGCCTGTGCCTGTTCGATGAGCTGGGAGCGGGTACAGACCCCACAGAGGGAGCGGCCCTGGCGATCTCTATTTTGAACGAGCTGCACGAGCGCGGCATCCGCACCATCGCCACCACGCACTACAGCGAGCTCAAGGTCTACGCCATGAATACGCCGGGCGTGATCAACGCAAGCTGCGAATTTGACGTGGAGACGCTCCAGCCCACCTACCGGCTCCTGATGGGGATCCCCGGCAAGTCCAACGCGTTCGCGATCTCCCGCAAGCTCGGCCTGCCGGAGGATATCATCGACGCGGCCCGGGAGCAGCTCAGCCAGGAGACGCAAAATCTGGAGGATGTGCTCGCGGATCTGGAGGAGAGGCGGGTCAAAATACAGCGGGAGCAGGAGGAGATCGCCTCCCTGCGCGAATCGATCCGTCGGGAAGAGAAGGGCCTGCGCGATCGCGAGCAAAAAATGGACGAGCGCCGGGAGCAGATCCTGGAGGAGGCGAACCGGGAGGCGCGCGATATTTTGGCAGATGCCAAGCGCAAGGCGGACCGGGCCATCGCCGACATACGCAAAACCGGGAAAAGCGCGGATCTCCCCGCCATGGAGCGAAAGCGCAGCGCGCTGAGAGAGGAAGTCTCCAAACAAAACGAGAAGCTCGGCCGCAGGCAGGAGCCCAAGGGGAAGCTCAAGGCCTCGGATCTTCATGTGGGCGACAAGGTAAAGGTCCTGTCCATGGGGCTGACCGGCATCGTCACGGCGCTGCCCGATTCTCAGGGCAAGGTGTCCGTGCGCTGCGGCATCATGAATTCGAAAGCGGAGCTCAGCGACCTGGCGCTGATCCGGGAGGACGCCTTCGGCAATCCCGTGCAGAAGCGGTCCGGGAGCAGCCTGAAGCGGGGATTTGAAAATAAGGACAGCGGTGTGGGTATGCAGCGCGACATGGACTTTTCCCGCAGCCAGGGAATCTCACCGGAGCTGAACCTTCTTGGCAGGACGACCGACGAGGCCATCAGCGAGCTCGACAAATATCTCGACGACGCGCGGATGTCCCATCTGACCAGCGTGCGCATCGTCCACGGCAAGGGGACGGGCGCGCTCCGCAAGGCGGTCCACGAATATCTGCGCAAGCAAAAGTGGGTCAAAAAGTACCGCCTGGGCGACTACGGAGAGGGCGACGCGGGCGTCACGATCGTGGAACTGAAGTGAAAGTAAATAGAACGGAGAAATAGACATATATGCGTTTCATACAGGATCTGAATGACGGCAGCAACGTAAGGGACATCTATCTGTGCAAAAAGAGAGTGCCCATGGTGACCAAGAACGGCAAGGCCTACGAGAGCGTGACCCTGCAGGACAAGACCGGCACGATCGACGCAAAGATCTGGGATCCCGACAGCATGGGGATCGGCGAGTTCGACGAGCTGGATTACGTGGAGGTCACGGGGAACGTGGTTTCCTTCCAGGGACACCTTCAGCTCAACATCCGGCAGGCGCGCAAGTGCAGCCCCGGGGAATACGACCCCGGCGACTACGTGCCCGTCTCGGACAAGAACATCGATGATATGATGCGCGCCATCGGCCGATATATCGACACCGTGGAGAACGAGTACCTGAACCGCCTCCTTCGGGCGTTTTTTGAGGAGGACGAGGCGTTCGTCAAGGATTTCCGCGTGTCCTCTGCCGCCAAGAGCGTCCACCACGGATTTGTGGGCGGCCTCTGCGAGCACACGCTGGGTGTCACAAACCTGTGCCACTCCTACTGCCGTATTTATCCCTACATCAACCGTGATCTTTTGATCACCGTCGCGCTCCTGCACGATGTGGGCAAGACCAGGGAACTGTCCCAGTTCCCGCGCAACGACTACACGGAGTCCGGGCAGTTTTTGGGCCATATCATCATCGGCCTGCAGATGGTGGACGCCAAAATAGCGCAGATCCCCGGCTTTCCGCCGATTCTGGCGGACGAGGTGCGGCACTGTATTTTGGCCCATCACGGCGAGATGGAGTACGGCTCCCCCAAAAAGCCCGCGATCGTGGAGGCCATGGCGCTCCACTTTGCGGACAACACGGACGCCAAGCTGGAGATCTTCCGGGAGACCCTGGCCACAGGCCAGCCCGACGCGGGCTGGATCGGCTATCAGGGATTTTTGGGCTCCAATATCAGAAAGACAGAGGTTTAGGATGATTTGCGCCTCCTTCCGGACCGGCATAGATCCGGCAAAGTTTTGGCGACGATAAATCTTGGTGACGAGAGGACCGGTGCATGACATATAAAAAAGGACAGGAGATCAAGGTCAGAATCATCGATATCGGCATGCGCGGCGAGGGGATCGGCAAACTGGAGGACGGGTACACCGTCTTTATCAAGGACGCCGTGATCGGAGATTACGTCCGGGCCGTCATCATGAAGGCCAATCGATCCTATGCTTACGCGCATCTCGAACAGATCTTACAGGCTTCACCCTACAGGGTGGAGCCTCTTTGTCCTGTCGCGAGACAGTGCGGCGGCTGTCAGCTGCAGGCCATGTCCTATGAGCAGGAGCTGATCTACAAGCAGAACAAAGTGCGCGAGGACCTGATTCGGATCGGCGGCTTTTCCGGCGAAGAGATCGACGCGGCCATGGAGCCGATCGTCGGCATGCAGGACGATCCGGACGGCCCCTGGCGCTACCGCAACAAGGCGCAGATACCGGTGGGGTACAGCAATGCGGGCAGCAGAAACGCCGCGGGGAGCAGGAACGCTGGAGCAGAAACGCTGCGGGGAACAGGAACGCTGCATGGAGCAGAAACGTCGCGGGGAACAGGCCGGGCAGAGTCGTGGCGGGATTCTATGCGGGCAGGACGCATTCCATCATCCCAATGACGGACTGCCTTCTGGGCGAGGAGATCAATAAGGATATTGTCAACCGCGTGCTGACCTACATGGAACTGCATAAGGTGCCGCCCTATGACGAAAAGACCGGGAAAGGCCTGGTCCGCCACATTCTGATCCGGAATGGCAAGAGCAGCGGCCAGATCATGGTATGCATCATTGTGAACGGGGACAGCCTGCCCTACGAGGCCGATCTCGTCGATCACCTCGTGACGGTGCCCGGCATGACTTCCATCGTGCTGAACGAGAACACCGAGAGAACAAATGTGATCCTGGGCCGAAAGCTGCGCACCCTGTGGGGGCAGGATGAGATCGAGGATACCCTGCATATTTATGATGTGCGCAGGGAGGGACTGTCTGAAGGCGGGGAATTCATTCCGACAGGGGAAGAGGTGACTTTCCGTATTTCGCCCCGCTCCTTCTATCAGGTCAACCCCCTGCAGACACAGAAGCTATACAGTATAGCGCTGGATTACGCGCAGCTCACAGGGAAAGAGACCGTGTGGGATCTCTATTGCGGGGTCGGCACGATCTCGCTGTTCATGGCGCGCCGCGCCGGGAAAGTGCGCGGGGTGGAGATCGTTCCCGAAGCGATCGAAAACGCGAAGGCGAACGCCGCGCGCAACAATATTACAAACGCGGAGTTTTATGTCGGGAAGGCGGAGGAAGTGCTGCCCTCCTATGTGAAGGCCTGCCGGGCAGCGGGCGAAGATCCGGGAATCGATGTGATCTGCGTGGATCCGCCCCGCAAGGGGTGCGACGCGAAGTGCATCGAGACGATCCTGGAGATCCGGCCCGATCGGATCGTCTACGTCAGCTGCGATCCGGCAACTCTGGCGAGGGATCTCCGTATTTTGACCGAAGGCGGCTACAGACTGCAGAAAGTGCGCCCTGTGGACCAGTTCGGGCATACGGTGCATGTCGAGACGGTAGTACTGCTGTCACGGGTTAAGTGAAAAAAGACGTAAAAGCTTTGCTTGCAAGGGAGCCCCGGGTTTTGCCAGGGATTTGGTTTATGGATAAGGTCTGTCAAACACTATCCAGGATAAGTTTTTTCAAAGTTAGCGCAAAAATCGCATTTTACTGAGAATTGGAAGGAGGAGCTACGATATGGGCGAAGAGAAAATAAAGCACACATCGGAGTGGAGGCCAATTTCAGAATTAAGGCATGTACAGTCTGATATTTCCCTTCTTGGATACAATAAGGAATTTATTGAAGAGCATGGGCTTAATGAGACGAAGTCTTTTCATTGGGGCAGCATGAGCACAGGAGTGATGTGTTATTTTGAACCGCTCGAAGTAAGGGCAAACGGAGATGAAATCCTTTGGCGGTATAATGAGAACCACGCCCACATGGATGTGCCGGAGCAATTTGAAACGCAATTAGGAATCTTCAACAATCATAATCATGGAGAATTCTCAAGCTGGCTTGGCAGAGATGGTTATGATGGATGTTCTGAAGAACAGAAGGAAATTAACAGACTTTTGGGCCGTGATGATTATTTCATCGAGGGCAATTACTGCGATATGTTTGACTGCGGAAAGTACTCATTTGCTATCTCCAATGAGATGCATATGGGGTTGGGAATGTTCAAAATCATAAGAATTGACAAGAATCTTGAAGCTGTGACGATGTATGATAATTATAAAGGTGATGAGCATACAAGGCTAGAATATGCCGGACGTTTTCATAATTCCGAAGGGTATGTTGTTATCACAAGTGGCTCCAAAGAATTGGAACGTAAAGAAGACAAACGAGAATATCAAAAGATCACGTTTTTGTTTCAAATTGACAGGAAAGGAAATTGCAGAATTAGTAAAGAGTGGAACTTCTCAATTTCATCTGCAAACAGCATGGCTGCAGTAGGTGATTATGTGTATTTTGGACAAAATAAAATGATTACACGCCTTGACGTGAAAACTGGCGAAATCAGATACTTCACTGACAAAACAGATGAGGAACTTGCTGCGCTCGTGTCGGTTTTATAGAAGAGGATAGTGTATGGGACGGTTAACATGAAAGCAGGAGCTTTTTGATCAGCGCCTCATCAAACTCCGTTGTTTGCAGGAATACCCGTGGCTTCCCTTTTGGGAACAGCGGTTTTTTTGCGTACGCATATCGGCAAAAAAACAAAAAAATGCCGATGTGCGTTGACAGACAACTTGGGGAGCACTATACTAAATATCGGCAAAAACATATTGAATTTGCCGATGTGCCTGATTGCTGCAAAGGAGATGATATCATGCAATGGTATGAAGAAGTGCTTGATCGCATAGATGATAAAAAAATATATTGCCATAAAGAACTCATGGATGAACTGAGAATGCTGAAAACAGACTTGTCTGAAAGCACATATCACTGGGCAATCAGCGGATTGGTTCGCGATGGTGCGTTAACCAGATTGGGCTATGATTCGTATTCACTAACTACGGATCATCCTAAGGATGAATATGTGCCGGTATATTCTGACACAGCCGAAGGATTGATAAGACTTATTTCTGAAAAGTATCCTTATGTGCAGTTTACGGTCTTTGAAACAGTTTTAATGAACGAGTTTTTAAACCATCTGATTGCGCAGAACACGGTTTTCATACAGGTTGAAAAGGAAAAGCAGCATCTATGTTTTCCGGTTCCTTCAGGAACAGGGGATTCAGAATGTCATGTACAAACCCGGCAAAAATGATTTTAATCTGTATTGGTCAAAAGATTGTGTAATTGTAACGGATATGATATCAGAGGCTCCGATTCGTGCGGATAAGCCTCACTATATAATGTTGGAGAAAATGCTCGTTGACATGTCTGCTGACAAGCTCATAGCTGCAACATTCAGCAAAGCAGAATTGCCGGATGTTTATGAACAGGTGCAGAGTCGATATCTTTTGGATAAAGTGAGAATGCTTAGATATGCCCGCAGGCGTAACCGGCAGGATGTACTATTGAAATATCTTGAATGGAGTAAAGCTGAAAATGCTACTTCGTGAAAATTATTCAGCAGAACATATTTTGAGGCTGAGAGAAGAAACCGGAGCAGATCCATCCATATTGGAAAGGACGGTATTCGCTTTTGGTCGAAGTGTTGACATGCCCTTTATTTTCAAGGGCGGCACGTCACTTCTGGTCATGCTTGATGAGCCGAGAAGGTTAAGCACGGACATCGACATCATCGTAGACCGAGATACAGATGTTGATGGCTATATTGGGAAGGCAGGTAAGATTTTTCCCTTTGTCAGTGTGGAGGAACATAAGCGGAAAGGTGCCAATGATATAGAAAAACGCCATTTCAGGTTTCATTTCCTATCACCGAGAACCGGCAAGGAAATCAATATACTTGGATGTTGTGTTTGAGGATAATCCCTATCTGAAGGTAACGGAGCGTCCGATCAGAAGCCGGCTCTTATTGAGTGAGGGCGAGGATCTAACGGTTAGTATTCCTGACAAGAACTGCATCCTCGGAGATAAGCTTACGGCCTTTGCTCCGCATACAACCGGGATTCCGTTAGGAGTAGACAAGGAGCTTGAAATCATAAAGCAGTTGTTTGACTGCTGGACACTGTTGCAAGAAATGGATGACTATAAGACGGTTGCAGAGGTGTATAACAAGCTTTCCTACATCGAGCTGGGGTATCGCGGGCTTGAAAAACTTCCGTCAGATTGCTTGAAGGATACCATTGACAGCTGTATCTGCATTATGGGAAGAGGCAGTGTACGTCCGGAAGAGTATATGAATTTCTCTTCGGGAATCGGCGCAATTCAGGGACATATCTTTGTTGGCAGGATAAACGGGGAGAATGCCGGAGTATACGCAAGCGAGGTCATGTACCTTGCAGCGAACCTTTTGACTGGTCAGACCGAGTATGAGAGTATTTCCAATCCGGACGATTACAGAGATACGCAATTGAAGCTGAAGGGTATTAAGAAAATCAGCAGCATTCGAAACACGAATCCTTTGGCATATGCTTACATGGTCAAGTCCCTCCAGCTTTTGAGTGAGAACGGGTTATACACAGAGAGTGTGCTGTGATATTAAAGGTGTTGATATGTTTACGACGACAGGCATATCTATAGATATGTTTCCACATACGGACGGAATTTTGGATATGTTCCCTCATACGGATGACAGCCATACGGTTGTCCCAAGCCATGTAGAGACGGTAGTATTGATGTCACGGGCTGACCGGTAAAGTGCGAAAAAGTGCCATATTTCCGGGCTTTTCGGGCATTAGACCGTCAGCGTCGGAGGAGGAATTTGACCGTAAAAATCGCTCCGACAGAACATATCAAGGGAAAAGTTCGGAGGGTTGAGTAGGCCATTTAGATGTCATAGAGTTGAGTTAGTGATTTAGATGTCAGAGCGACAACTCGCAGTTTGTCGATGTGAGCCATGCCGACAAGTTCACTGTCTCGGCGTTCATCGAGATGGTTGTC
>CAJOLP010000115.1 GCA_905235465.1 uncultured Lachnospiraceae bacterium | reverse complement strand
TGCAGTCTCGTCAAATGCTGCGGTCACGACAAAGCTGCCGCCGTCATAGGAAACCTTGCCGGTGGCATAAGCGGGCGCCTCAGCGGGCTCCGCCTCATTATTCTCGGGAGCTTCGGGAGCGGTCTCCTCCGCAGGCTCCTTAGCGGGTTCAGCGGGCTCCTCAGCCTCAGCGGGCTCCTCAGCCTTCTCGGCCTCGTCTGCCTTCTCCTCGTCCGCCTTGTCTTCGTTCAGATATTCATCGAGCTTGTCGGCATCATAATAGATGATGGTGTCGAGGTCTTCGTCCTCGTTCCATGCAAGCTTGTAGGAGGCGTCGCCGTCCTTCTCCAGACCCAGCAGGTCGGCCGCTGAGATCTGCAGCTCAAGGAAGCCCTTGATCGTCTCGGGCTCTTTGGTCACGGTGCCGTCGGTAAGCTTTTCGCCGCCGTTCTTAAGGCATGCGTCATCGCTAAAGCGAATGACCAGCTTGCGCTCGATCACTTCGTCCTTCTTATTCTTCTCTTCCCGGATCTCGAACTCGCCGCTCTTAATGAGGTCGTCCGCCTCGCGGTCAGTGCCCTCATAGACCGTGTACTGATACTTGTTGATATCGGCGACTTCCTTCTCGCTCAGCGCGATCTCAAGAGGAAGGATATATTCGGTCTCGGCGTTGGTCGGGTTCACCGTGCCGGCGGGGAGTTCATAAGCGAAGTGGACAATGACTGTCTCCTCGGGATCCAGCTCGACCTTCTCATCGATCGGTTCCCACTCGTCCTCGCGCGCGTCCTCAGGGAGATAATAGACCGTGCTCTTGTCCGTCAGGAACTTGGCAAACTCGATCTTGCCAAGCTTCTTGGGCGCAGCGACCTCAGCAGTCTCCTCAGCGGTATCCGCTGCGGCTGCCTCTTCCTCGACCTTTGTGGTGGCGGCAGATGCCGACTCCTCCACAGTATTGCCCTCAGAGCCGCTCTCTTCGACTGCCTCTTCCACCTCGGGCTCCTCTTCCTCAGGCTCTTCCTGCTCATAGCAGTCCAAAGTGTGGATGTGCACTTCCTTGCCGCAGGTCAGCACGTCTTCGTAGCAGTCATCCGTATGCTGATGCTCCTCCGACTCCTCCTGCCCGCAGGTCAGCTCTCTGGAGTAGCAGTCTTCTGAATGCTCGTGCTCCTCCTGGCCGCAGATCGCGTTCTTCTCAAGCGCAAGGCTGGGAAGGACCAAAGCGTATGTTGTCGCGAACACAACAACGCAGCACAGGATGCTGATCGCTCTGCGGATTCTTGCCTGAACAGCTTTTCTGTTCATGTACTCTTTGACACGTTCTAAGAATTGTCTCATTTTGAACCCCTTATAATTGCTTGAACCGTCGCCGTTACTTTACTAAACCAAAGCCCTTTAAGGGCCAGACCCTGAATATCAGCTCTCCTACGATCTGATCGTTTGAAACGCAGCCGACCGAGGAGTTTCTTGAATCAATGGAGACCGTCCTGTGGTCTCCCAGTACGAAAATTCTGCTGTCCGGCACCTGATATGGAAGCTCTATGTTCGTCTCTCCCAGGGACTTGTCCGAGACATACGGCTCGTCCAGAAGATCTCCGTTCACATAGACGTTTCCCTGATCGTCCATATCCACCCAGTCGCCGGGCCCCGCGATAAATCGCTTCACCAGGATGCGGTTATTGTAGTAGAATGCCACCACATCGCCCCGCTTCAGATTGCTGGTCTTGTAGGACAGC
The DNA here is from genome assembly GCA_905235465.1 of uncultured Lachnospiraceae bacterium. Taxonomy (GTDB): domain Bacteria; phylum Bacillota; class Clostridia; order Lachnospirales; family Lachnospiraceae; genus CAG-791. The sequence goes on along the minus strand of CAJOLP010000115.1, from coordinate 7,109 downwards.
ACTATGTCGCCGTCATTGAGTGTCGGCGTCATCGAAGTACCGTAGATCTGCAGGACCGGCATCCACAGGGTGGCCACCAGGATGGCGATCGCCGCCACGGTAACCAGTGTAAATACCGTACTCCTGAAAACACTTCGATACCTTGTCTTGTATCGCTCCCGCTCCAGCTCCGATTCCAGTTCTGACAGCTCCGGGCGCTTTTTCTTGTCCGTTTCGCTGTCATTCTGAATATCTTCCTGCTGAGGCGTTTCCTTCGTATTTTGCTCCGTATATGCAGTTGTCGCTGCCCCCTTCGTCTCCTCCGGAGGACTGGTGTCTGCTGATCCGGGTTCTCCCGTCAGCATATCCTTGTCATTTTCCCTCAATTTCCGATACTCTCACTCTCTTATCTTGACGCCTCTCTGACGATCCTCTCCAGCCTGGCGATCACTATATCCAGCGACGCCGTCTTGTTGAGATCCGCCTTACATTGCGAAAGCTCTTCCCGGAGCCTCTCATTCTCAGCGCGAAGTCTGTCTCCCTCTTTGGTCTCGTCGATCAGCATCTCCAGAAGTTCAGTTCTGGTAAGTCTGCGGAGATCGTCGTCCAGAGAATCATCCTTCTTGCTGCCGCCTCCGGCAGGGAGTTTTATCCCTTTGAGCATATCGCCGATCCTGGATCCCACCTCAGAGACGGCCTTTGCGGGTGATGTGCCGCCGTCAGCCTTCTCCTGTAAGTCTTTCTCAGCAATATTCTGGAGATCCTTGTTGTCGTCCATGCGCAATCCTCCGATTTTAAACGCCAAAAGCGAGAATGTCCCCCTTCCCCTGCGCTTTTGCCGCGGGTCCGACGCCTTTTAGGCGTTTTGGAACCTTCTCCTATACAAGCCATGCTAACACATTTGCTCCGGCTATAAAACCATTTCACGTAAATTTCAGCCTAAAATGTTCTTAATAACAGAATATAAGCCATTTTGATTACTAGTCTATTCCATTATAACTATTGCAACGGCAATAATCAACACACAATTTACACATTTGTAATAAATTGTTAATTTTTCGCCCAGAGCAGGCTGCGCTTTGGGCGAAATGCAAAACACATTAGGAAATTACATTCCTAGTGTATTATGTAAAACCTTCTCACACTTGTCAATAGGAGTATAACAGCAAAATGAACTCTGGTTCTTTTTTTATCTGTCTGTGCCCGGCGAGATGAATTTCATCTTTCCGGGAAGAACACTGATCTCCGACTTCCTAAATGCCCCGCCGTACTCTCCGTCCAGCGTCCAGCTGAGCTTCTTTTCCGATTTTAATGTGATGTGTTTCGTCCTGAACTGGTAGACCAGCTCTGATTCCGCTTTGCTGCGGTTGAGGATCTGAAGTATATCGCTGATCTCCAGAATATTCCGGGGCTCCTTGATCAGAGTGACCTCAAAGACGCCGTCATCCAGATCCACATCCGTGCCCGTGATATTGGAGAATCCGCCCACGGACTGGGAGTTGCTGATCATGCCGAACAGGAAATCGTCCGAGATCGTCAGCTCGTCCGACTCCACGCTAATGTGGTAAGTCTTGAGATTGCCCAGCTCCTGCACGCCCTGTATGAGATAGGCCATGTGCCCGAACGCGTTCTTGAGGTCCTGCGGGGTGCCGTAGGACACCTCTGTAAAAAGACCGAACGCGGCCACATAGACAAAGTGCTGCTGCGAGATCCTCTCCTTTGTCTTTCCCGAATCGCCGCGGATAAAGCCGATGTCAAGGTTTCTGATATGCCCGGACTTCGTGATCCTCGCCGCCTCCTCCAGATCGAAGGGAATGCCGATACTTGCCGCGAAATCATTGGTGGATCCGCAGGGGATAAAGCCGATGGGAATGACGGGCAGGTCCTTGGCCTCCATCATGCCGTTGACCACCTCGTCCAGCGTCCCGTCGCCTCCCGCGCAGACGATCATGCCGCAGTCCCGCCCGCGGCCGAGCACGCTCCGGTATGCGTCGCCCTTTTTTCTGGTCGGACTGCATATCACTTCGCTCCCGTCCTCCGTCAGAATTTCCAGAATATCCATCAGACTGGAGCGGATCTGCGACTGCCCCGACACAGGATTAAATATAAACAAAATTCTCTTTTTCATATCCTCACCTTCACTCCTGCATTTCATCCTCAAAGAGTTCTCCCCGCGCGGCGCGGTGGAGGCGGTTCTCAAATTCCCCTATCTTCACGTCCACTAAGTCGGCCAGCCAGCACAGATAGCGCATGCATGGCTCCGTCGCGATCGCGAACAGGACGAACAGCATGATACACTCTCTGGACACGTACTGGATCGCGAACAGATCATGGAAGAAAAACGCGAATACCATCAGGCCGATCACACAGCCCACAAGAACGACCGTCCTGTACTTGTTCATGGGCCTGCTGATCTTGAACAGGATCATGAAGCCGACGATCGCCAAAAGGAATGTGGCCGCCACCGAAATATCCACTTCCGAAACATTGAAAGTCATGCCGAACACCACCAGCGCCGCAATGGCAAAGAAGTCCGTCAGACTTGCCGGCAGGGCACCCAGCACCACTTTCCTGAGCCGCCCTCAATGCGCCTGCTGTTGGGCTCCAGCGCGAGGAAGAAGGCCGGTATACCGATGTTGAACGCGCTGACCAGGGAGATCTGCGACGGCTGCAGCGGATAAACAAGCACATTTATAATAGAAAAGATGGCCAAAAACAGCGAGAACATATTCTTGACCAGGAACAGGGTCGCCGAGCGCTGAATGTTGTTGATGATCCTTCGCCCCTCGCCCACGATCTGCGGCATGTGGGCAAAATCGGAATCCAGCAGCACGACCTGCGAGGCCTGCACCGCCGCGTCGGAACCCGCCGCCATTGCCACGCTGCAGTCCGCGTTCTTCATGGCCAGAATGTCGTTGACGCCGTCGCCCGTCATGGCGACGATGTGATCCCTGGCCTTCAGGGCCAATATGATCTTCTGCTTCTGCTCCGGCGTGACCCGTCCGAATACGGCGTACTTGTCCGCCGCCTCCGCGATCTCCTCGTCGGACCTCAGCCACGAGGCGTCCACATACTTGTCCGAATTCTTGATGCCCGCCTGCCTGGCGACCTCCGACACCGTGACCGGATTGTCGCCGGAGATGACCTTGATGTCCACGCCCTGCCTGTCAAAATACTGGAAGATCCTGGCCGCGTTCTCCCTCAGCGGATTCTGCAGCAGGATAAAGAAGATCGGCTCCACCTGCAGCCCGGCCAGCCCCTTCTTGGGCACCGGCACCGACGCCCGCAGCTGGCTGCCACCCGCGCCGTCCATACTGCCGTCACTAAGCAGTCTTCCAAAGACAAGAACGCGCAGACCCCGCTGGGCGTAGCTCTCTATCTGATCACTGTATTTTTCGTAATTTTCGCAGAGGACGAACTCCGGCGCGCCCATCACATAGGTGCCGTCCATGAACTGGACACTGCTGTACTTATACTTGGAGCTGAAGGGGAACATCGACATCGCCTGACGGCTCCCCGGCCCGTGAAAATACTCCCGCAGCGCCCGCATCGTGATATTGTCGTCCGGCAGCGCCTCGACATAGTCGCCCACCAGATTGTTGTAGCGGCGGATCTGATCCGGCGTAAAATTGTCCGCGGGCACGGCCTCCGCCACCAGCATGCTGTTGTCCGTGATCGTGCCGGTCTTGTCGACGCACAGCGTGTCGACCCGGGCCAGCGTCTCAATGCTCTTCATGTCGTGCAGCATGACATTGCGCCTGGCCAGCAGCACGGAACTGGTCGCGAGCGTGACGCTGACCAGGAGATAGAGCCCTTCGGGGATCATACCGACCACCGCGGCGACCATGCTGACAACACTTTCGCTGAACGGATTGTGCTGCACGACAAAGCTCTGGGTGAAAAGAGCGATGCCGATGGGAATGATCAAAATACCGGCCGCAATGACGATATAGTTGATGGAGCGGATCATCTCTGACTCCTCTCCCTTCTTCATCGTGCGGGCCTTGAGCATCAGATCGGCGATATAAGAATCCTCGCCCACGCGGGTGAGCCTGGCGCAGCACGTTCCGGACACCACAAAAGAGCCTGACATCAGCTCGGCGCCCGGCGCCTTTGTGATCTCATCGGCTTCGCCGGTCAGGAGCGATTCATTGACGGATACTTCGCCCGAAATGACGACCGCGTCCGCCGGGATCTGATTGCCGCTCCCAAGCACGATCACATCCCCCAGCACCAGCTTATCGATGGGCACCTTCTTCTCCAGCCCCTCGCGGATACAGGTCGCGGTGGGCTCATGAAGAATATTCAGATTGTCCAGGACCTTCTTGGCCCGCAATTCCTGAAAAATACCGATCAGCGTGTTGGCGATGACCACCGGCAGAAACGTCAGACTTGTGAACGCGCCGGCAATGATCAGCAAAACGCTCAGGATCAAAAAGATCAAGTTAAAATAAGTAAGAACATTTTCCTTGATAATGTCCTGCGTCGTCTTCGCTGTACTGTCTATCTGTACGTTTGTCTTCCCGGCCACGGTAAGCTCCCTTACCTGCTCCTCCGACAAACCCATAACTCTGTCCATTCTCAACACTCTCCCAACATTAGGTGCGATCATGCTTAATCTTTTTAGCGCTTTGGCTTTACTACACCAATACTTTTTTGCGCCGCTAAATTTAAGCTGCTTGAATTCTCATTATAACACTAAGTAAAATCCTACAACAATCCCGCTTTATGAACAGTTTGTAAAAAACGCCGCGGGCAAATCCTTCCGGATCCGCCCGCGGCGTTCATTCAATTGCTATTTACAGTTTCTGCTTCCGCCGGTTTTCTTATTTCCAGCGGCGCTTTTTGGTTGTTGCTGTTCCCGCAAGGAGCGCCATCGCGCTGAGCATGAGAGCAAGCCAGAAATCTGCCATGCTGTCATCGCCGGTCTTGGCCGACCGCGATTTGCTGCCGGATGTATCCTTATCCTTCTTGCTGGAATCTTTGCCGGAACCCTTGTCCTTGTCCTTGTCATCATCGGAAGACTTGTTCTTTTTCCACTTAGCTGTGAATGTGTGGTCTTCCGTCACCGTGTAGCTGTCGCCGGCGTCATAACGGCTGCCTTCCCAGTAATCAAACGTGTAACCGCTTCTGGTGGGCAGAGGCAGCGTGATGACCGTGCCGGCCTGGTAGACTCTCTGCACCGGTCCGGCGTCGCCGTCCAAAGTACCGCCATCCAGCACATACGTGATCGTGTACTCGATCGCTGTGAACTTGGCGATGTAAGTCGTATCCGCATACAGACCGTCTTCATCCCTGTTCAGGTTTGCGGCCGCGTCCTCAGCGCTCAGCACCGCGTCGCCGGAGATCTTCTCTCCGTCTTTGTACCAGCCGTCGAACGCGTAGTACTCATTGGGCGTTGCCGTGGAACCGGTCACGCCATCTGTCACAAGTACCTGGATGCCGGCGTTCTCCTCAGGATCAACGCTTCCGTTCGCTTCCGCCTTGTACGTTACGGTGTAGGTCTGGTCTTCTTTGGCCAGGTACGAATAGACATATTCCCTGTCTTCCGTTATATCCGTATCGCTGGAAGGCGTCTCATTCCAGTCGCCTGTCGTGTAGCCCGCCGCCGGCTTTCCTCCGGCCTTCGGGATCTGGTCATCCGTCAGATGTCCGGTTCCGTCTTCCGCAGGTTTGCCGTCCTCGCCGTACTTCGTGACATAGACTTCGATGTCATCCATCGTCCCGTCGTCCCATGCGCCTTTCTCGACCTTGAAGGTCACTACTGACTGGTACTTGTCCGGGACTCCGTCGTGGTTCTTGTCTTCCGCGAACTTGGCGGTGTACTCGGTATCGGCATAAAGACTGCCGTTCTTATTCAGCTTCGCCCTCGCGATCGCCGCGCTCAGCTCCGCCTCATCGGAGATCTTCTCGTCGCCCTTGTACCATCCGTCAAATGCGTAGTCGTCATCCGCAGTCGCCGTGGAGCCGGTGATCGCTGTTGTGCTCAGCACCTGCTCTGTCTGGCTCGCGGGATCAACGCTGCCGTTCGCCTCTGCCGTGTATGTTACGGTGTAGGTCTGCTTCTCATCCGCGACATAATTATAGGTAAATTCTGCATCTTCTGTGATGTCTGCCGCGGTGGTCGGCGTCGTATCCCAGCCGCCTGCCTTGTAGCCGGCCGCCGGATTTGCCCCCGCTGCCGGGATCTGGGCATCCTCCAGATGTCCGATTCCGTCTTCCGCAGGTTTGCCGTCCGTACCATACTTCGTGACATAGACTTCGATGTCGTTCGTCGTCCCGTCGTCCCATGCGCCGTTCTTGACCTTGAAGGTCACAACTGACTGGTACTTGTCCGGGACTCCGTCGTGATTCTTGTCTTCCGCGAACTTGGCGGTATAGGTCGTGTCGGCATACAAGCGATCCGCATCCTTGTTCAGGTTGGCGGCCGCGATCGCCGCGCTCAGCTGTGCGTCATCGGAGATCTTCGTGTTGCCCTTGTACCAGCCATCAAATGCGTAGTCGGTATCAGCCGTCGCCGTGGAGCCGGTGATTGCTGTTGTGCTCAGCACCTGCTCTGTCTGGCTCGTGGGATTAACACTGCCGTTCGCTTCTGCCGTATAGGTTACTGTGTAGGTCTGATCCTCGTCCGGAACGAACTTCGCTGTGTAAGTCGTGTCAGCGTACAGTGTGCCCTTCTTGTTGAGGTTCGCCTTCGCAATCTCTGCGCTCAGCTTAGCGTCATCGGAGATCTTCGTATCACCCTTGTACCAGCCCTCGAACTTATAGCCCGCTGCCGGTGTCGCCGTCGAACCGGTGATCTTCGCATTGCTCAGCACCTGATCGCTCTGGCTTGTGGGGTAAACGCTTCCGTTCTTCTCCGCTGTGTAAGTTACGGTGTAGGTCTGATCCTCGTCCGACACGAACTTCGCCGTGTACTCGGTATCGGCATAAATGCCGTCCTCCTTATTCAGGTTCGCGATCGCAATATCCTCGCTCAGCTTTGCCTCATCGGAGATCTTCTTGTCACCCTTGTACCAGCCCTCGAACTCATAGCCCGGTGACGGTGTCGCCGTGGAACCGGTGACCGCACCCGTGCTCAGCACCTGGATGCCCTCGTTCTTAACAGGACTGACACTGCCGTTTGCTTC
>CAJOLP010000114.1 GCA_905235465.1 uncultured Lachnospiraceae bacterium | reverse complement strand
GGCCAGCTTCGCGGGCTTAAGGTTCGTGATCACCATCACCTTCTTGCCGACCATCTCTTCGGGCGTATACTGCTTTCCGATCCCGGAGAGGATCTGGCGCGTCTCACCGCCGATCTTTACCTGTGAGCACAGGAGCTTTTTGGACTTAGGCACCGCCTCGCAGGAGATGACCTCACCGACCTTGAATTCGAGCTTGGCGAAATCGTCGATGCCGATCTCCGGCTTTGCAGCGGTTAATTCCTCTTCCGCTCTCTCCACTTTCTCTTCTGCCTTCTCCTGTGCCTTCGCGGCGTTCTGCGCGGTCTTTTCCCTTAGCTTCCTTTTCCGCTGCCTTGCGCTGCTTCTCCATGATCTTGTCGACTTCCTTCATGACGTCTGCCTCTTTGAGGCGGGCGAACAGGATCTCGGGCTTGTCCGTGACCTTGTTGCCGGAAGGATACAGGCCGAACTGATCCAGCTGATCGAAATCGCGAAGGGAAGTATTGAGCTGCGCCGCGATCTTATCCGCCGTCTCAGGCATGAACGGCGCCAAAAGGGACGTGGTGATCGTGATACCCTCGATCAGGTTGTACAGGACTGTCGCCAGGCGGTCCGCCTTGCTCTCATCCCGCGCCAGCACCCACGGCTCTGTCTCGTCAATATATTTGTTGAGGCGCTTGTAGACCGTGAAGATCTCCGTCAGGGCGTCCGCCGCGCGGAGCTCGTCCATCTTCTCCTCGACCTTGCCGTAGGCCGCTGTCACGACCGCCTTGAGCTCCTCGTCCACGGGCTCCGCCGCGCCGCGGTCCTCCACAACGCCGTCAAAATACTTATTGCTCATGGCGATCGTCCGGTTCACCAGGTTGCCCATCGTGTTGGCCAGGTCGGAATTGACCCTCTCCACCATGAGTTCCCATGTGATGACGCCGTCGTTCTCATAGGGCATCTCGTGTACGACAAAATACCGCACAGCGTCCACGCCGAAGATGCTCACCAGATCGTCGGCATAGATGACGTTGCCCTTGGTCTTGCTCATTTTCTCGCCGCCCTGCAAAAGCCAGGGGTGTCCGAACACCTGCTTGGGGAGCGGCTCGCCCAGCGCCATGAGGAAGATCGGCCAGTAGATCGTGTGGAAACGGATGATATCCTTGCCGATCAGATGCAGGTCCGCCGGCCAATATTTATTGTACAGATCACTGCTCTCACCGTCCGCGTCGTAGCCGATGCCGGTGATATAGTTGCTGAGCGCGTCCAGCCACACATAGACCACATGTCCCGGCGCGAAGTCGACGGGAATGCCCCATGTGAAGGAGCTTCTGGAGACGCAAAGATCCTGAAGGCCGGGCAGCAGGAAATTGTTCATCATCTCGTTCTTTCTGGAGACGGGCTGAATGAACTCGGGATGCGTGTTGATGTGCTCGATCAGGCGGTCGGCGTACTTCTTCATCTTAAAGAAATATGCGTCCTCCTTGGCCGGGTGCACTTCACTGCCGCATACGGGGCACTTGTTTTCGTCCGCGATCTGGGAGGGCGTATAGAATGCCTCGCACTCCTGACAGTACATACCCTCATAGTGGCCCAGATAGATATCCCCCTGGTCGTAAAGCTTTTTGAAGATCTTCTGGACCTGACGCTCATGGTCCTCATCCGTCGTCCGGATGAAGCGGTCGTAGGATGTGTTCACCAGATCCCAGAGCCTCTTGATCTCGCCTGCCGTCTCGTCGACGAATTCCTTGGGTGTCTTGCCCGCCGCCACCGCGCGGGACTCGATCTTCTGCCCGTGCTCGTCGCTGCCGGTCTGGAAATGCACGTCGTAGCCGTCGGCTCTCTTATAGCGCGCGATACAGTCCGCCAGAATGATCTCGTAGGTGTTGCCGATGTGCGGCTTGCCCGACGTGTAGGCGATCGCTGTTGTGATATAATACTTGCCCTTATCCTGCATAATCAACTACCTCCTGGTTATAAAAGCTCCTTTACCAGCACAGGACTTCGTGACCTGTCTCTGTCACCAGCACCTGCGTCTCCCACTGCGCGGAGGGCTTGCCGTCCGCCGTGTAGATCGTCCAGCCGTTGTCCCTGTCCTGATAGATCTCGTCGGTGCCCATATTGACCATGGGCTCAATGGTAAATACCATGCCCGGCACCATCAGCATCTCCTCCCCGGGCTTTGAGACATAGCTGACGAAGGGATCCTCGTGAAATTCCAGCCCGCACCCGTGTCCGCCGATCTCCCGGACCACCGAATAGCCGTTGTCCAGCGCGTGCTGATGTACTTTGCTTCCCATATCGCCGAGGAACGTCCACGGGATCACATTGTCTATGCCGATCTGCATGCATTCCTTTGTGACTTCCACGAGCTTTCTCTTCTCCTCGGACACATCGCCGATCATAAACATTCGTGAGGAATCCGAAAAGAACCCCTTATAGATGGTCGAGCAGTCCACATTGATGATATCTCCGTCGCGAAGGATATGTTTTTCATCCGGAATGCCGTGGCACACCTCCTCATTGATGGAGGTGCAGACGCTCTTGGGAAAGCCCTCATAATTGAGGGGCGCCGGGATCCCGTTCATGGATACGGTCGTCTCATAGACGATGCGGTCGATCTCCTCGGTGGACATGCCGGCCCTGATCACCGCCGCGACAGCATCCAGGCACGCCATATTGATCTTTGCGCTCTCCCTGATCCCCTGGATCTGCTCCGGGGTCTTGATGATGCTCCGGTCCGGGGTGATATGGCCCTTCAGACGGAACCCCTGGATCTTTTCGTCAAATGCCATATGGCACTTTTTGTACTTTTTGCCGCTTCCGCACCAACACGGATCGTTCCGCTCAATTTTAGCTCCGAAATGAATCATTTATTTGTGTCTCCCTTGTAACTGTCTTTCAGATCCTTGAACCACCTGTCGATGATCTGCAGGCGGAATTCGAACTCACGCCGTTCCTTGTGCTTGAACGTGCCCAGAATCAGGCCGATCGCGAAGGAAATGACGGCCGCCATCGCGCAGAAGCCGCACACGATGAGGGTCGGAAATCTCTGCACCAGCCCTGTGTCCATATACATGCGGAACACCGGGATGAAATTAAAAACCGCGATCAGCGTCAGTAAAAGCGATACAAGGCCGAACAGCTGAAAGGGCTTGTAGTCGCAGTAAAGATGCATGATCATGTTCAGGACTCTGAGTCCGTCCGGTATCGTGTTGAGCTTGGAAGTGCTGCCCTCGGGCCGGTCCCTGTACTCGATGACGCGGTTGGTCAGACTCATGTTCTTGTCCACCGCGTGGATCGTCATCTCCGTCTCGATCTCAAATCCCTTGGAGATGATCGGGAACGATTTGACAAAGCGGAAGCTGAACGCGCGGTATCCGGTCATGATGTCTCTCACGTCCGAGCCGAACATCCGGTTGATGGAACCCCGCACAAAGGAATTGCCGAAATTGTGAAAGGGCCTCTTATTCTCCTCAAAATAGGTGGAGGAAAGGCGGTCGCCGATCACCATATCGGCGCTGCCATAGAGTACATCATCTGCCATTTCCCGGGCATTGGCGGCGGGATACGTGTCGTCGCCGTCGACCATGATATAGCACTCGGCGTCGATCTCCTGGAACATGCGGCGCACCACGTTTCCCTTGCCCTGCTGGTGTTCATAGCGCACCACAGCGCCGGCCTCGCGGGCAAGCTCGGCCGTGCCGTCGCCGGAGTTATTGTCGTAGACATAAATGACCGCTTCCGGGAGAGCCTCCCGGAAGTCCGTCACAACCTTTTTTATTGTCTTGCTCTCATTGTAGCATGGAATCAATACCGCTATTTTGTCCATATTCTCACTCCCACATCTACAATATCTCATTTCCCCTGATCCGACAACCTCGGATTCATAGATCGAGAAGTTCCGCCTCCAGCCGGTCTATTCTCTCCAGAACTTCTCTTCCCGCCCTTTTCTCAATATAGGACCGGGCCTGTCCCAGATTGGGCGGCCGGCTCACCAGGTTGTGGCAGTCCGTCCCGATGATCGTCCTCTCATCGGATGTGAGCAGATTCATGCACCATCGGCGCTTTAGTCCGAACTGAAGGAAATTTCCGGCATTCATCTGGATCGTCACAGGAAGCTCCATGACTTCGTTCCAGACGCTCCTGTCCTTCTGAAAATCGATGTAGCGCTCCACATGGGCCAACACTACTTTGAGCTCCCAGCGGCGCACGATATCGGCAACATCCCGATAGACGCTGTCTGTCCACTGCTCAAATGGCATTTCCAGAAGGAGCACCCGGGTTCCCTCGATACAGAGTGCGGGGAGCTGATTCGCGCGGCCCATTCCGTGAAAATAGTACACCTCCGCGCCCGCTCTGACCTGCGGGAGGTCGCTCCTTGAGGCAAGCAGCTGCTTTACCTGCCCATAACTTTGCTCACGTCTCTTAAGGAAGCTCTCCACATTTCTTCGGTGCGCATAAAAATGAGGGGTGGCATATACAACTTCGACGCCCTGTGCCGCCTCCATTTCGAGCATCCGCTCCGTCATCTCTATATCCTTGCTGCCGTCATCTATGCCCGGCAGAATATGGGTGTGAAAGTCGATCATATATGCGTCTCCAAGTCCTGCTGTTCCACTGCAATATGGAATGCTGATCCGAACCGTTCAAATTCACTAACCTATATCATACAAAAATTGGCGGATCACGGCAAGTTTTCCTGCCGTGCCCCGCCAATTTTCAGTTGCGCAACAATCATATAAATACTCTGACCGATTATTTAGCCTTTACAGACTTGACAGTGGAATAAATTCCCCAGTAAGTCTTGCCGTTCTTGATCACGTAAGGCCGTACCTGCACGTAGTACGTCTTACCGGACTTCAGACCGGTCAAAGTCTTTGCATAGCTGCCCTTGCCGGACTTAACAGATGT
>CAJOLP010000113.1 GCA_905235465.1 uncultured Lachnospiraceae bacterium | reverse complement strand
TCAAGACTTTTGTTCGATTTGTAGTTAATTATAACAAGTCTGGCGGGAGCTGTACTTTGGATAAATATGAGTTAAATCTTACGATCGGAGAGATCGATACCCTTGTCCGGAAGGGACAATATAAGGAAGCCGCGGAAGTGGCCGATACGGTGGACTGGCGCAAGGTAAAGAATGTCCGCGTTCTGTGCACGGTGAGCGACGTATACAAGATCAATCGCCGCTATGAGGACAGTAAACGCGTGCTGGAGATCGCCTACGCGAAGAATCCGCGCGGACGGCAGATCATTTTCTCGCTGTGTGAGCTGGAGCTCAAGCTCAACAATTATGTGAGAGCGCTGCAGCTTTACAACAGTTACGTGAATGTGGCGCCCAGAGACCCGGACCGGTTCGTGCTGCAGTACAAGCTGTACAAGGCGCAGGACGTGAATGTCAACGAGCGGATCGCCGTGCTGGAGGATCTGAGCAAAGAGGACTACCGTGAGAAGTGGGCCTATGAACTGGCCAGATTATATAAGGAAGCCGGGGAGAGAACGCTCTGCATCGCGCAGTGCGACGAGCTGATCGCTTTCTTCCAGACCGGCCGCTATGTGGTGCGCGCCCTTGAACTCAAGGCTTCCATGACGGAGCTGAGCAGTTCGCAGAAGGCGCTCTACAGAAAGCTCACAGGAGAGCGGGAGGACGAGCCTTCCCAGGATGTGAGCGCCAGTGAAGCGGGCCGTGAGGCCGCAGCTTTGGAGGCGGCGGGCTCTGCCGGAGCTCAGGCGGATCCGGAAAGACAGGCAGTACAGTCGGCACCCACCAGAGTGATGGGCAAAAAGAAAGAGGCATCCACGGACGGCGACAGCATTTCCGACATTGAGGGATTTGCCGCCAACGGAATGCAGGACTTCGATGCGGGAAGCGGGCAGTCTCCCGCGCCGGCACAGGGCGCTTCACAGGAGGATATGATCCCCGCGCTGAACCGGGAGCCGGTGCCGGAGGAGATCCCCTGGGAATATGAAGATTATACGCCGGCAAAGGGGACGGCGGGCAGCGGCATGTCCGGACGCGAGGCGGGCCAAAGTATTGTGCCCGAATGGGAAGAACCCGAAACCAACGCCGACGATGCGGAAGGAGCCGAGCGCGGCGCGGATGAACCGGGAACGGCCGAGCGCGGCGCGGATGAAAAGGAAAACAGTGGATACAACATAAAGCTGGCCATCGATTTTATTGACGGTGACAGCGTGCAGCAGAGCGCGGGCGCCGAGAGGCAGCCCGAGACAGGAAGGCAGCCCGAGGCAGAGGAGCAGTCTGAGCCCAAAAGACGGCCTGAGCCCGAGGAGCGGGCAGAGGCCGAGGAGACCGGCGAGCCGTCTTTCGACGACGGCAGCTTTCAGGTCAGCTCCGTCGAGGATGTCATGTTCACCGAAGAGCATATGCGCGATACGATCATGCGGGGACTGCGGGATCTGGACAATTACGATCCCTATCTGACGCAGGAGACGGACGGTCAGTACGCGATGGTCATGGAGGAGGAGCAGCGCGATGACGATCAGATCGAAGGTCAGCTGAGCCTCCAGGAGATCATGTCCGAGTGGGAGAAGGTCAAGAGGGATTTCTACGAGTCCAACGGCCTGGCTTCCGGCCGGAGCAGCAAAGGGAAAGAGACGGAGAGATCCGGGAAGAAGAAAAGGTCCACAAAGTCATGGGATCCCGACCAGGTGCATGACGCCCTTCAGATCCGCGACGACGACGCAGGAGGGGTCGAATACGACACCAGTCTGTTCGTGACCGAGGACGGCGGCGCTTTCCCCGCGGAATTCGCGGTGGAGGGGAAAGCGAAGGGACCGGCGGCTGTTCAGGAAAACGGCACGAGGATCATTACGGACCAGTCCTATCTGCACTCGGAAGATTCGATCCGCCAGCTCAGCAGCGCGCTGGAGCGCATCGTGCTCGACGGGAGCGAGGGAAATGTGATCATCACAGGCGATGAAGGCGTGGGAACACTGGGCCTGGCCAGAGAGATGATCCGCCGATACCGCAGGAAGAACCCGAACTTTGTCGGGCAGATCGCCAAGACGGAGGGCAGGTATATGACGCGCGAGAATGTATTGCGCGCCATACCGCGCATCCCCTTCGGCGCGCTGATCGTGGAGCGCGCGGCCAATATGAGCGAGGAGGGCGCGGCAGCGCTCTGTGAGATCCTGGAGATCAAGGAGCGGAACGTGCTCATCATCCTGATCGACCGCAAGGGTGTTATGGACGCCTTCTTGAGCGACCACCAAAGGCTCCGCGCCATGTTCCCGGCCAGGGTCGACATCGCGGCGCTGGGGATCGATACGCTGCTGGGCTACGCGCGCGAATACGCGGGCAAGCAGCAGTGCGAGATCGATGAATACGGCATCAGCGCGCTGGAGAGCCGCGTGCGGTCCATGCAGACCGTGGAGCACAGCGTGACGCTGGAGGATATCAGGGATATCGTGGATGAGGCGATCTATTACGCGAGCCGCAAGTCCATCTCGAATCTCGTGGATACATTCTCCCGCAGAAGAGGCGGGAGCGGGACCAGACTGGTGCTCAGGGACAGAGACTTCCTGCACTACTAACAGGGCAGAGAGTTTATATATTTAAGCAAACCGGAATAGGAGGATGTAATAATGGCAGCCAAAAAGTCTACTCAGGGGAAGAGCAAAGTAAAGAAAGCAGTCTCTCCGGCGGCAAAGGCGCCTGAAGAATCGGGGAAGGTCTTTATTTCCAAGACCGACGCTTATCTTTTCGGAAATGGCACACATTATCAGATCTATAATAAACTTGGCGCGCATTTTTCTGAGCAGGACGGGGAGAAGGGTGTCTTCTTTGCCGTGTGGGCGCCCAACGCGGAGGAAGTCCATGTGATCGGTTCTTTCAACGACTGGAATGAGGACCAGTATCCCATGGAGAAATTTAATAAGGGCGGAATATGGACGCTGTTCATTCCGGGCCTGCAGGAGGGCGATCTTTACAAATACTGCATCACCACACAGAACGGGAATAAGAAGTATAAGGCCGACCCTTACGCGAACTGGACCGAGATGCGTCCCGGGACCGCTTCGCGGATCTCGGACATCCACGGATATGAGTGGGGAGATACCCGCTGGCTGAACGCCAGGGCGCAAAAGGATCCCAACCGCGAGCCCATGGCCATTTACGAGTGCCACATCGGCTCCTGGATGAAGCATCCCGACGGCACGGAGGACGGCTTCTACAATTACCGCGAGTTCGCGGACAGGCTTGTGGATTACCTCAAGGTCATGAAGTTCACGCACATTGAGCTCATGGGCGTATTGGAGCATCCTTTTGACGGCTCCTGGGGCTATCAGGTGACCGGATACTACGCGCCGACCTCGCGCTACGGTCATCCGAAGGATCTGATGTATCTTGTGGACGTCATGCACAAAAACAACATCGGCGTGATCCTGGACTGGGTGCCCGCGCACTTCTGCCCGGATGATTTTGGCCTGGCCGAATTTGACGGCACATGCATCTACGAGGACCCGGATCCGCGCCGCGGCCAGCACCCCGACTGGGGCACCAGGATCTTTAACCTGGGCAAGAAGGAGGTCTCCAACTTCCTGATCGCCAACGTGAATTACTGGATCAACGAGTATCACATCGACGGGATCCGTGTGGACGCCGTCGCGTCCATGCTGTATCTCGATTACGGCAAGAAGGACGGCCAGTGGCTGCCCAACAAGTACGGCGGAAACGAGAACCTGGAGGCCATCGAGTTCTTTAAGCATCTCAATTCCGAGCTGCACGGCGCCTACCCCGGATTTATCACGATCGCCGAGGAGTCCACGGCGTGGCCCAAGATCACAGCGCCGCCGGAGGATGGCGGGCTCGGTTTCTCCTTCAAGTGGAATATGGGATGGATGCATGACTTCTGCGAGTACATGAAGCTGGATCCCATCATGCGCAAGGGCGATCACAACGGCCTGACCTTTGCCATGAGCTACAACAGCGCGGAGAAATATATCCTGCCGCTCTCCCACGACGAGGTGGTGCACCTTAAGTGCTCCATGGTGAACAAGATGCCCGGCTACAAGGTCGACAAGTACGCGAACCTGCGGGTGGGCTACACCTTCATGTTCGGCCACGAGGGCAAAAAGCTCCTGTTCATGGGACAGGAATTCGGCCAGGAGCACGAGTGGAGCGAGAGCACGGAGCTCGAGTGGTGGCGCCTGGAGGAAGGCAAGGACGACAACTATCTCAACATCGGCATGAAGTACTATGTGCAGCGCCTTCTTGAGATCTACAGATCCCACAAGTGCCTGTATGAGATCGACGACGACTGGTCCGGCTTTGAATGGATCAACGCGGATGACGCGGACAGGAGTATTTACTCCTTCTTCCGCAAGTGCCCTTCCCAGAAAAAGAGCCTTCTGTTCATCCTGAACATGACGCCGGTCAAGCGCGAGGGATACCGCGTGGGCGTCCCGGTCAAAAAACAGTACAAACTCATTCTCAACAGCACGGAGCTGGTCTTCGGCGGCGCCGGAGAGACCAGTGTGCCCGAGGTGCTCAAAGCCAAGAAGGGCGAGTGCGATTACAGGGATCAGTACATTGAATTCGATCTTCCGGCCTACGCCGCGCTGATCTTTGAATTCAACCTCTGATACATATACCGCCGTCAGG
>CAJOLP010000112.1 GCA_905235465.1 uncultured Lachnospiraceae bacterium | reverse complement strand
TGATCTGCGGCGTGCTGACGTCGTAGATTTCCGAACACACCTGCTCTTTCAGGAGGTTCTTTGTCTCCTCATCCAACCCCTCCTGCGCGTCAATGGCCGCGCACGCGGCAGCTGCCGCATCGTCCAGAACCCCTCCGATCCTGTCATTCGCGCTGCGGATCTCCCCATTGCGCTCTTCAACGCTGTCCCTGATCTGATCCTGAAAGACACTCTCATACTTTTCCGCGAGCGCCGCGGAAAGCTCCTCCGTGTCAATCTCCGGGGCGCTGAGTCCGTCGATCGTCTCCCGGGCGGCGGTCACCTTTTCGTCAAATTGCTTCGCTGAATCGGTAAAAGAAGAGGCCTCCTCGAGCCCTTCCTGCACATCGGAAAGCATGCCGCTCAAAGCCGCCGCATCCGAACCCAGCGCCTGCACCGCATCGGCGGCGGCCGCCGCGTCCCCGCTCTGCGCGCCCTCCTCCAACGCGGAAGTATCGATGGCCGCAAGACTCTTGCTGATCCGGCTGAGTGCCTTGTTCATGCTGTCGGCTCCGGTCTGCAGATTTCCGGCCTGCGTGTTCAGGGCGTCCAGGCCCTGGCCGATCGCCGCCGCGCCGTCCCCCAGCGCCTCCACGCCGGCAAAATACTGCTCCAGATAGCCGCCGAATTCTCCGGCACCCTCAGACAGTTCTCCCGCGCCGTCCGCGATCTCCCGGGTCGCGTCCGTCAGCTCGTCCACATCGTCCCGGATTCCCTCAGCGTCCTCCAGATCCTCGTCTTCTACTTCCTCAAACAGGCCTGTACTGAAGATCGTCGCTGTAAAATCCAGCGCGAAATGATCCGCCTTCGCGCGGATTTCCACATACTCCGGCAGTTCGATCTCCTCCGTCGGCTCATAGGAGGTCAGCTCCAGGCTCTCTGCAAGACCGGGAAGGGCATAACCCACCACAATCGTCTGCTCTCCCATAGAGAGAACTTTTCCGTTCTCCACTTCGACCTCCGAAAACACATCATCTGGTAGAATCGCCGCGGAGATCGCCAAAAAAGGCACACAGGCAGCTTCCGCGCCGCCGTCCGTCCCGCTTTCCCGCTGCGCCGAGGGACCGGTCCTGTTCTCATAGTCGAAGCGAATGGTGACATCGCCGGACTTCCCCGCCATTTCAGCCGGCGGCATCTCGATCCCGTCCAGCCAGTAGGTCACGCGGACCTCCACCGGCAGCTGTTTTGCACTTTTCCCCTCGTAGCGGATCGTGCTGCCGAGATTTTCCCAGAGAAGGCTTCCCTGCTCCTGCTCGTAAAAGGATTCGCCGCCCTCCCTGTTTTTGATCTCTGTCAGGTTTGACCGGTCGCGCACAGGGTCCGTTCCCTCGAAACCGGACAGCTCTGCTTCCACCGTAATCTCGTAAGGCTTCCCGGAGGCGTCTGCCTTGACGTTCACGACTTCCTCCTTATCAGAAGGAAGAACCGTCGGCGTGCCGGGGGCCGGATGGAAATCCTCCTCCTGTGCAAAAGACGCCGCATCATCCTGTTCCGCCGTGCCTTCTGCCGCCGTTTCAGACCCGGTCTCTCCCGCGTTTTGTCCGCCGCTCCCGGCGCAGCCCGCAAGTACGGCTCCCGTCAAAAGCGTCACAATAATCACCCGCGCTGTGGTCATTCTCATCCATGTTGTCCGCTGTTTTTTCATCGCTCTTTACGTTCTCCCGCTTCTTCTTTCCGCCTGCTCACTCCACATTTTTGAGCGCCTCATCCATGGGCACAGACAGGATCTTCCGGTATTCCAGCGCGGCCACCACCGCATAACTGGCGGCGCCGAGCGCCAGGATCTTGACATAGACGATTCGGCCGATCACCAGGCTGATCCACCCGGTCATCTCCATCCGGATCATGATCTTCATCAGGTACTTAAGCACGGCATAGTCGAGCGGCAGCGTCAGAACCATGCACAGAAGCGTCACCAGTGTCGTCGAGCGCAGATACAGGCCGGAGATCTCGCCGCCCGTATAGCCCAGGATCTTGGTCATGGAGATCGATTGGGCGTTCTTTTCGATGATCACCTTGGAAAGCAGGTAAATGAGGACGATGAAAATGATCACGGAAAACCCGTCCACCATATACATCATGCTGCCCATCGAGAGGTCCAGCTGCCTGGAAACTTTGGTGAGGCTGTCATAGTCGATCACCGTGCCGATATATTTGGGGTCGATGTCCGTGATCGGCTCGTCCGCCATATAACCCGCAAAGTAATCCTCGTCAAAATCAAAGGTCCTGTTCAGCATCTTCTGCTCCATAAAGACGCAGAGAGCCGACTCATACTCATAAATCCCGCTGACCGCAAAGGTATAGCGGTCGCCGCCGTATTTTTCCTGCAGGACGATTTCGCTTCCGGGCGTGACATCGTATTTGTCCGCGTACGCCCTGGAGACCAGCACGGTGCCGTCCTCCGGAACCCCGACATACCGGCTCCCCGTCTTCATGCCGTAGAGCATGATGTCCTCTTTTTTATAGGGGCTGTCCGAGGGGGTCCGCAGGGAATAAACACTGATCTTCTCCGCCGTCTCGTTCTCCGTCTCCACAGCCCGCGCAAACTGCGCCATGTTCAGAAAACTCTCCAACTTGTGCTCATCGTCCATCACTTCCATGGGCACCTGCAGGATGTATTGGTATTTCGCCAGCAGTGATTCCTGCACGGACGCTTCATACCGGTCCAGAACATCCGGCAGGCCCACCCCGAACAGGAGCAGCAGATTGGCAAAAGCAATGCCGATCGCCAAAATAGCGTAGTTCGGGATATTCTGCAGGATGACCCGCATGCGGAACCGGTTCAAAAACGGAATCCGCTCGCTCAGAGGAAAAGCCCGCCTGGAGCGGTGTTTCTTCAGGTCCCGGCGAAGGAACTTCAAAGGGGACAGCGCCAGCCTGTACCGCAGGACCGCGAACGTGATGGCCGCCATCATCAGAATCGGAACCAAGGTCGTCTTGAGGAAGGCCTCGGCATTCCAGATCGTCACATACGTCGGCAGACTGTAGCTGTTGTAGTACATGTCAACGCACAGCTCCTTGAACCATGTGTAGCCCAAAAGATTCCCGATCAGGGCGCTGACCAGCGTCACCGCCACCGGCAGGCACATGTAATGCCGGATCAGCTCTCCTCTCGTAAAGCCCATGGCGCGGAGCGTGCCGATCACGGCCGCCTCCCGGCTGATCGTGTTGCTGATGGTCACGGTAAACACAAAGGCGATGATGGCGATCATGATGTAAAAGAGAACCTCCATCATGGCCTTATCGCTGCCCATATCCTCGCCCGTGAACTGCACCGCCTGGTTCTGGTGGAGCGGAATAAAGCTCTCCAGCTTCACTTCCCTCATCATATCCCGCGCGAGGTCCTCCGCCCGGTCCTGCGCCTCTTTCTCGTCCGCCGGGGGATCGGTATATTTCCACACGTAGCACCACTGCAGGTCTTTGTCTTCAAACAGGGCAAACTCCTCTGCCGTGACGACGCCGACGCCAAACTTGATCGCGTCGAACATCGTGTCGTTGTTGTCTGAAAACATCGTGCTGTAATCCGGAAGCGCCACCAGCCCGGTAATCGTCCATTCTCTGCTGCCGGTTCCGGTGCTTCCCGATGCGCCCGCGCTCTCCCCGTCTCCCGTCTCCCGCCGCAGCGTATCTCCGACGACAAGCCCGTTGTTCTTCGCGTAGGCGCGGTCGATCGCGACCTCGCCCGCTGCTTCCGGCAGGCGGCCTTCCATCAGGCAGACCGTGTTGACCGTCTCCCGGTTTTGGAAAAAGCGGAGCGTACTGCCGTTATCCAGCGCCGTATCGGCATAGAAATTGTCGAAGACGGTGATCCCCAGCTTCTCCAGCGCCTTTCTCTGGGCGCGGTTCATCTTCTTCTGGGTGCGGAAATTGCCGTCTTCCATGTTGTATTTCTCAAAGCTGTCATTGTAGGCCTTGAGCATACTGCCGTCGGCCACGAGAAACCCGGAGATGAACCCGATCGTAATCACAAGAAGGACAAAGATCACCAAGTATTTGCCCAAATCGCTCCGCAGCTCCCGCAGATGCCTTGCGCGCAGGGGACTGCTCTGCCTTACCATTCCAGATCCTCCGCACTCATCCTGGTCTCATTCCGGTACTGCTTCTGGATCTGCCCGTCGCGAAGCCGGACCACCAGATCCGCCATATATTTGATCGCGTCATTATGCGTGACCATGACCACTGTATTGCCGTAAAGACGGTTCAGCTGCTCAATCAAGCCCAAAATATCCTTCGAGGTCCTGTAATCCAGAGCTCCCGTCGGCTCGTCGCACAGCAGAATGTCGGGATTTTTCACCACAGCCCGTCCGATGGCGGTGCGCTGCTGCTGCCCGCCCGAAAGCTGGCTCGGAATCTTGTCCCGATGCTCCCACAGTCCCAGCGTCTTAAGCAGATCATTCACCGGGAGCGGTTCCTTGCTCAGCCAGGCGCCGACCTCGATGTTCTCCCGCACCGTCAGGTTCGGGATCAGGTTATACATCTGGAAAATGTACCCCAGATGGTACCGCCTGTACAGCGTCAGCTTCTTCTCATTCATGGCAGACATCTTCTCCCCGCCGATCAGGATCTCGCCGCTGTCCGCATTGTCAATTCCTCCGACAATATTGAGGAGGGTCGATTTGCCCAGGTCCCAACAGGACGCAGAAGGTCCCCCTTTCTATGGAGAGATCGATCCCTTTGAGGACCTCCACCCGGTTTTCTCCCTGCCCGAAGGATTTTCTGATGTCATTTAGTTCCAAGAAAGCCTGCATAAAATAAAATCCTCGACGAAAGGAGGCAGAGAACCGTCTCTGTCCCCGTCCATCTCCTGAAGGTAGTAAACGCTTCCCAAAGTTAGTTGTTCCTAATCCTTCCGCTATCTTAGCATTTGCCACCTGAGATTGCAAGCCCTTAGCTTTTATCCAACCCACCCTCCTCTTGTTGACAGCGATAAGCATTCGTTCCCGCCTGAAAAACCGCACTATGGCCGGTGATTAACAGAGCGCAGGTACTAAGGGGGGAGGCTGTGACAGCCTCCCCCCTTGTGAATTGCCTGTGTTCTGTTATCTTTGTTTCGGTCTTTACTTCCTGATCGTCGTGGCTCTCCAGGTGCTCCAGGTCGAATAATAGTTCTTCCCGTTCACGGTCTTATAGCTCCTGACGCGCACATAG
>CAJOLP010000111.1 GCA_905235465.1 uncultured Lachnospiraceae bacterium | reverse complement strand
GCTGCGCCGCCGATCAGACCGCCGTCGATGTCCGCCTGCGCGAACAGCTCGGGTGCGGAGGAACCCTTTACGGAGCCGCCGTACTGAATGCGGATCTTCTCAGCTGTGTCCGCGCCGTAGAGCTCAGCGATGAGCTCGCGGATCGCGTGGCAGACTTCCTGCGCCTGCTCTGTCGTTGCAACTTTGCCTGTTCCGATCGCCCAGATAGGCTCATAAGCGATGACCATGGAAGCAGCCTGCTCAGCGGTGATGTCCTTGAGGTCACTCTTGAGCTGCAGGCGGATCCAGTCGATGGTGACGCCCAGTTCTCTCTGCGCGAGTGTCTCGCCGCAGCAGAGGATGGGGGTAAGACCATACTCAAACGCCTTTTTGACCTTCCTGTTGAGGAACTCGTCATCCTCTTTGTAGTACTCTCTTCTCTCGGAGTGGCCGATGATGACGTACTTGACGCCGGCATCCTTGAGCATAGCGCCGGAGATCTCTCCGGTAAACGCGCCCTTGTCCTGATCGGAAAGGTTCTCAGCGCCGACCGCGATATCGGTTCCGGCTACTGCCTCGACGACAGGGATGATGTCGATCGCGGGTACGCAAAATACCACGTCCGCGTCAGCGCCGTCTACGAGGGGCTTGAGGAGCTCTACAAGCGCCTTTGCCTCTGTAGGGGTCTTATTCATTTTCCAGTTGCCCGCAACGATTTTCTTTCTTGCCATTGTAATCTCCGTTCCTGAACACCTTATTCAATATAACAGCTGCCGCGGTGTTCCGGTTTTGGGCAGCTGTTATCGTTTACTGATTACTTATCGTCTGCTGCCGCTACGCCGGGAAGCTCCTTGCCCTCGAGGAATTCAAGAGAGGCGCCGCCGCCGGTGGAGATGTGGCTCATCTTGTCGTGGAAGCCCATCTGATTGGCCGCCGCCGCGCTGTCGCCGCCGCCGATGATGGTCGTGGCGTCTGTATCAGCCAGTGCCTGCGCGACCGCTCTTGTGCCCTTGGAAAGGATCGGATTCTCAAACACGCCCATAGGACCGTTCCAGACGACTGTCTTGGCATTCTTGACAGCGTCGCTGAAAAGCTCGATGGTCTTGGGGCCGATGTCCATGCCCATCTTGTCAGCCGGAATCTTGTCGGCGTCGACCACTTCGGTCTCGATGGGAGCATCGATGGGATCGGGGAACTCGGATGTCACGACGGTGTCGATGGGAAGCAGAAGCTGCTTGCCAAGGTCTTCCGCCTTCTTCATCATCTCGGCGCAATAATCGATCTTGCTGTCGTCCACCAGAGACTTGCCGATCTCATATCCCTTAGCCTTGAGGAATGTGTAGGCCATGCCTCCGCCGATGATCAGGGTGTCGCACTTCTCAAGGAGGTTATTGATAACATTGAGCTTATCAGCCACCTTGGCGCCGCCCAGGATCGCGACAAAAGGACGTACCGGATCCTCGACCGCCTTGCCGAGGAAGTCGATCTCTTTCTGCATCAGATAACCGACCACGCATGTGTCGATAAAATCAGTGACGCCCACGTTGGAGCAGTGCGCTCTGTGCGCTGTGCCGAACGCGTCATTGACGAATACGTCTGCCAGGGATGCAAGATCCTTGGAGAACTGCTCGCCGTTCTTGGTCTCCTCCGCTCTGTAGCGGGTATTCTGG
This sequence comes from uncultured Lachnospiraceae bacterium, assembly GCA_905235465.1. Classification (GTDB taxonomy): domain Bacteria; phylum Bacillota; class Clostridia; order Lachnospirales; family Lachnospiraceae; genus CAG-791. Next base: position 3,302 of record CAJOLP010000111.1, on the reverse strand, counting down.
AGAAGTACGACGTCGCCGTCTTTCATGTTCTCGACCGCGGCCTTGGCATTGGGTCCGACGACTTCGTCATCAGCGGCGAAAACGACGGGCTGGCCCAAAAGCTCGGAGAGACGGGCTGCCACAGGCGCGAGGGACAGAGACGGAACGGCCTCTCCCTTCGGCTTGCCCAGATGGGAGCAAAGAATGACCTTGCCGCCGTCATTAATCAGCTTCTTGATCGTGGGAAGCGCTGCGACGATACGGTTGTCGTCGGTGATCACGCCATCCTTGAGGGGTACGTTAAAGTCGCATCTTACGAGGACCTTCTTGCCCTTCACATCAATGTCATCTACGGATTTCTTATTCAGTCCCATTTCACAAATCTCCTTTTTTTGTGATACAAAGAAGGGACCGGTCCACGAAAGACCGGACCCTTCTCTTACTTCAGGTCTTGACGAAACTGCTGAATGCCGTGATCAGGCGCCCAGAAGCTTGCCGAAATGCTTGATGGTGCGAACCATCTGGCTCGTGTAGGAATTCTCGTTGTCATACCAGGAAACGACCTGAACCTCAGTTGTGCCGTTGTCCAGAGGCATAGCCATGGTCTGAGTTGCATCGAACAGTGAGCCGTAGCGCATGCCGATGATATCGCTGGAAACGATCTCATCTGTGTTGTAGCCGAAGGACTCTGTGCTGGCAGCCTTCATAGCTGCGTTGATCTGATCCTTGGTAACCTCACCCTCAACAACTGCCGTAAGGATAGTTGTGGAGCCTGTAGGTGTGGGAACACGCTGTGCAGCGCCGATGAGCTTGCCGTTCAGCTCAGGGATAACAAGGCCGATAGCCTTTGCAGCGCCTGTGCTGTTGGGAACGATGTTGACCGCCGCCGCGCGGGATCTTCTCTTGTCGCCCTTTCTCTGAGGGCCGTCAAGTGTCATCTGATCGCCTGTGTAAGCGTGGATCGTGCACATGATACCGGACTTGATGGGAGCCAGATCATTCAGAGCCTTGGCCATAGGAGCAAGGCAGTTGGTCGTGCAGGAAGCCGCGGAGATGATCTTGTCATCTTTGGTCAGCGTCTTGTGGTTGACGTTGTAAACGATCGTGGGAAGATCATTGCCTGCGGGAGCAGAGATGATGACATGCTTTGCGCCTGCATCGATGTGAGCCTGAGCCTTAGCCTTGGAGGTGTAGAAACCTGTACACTCAAGAACTACGTCAACACCGATCTTGCCCCAGGGAAGCTCAGCTGCGTTTGCCTTTGCATAAATCTTGATTTCCTTGCCATCGACAGTGATGGAATCCTCACCTGCTGAAACGGTATCAGCCTTACTGTATTTGCCCTGCGTGCTGTCATACTTCAGAAGATAAGCAAGCATATCGGGAGAAGTAAGGTCGTTGATCGCTACGATCTCAAATCCCTTTGCTCCAAACATCTGACGGAAAGCCAGGCGTCCGATACGACCAAAACCGTTAATCGCTACTTTTACTGCCATGTTTTGTTCCTCCTACTTCTACAATTATCAGAGTGTTCACAACAGCCTGAACATGAAAAACTAAAAATAATGTCAGACTTTTGTCAACTTTTATTTTACAGCACACACCCTATAAAATTCAATATAAAAATCGCTCTTATCCTATAAATTTATATCGGGTGCGTCCACTGTCCCATCACCGGCCGCATTCACTGTCACATCGCCGGTCACATCCACCGTCACGTCTGCGGGAGCTGCCGCTGTCTCCTGATGTGAAGCGATGACCGCCGCCGTTTCGTCCGCACTGATGACCTCCGCCACCGGAGGAATATTCTGCACATGGATGCCCGCCGCGTTCTCGTAAGAGACGCCGATCTGCCGGCGCACAAAATCCATCAGATGAAGGAGCGACAGCGTCTGGCTGTGCGGCATGGCCGGGCACTCAAGCCACCCCATGGAAAGGGCCTCCGCAAATGCGTCCAGTTCAAATTCATAGCTGTTTTTCTGCTTGGGGCGCTTGCTGCCGGACACCTTATTGTTGCTGCTGTCGTAAACGGTCATCGTCTCAAAGTTTTTGATATTCTCGATGAGGATGTAGCCCTTGGTGCCCTGAATGATGCCGAAGTTCGCGCCGTTCCCGCTCATGGTGCAGGAAAGAACGGCGGTGCGTCCGTCCCTGTACTGAAGGCAGATCGCGTCCTGTCTGTCCACACCGGTGTCGGCAAATACGCCCAGAGACTGTACTTTGACGATGTCGTCGCCGAAGGCCATGGAGGCGAAATTGAGGAGGAAATACCCCAGATCCCCCAGGGCTCCGCCGCCCAGGGCCGGCCTCTGAAGGCGCGAGATGTGTTCGATGTCCGCGGAGAATGAGGCCGTCAGCATGATCGGCATGCCGATGGTGCCGCTGGAGAGAACGCCCGCCACCTGATTCCAGAAAGGAAGAAATCTGGGAAACGCGCCTTCCAGCACGAGCACATTCTGGGATTTAGCCAGCGAAAGAAGCTCCTCCGCCTCTGCGCAGGTCAGCGCCAGCGGCGTCTCGCACAGGACAGGCTTCCCCGCCTCGATGCAGGCGCGGATCTCCTCCGCGTGGTGGGAAGCGGGCGTCGCCAGATAGACCATGTCGACCTTTTTGTCCGCCAGCATGTCCTGCATGGAATCATACGCCTTCTTGAACCCGTTGACTCTGCCGAATTCCAAAGCCCGGTCCAGGTTTCTGGACACGATGGCATAGGGCCTGATCCTGCTGCTCTCAAGGAGCGCCGCGGACATCCTGCCCGCCATATACCCTGTTCCCACAACAGCCGCATTGAGTTTACCGATTCCAAACAGTCCCATACCGTCCTCACCAATTTCTATCCAAAACAGTCAGCATTTCATCCGCCAAATGGGTATTAAAAAATGCACCCGACAGGAATCGAACCTGCATTAAAGGCGTCGGAGGCCTCCGTTCTATCCGTTAGACTACGAGTGCATATATCCGTATACAGAGCGGACAGAAAAGATCTGTCCGCTCCGGGCTTACAGAGAGTATAGCATAACCGAAATTTGTTGTCCAGTATGTCAGCAGACTCTTCGTATGCGGCAGTCGGACTGTCTGTAATGGTAGACGGAGTCCGTAAGGATCTCTTGGGGGCTGACCACCGTCCGGTTGATCTCCTTAACGATCCCTGCCAGCTCCCCGGGATCCTCCCCGTGATCCGGAAGGATGATCACCTCGTGGACGGAACTGGGAAGGATGAAGAAGTCGGACTTCAGTTCTTCGGTGATGATCCAGGGGATGAAGGGGTAAAATATAGCGGAGGCGCCGTATAGATTTGTGACATTGGTGAGAAAATACATCTC
>CAJOLP010000110.1 GCA_905235465.1 uncultured Lachnospiraceae bacterium | reverse complement strand
AGGGACCTGACAGAGATCGCGCCGGTATATTTTGTTTACGGCAATCACGAGGAGCGGCTCTGCTACGAGATCTGCGGCGAGTACAAAAAGGCCTTCGACGAGGCGATCCGGGGTCTGGGCGCCCACATGCTCCGCAATGAGAGGATCCCCCTGATAAAGCGCGGGGAGGATACCGGGATCGATCTTCAGGGGTTGGAGCTGCCGATCGATTATTATGTGAAGTTTCATAAGAACGAACTGACAGACGCGGCGCTGGAGAGGATGGCCGGCAGACCGGATCCTTCCAGATACACGGTACTTTTGACACACAGCCCCGTTTACGGCGACCGGTATATGGATTGGGGCGCCGACCTGTCTGTCCCTTTGCGGGCATGTGCACGGGGGGCTCATGCGGCTGCCGGTGGTGGGCGGCGTCATGGGGACCGGGCCGAATCTGTTTCCCAAATACAGCGGAGGTCTGTACACCGATAAGGACGGAGGGCGGAACCTGATCGTCACCTGCGGTCTGGGCGCGCACACGCTGGCGATCCGGATCTTTGACCCGGGGGAAGTGACGGTGATCGAACTGGAACCGGAAGAAGGAGATAAAAATGGAACTGGAAAAGAGAATGGCCGCAATTGAGACGATCCTGTTCGCTATGGGGGACTCCGTGGAGATCGCGAGGATCGCCGACGCGCTGGAGATCACCCGCGAGGAAGCCGTGGAGGCGGTGCACGCCCTGGAGGCCAGGTGCGAGCAGGAGGAGAGCGGGCTGCGGATCCACTGGTACGAGGACGCGGTGCAGCTCTCCACAAAGGCGGAACTGTACGAGTATCTGATCAAAATAGCGAAGGCCCCCAAAAAGCAGGTCCTGACCGACACGCTGCTGGAGACACTCTCCATCATCGCGTTCAAGCAGCCCGTCACGAGGCTGGAGGTGGAGAACATCCGCGGCGTCAACAGCGATTTTGCCATCAGCAAACTGGTGAGCTACGAACTGGTGCAGGAGGTGGGCCGGCGCGACGGTCCCGGAAGGCCGATGCTCTTCGGGACGACCGAGCAGTTTCTGCGCACTTTCGGGATCCGCTCCCTGGAGGAGCTTCCGGACATCGGGACCGACCAGGTCGAGGAGTTTTTGGAGGAAGCGGAGCAGGAGGTCGACAGCAGACTGGACGTATAGACTGGTCGTGGCGCCCCATTTGGCAGATATTCTGTCTTTTTATTATAGGGTGTCAAAAACCATTGGCTTTTGCGTATAAATATTGGCCAATAATGCTGTGTTATTTTATAAATTTTTATGTTATAGTAAGACTGTTTTTGCAAATAGATAACTAAAAAACGCTTCGAAAGAGAGGTAAGTATGAGTAGTTCTTCATCAGCGAAGGATAGGATTCTCGCCCTGCTGGATGACAGCAGCTTCGTCGAGATCGGCGCCGGTGTGACTGCGCGCACCACAGACTTTAATCTGAAGCCTGCGCAGACACCTTCAGACGGCGTTGTCACCGGCTATGGTGTGATCGACGGAGGTCTGGTGTATGTCTACAGCCAGGACGCATCCGTTCTGGGCGGATCCGTCGGTGAGATGCACGCCCGTAAGATCGCCAGGATCTATGATCTGGCCATTAAGACCGGCGCTCCCGTGATCGGTCTGATCGATTCCGCGGGCATGCGGCTGCAGGAAGGTCTGGACACTTTGGACGCATTCGGCACTATTTATAAAAAGATGAGTGAGGCGTCCGGCGTCGTGCCGCAGATCACGGCCGTTTTTGGCAATTGCGGCGGCGGTCTTGCCGTCATTCCGGCTCTTTCAGATTTCACTCTGATGGAAACGGACGCCAAACTGTTTGTCAACGCGCCCAACGCGCTGGCAGGCAATGTCGAGGACAAGAACGACACATCCGGCGCAGCGGCCAAGGCTGCCGGCGGCAGTGTGGACTTTACAGGAACCGAGGAGGAGATCTTCGGTGAGATCCGCACACTTGTGTCTATCCTTCCTTCCAACAATGAAGATGACTTTGCGGAACCCTGTACTGACGACCTGAACCGCGCGAGCATCCTTGTGGAGTCCGGTCAGGCGGATCCCGCAGTCGTTCTTTCAGATCTTGCCGACAACAATATTTTCATCGAGACCAAGAAGGGCTATGCCAAAGAGATGGTGACCGGGTTCCTTACTCTGGGCGGAACGACGGTCGGCGTGGCGGCCAACAGAAGCGCTCTCTATGACGAGAACGGCGAGGAGGCGGAGTCCTTTGAGGCAGTCCTCACAGCCGGCGGCTGCTACAAGGCAGCTGATCTTGTGAAGTTCTGCGACGCGTTCGAGATCCCTGTGATCACACTGACCAACGTTACAGGCTTCGCGGCGACTGAGAGCGAGGAGAGAAAGGTCGCGGATGCCGCAGCCAAGCTTACAGCGGCACTTGCGGGCGCCAATATCCCCAAGATCAATGTGATCGTAAACAAAGCTTTCGGCAGTGCCGGCATCGTGATGAACAGCAGAGCGGTGGGCGCTGATATTACCTATGCGCTTCCGGGCGCTTCCGTGGGCATCATGGACGCGGGACTGGCAGCCAGGATCCTCGCCGGCGACAGCGCGGCTGAGATCGCGCAGGCGAAATCACGCTATGAGGATCTGCAGAACAACATCGACAGCGCTCTCGCAAGAGGTTATGTGGATCAGGTCGTCGAGCCCGATGATCTGCGCAGATACCTGATCGGCGCGCTGGAAATGCTCTATACCAAGAGAGAGGAGCTGCCGGCCAAAAAGCACAGTGCGAAATAACTAAGGAGACACAGAAAAGTTATGAAGAAACGATGGATTAAATTATTTGTTCTCATCGCCTGTGTCCTATGCCTGGCAGGGTGCAGTACAGCGCCCCAAGCTGATCCGAACGCGGTGGAACTGACACCCGAACAGGAACAGCAGTGGTATGACTCTGCCAGCCAGTTCGTACTGGCGATGAATGAAGCGGTCGAAGACGGTACCGCCGCGGCGCAGGCCGATGATCCCATATACGGACCGGCGTTTACCTCCTGGGAGAACGCGCAGTCGGATATCGGTGAAGTGCAGGATATCGTCGGGAAAAGCTGCAGCTTTACCAAGAAAGACGGCGTAGTCACAGTCACCGTCAAGGGATCCAGACACGACGCGGATGTCGTCTTTACCATGGAACAGGCGGACGACGGATATGAAGTGACGAACATAACCACGAACGTCGAATACAGTATGCAGGAGAAGATACAGCAGGCCGGCCTCAATACCCTGCTGGGCATGGGGACCACCTTCTTTATCCTGATCCTGCTCGCCGTAGTCATCGCGATCTTCGGCAAGGCTGTGGGCGGCTTTATGGAGAAGACAAGGCAGCAGACAGTTACGGTCTCCGAGCCTGAGAGCGCGGCGGCACCTGCCGCACCCGCTTTAGAGGCAGAGGAGGAACTGGCGGATGACCTGGTGCTTGCGGCAGTGATCGCAGCGGCGGTCGCGGCGTATGAGGGAACGAGCAGCACGGACGGTTTTGTTGTGCGGTCAATACGGAAGTCAAGAAAGAGATAAGAGAGGATAGATCGATGAAGAATTATACAATTACAGTAAATGGTGTTGCGTATGATGTCACTGTAGAGGAGACGGCAGGCGGCGCCGCGGCTCCCGCCGCCGCCCCCAAGGCAGCTCCCAAGGCAGCTCCCAAGGCAGCCGCAGCTCCCAAGGCAGCTGCAGCTGAAGGCACCGGCAAGTACAGAGTGGAAGCCGGCGCTGCAGGCAAGGTCTTCAAGGTAGAGGCTTCTGTCGGTCAGACAGTCCAGAAGGGCGACGCGATCGTCATCGTAGAGGCGATGAAGATGGAGATCCCCATGGTGGCACCCGAGGCCGGTACAGTCGCGTCGATCGACTGCCAAGTCGGTGACGCAGTTGAGGCAGGCGATCTGCTGGCAACGATCGACTAAGGCGCTCATCGCCGGATAATGACTGTTAGGAGGTCTAAGTTATATGGATTATATTGTCAATACTCTCGATAACTTAGTACACCAGACCGCTTTTATGAACCTGACATGGGGCAATTACCTGATGATCATCGTCGCGCTGGTCTTCATGTACCTGGCGATCGCAAAGGAATTTGAGCCCCTGCTTCTGGTCCCGATCTCGTTCGGCATGCTGCTCGTCAATATCTATCCCGATATCATGGCGGCACCGACAGCAACGGCGAACGGCGGCCTTCTGTACTATTTCTTCCAGCTGGATGAGTGGGCGATCCTGCCCTCCCTGATCTTCATGGGAGTCGGCGCCATGACGGATTTTGGCCCGCTGATCGCAAGTCCCTCCAGTTTCCTGATGGGGGCTGCGGCCCAGTTCGGTATTTTCGCCGCCTATTTTGGCGCCATCGCCCTCGGCTTCAACGGCAAGGCAGCCGCGGCGATCTCCATCATCGGCGGCGCGGACGGTCCTACATCGATCTTCCTTTGTTCCAAGCTGGGACAGACGGAGCTTTTAGGACCCATCGCGGTCGCGGCATATTCCTATATGTCGCTGGTTCCGATCATTCAGCCCCCGATCATGAAGCTCTTCACGTCTGAAAAGGACAAGAAGATCCGGATGAAGCAGCTCCGCCCCGTTTCCAAGCTGGAGAAGATCCTGTTCCCCATCGTGGTCACGATCGTTGTTTGTCTGCTTCTTCCCACGACGGCACCGCTGGTCGGTATGCTCATGCTCGGCAATCTTTTCCGCGAGTGCGGCGTTGTCCGCCAGCTGACAGAGACAGCCAGCAATGCGCTGATGTACATCGTCGTTATTCTTTTGGGAACATCGGTCGGCGCGACCACAAGCGCCGAGGCATTCCTGAATGTCACGACCCTCAAGATCGTCGCGCTCGGTCTTGTCGCTTTCTCCTTCGGCACGTTTGCCGGTGTTATGTTCGGACAGATCATGAAAATAGCGACAGGCGGCAAGGTCAATCCTCTGATCGGCTCCGCCGGCGTATCTGCTGTTCCCATGGCAGCCCGTGTTTCCCAGAAAGTCGGATCGGAGTATGATCCCAGCAACTTCCTGCTCATGCACGCGATGGGCCCCAATGTGGCGGGCGTTATCGGTACGGCAGTCGTTGCCGGTGTCTTCATGGCGGTATTCGGAATTGTTTAAGAAAGGAAATAGAAAATGTCTGAACAGGTGAAAAAACCAGTTAAAATTATGGAGACAGTCCTTCGCGACGCGCATCAGTCTCTGATCGCCACCAGAATGCCGACAGAAGAGATGCTGCCGATCATCGACAAGATGGATCAGGTGGTGGGCTATCAGGCTGTTGAGATGTGGGGCGGCGCCACTTTTGATGCCTGCCTTCGCTTCCTCCATGAGGATCCGTGGGAGAGACTCAGAAAGCTCAGAGACGGCTTTAAGAATACGAAACTGCAGATGCTGCTCCGCGGCCAGAACCTTCTGGGCTACAGCCACTACAGCGATGATGTCGTGGAGTATTTTGTCCAGAAATCCATCGCCAACGGCATCGACGTGATCAGGATCTTTGACTGCCTCAACGACCTCAGAAACCTTGAGACCTCTGTAAAGGCCACCAAGAAGGAAGGCGGACACGCGCAGATCGCGCTGGCCTACACCATCGGTGACGCCTACACCGAGGACTACTGGATGAATATCGCAAGGCAGATCGAGGATATGGGCGCTGATTCCATCTGTATCAAGGATATGGCAGGGCTTCTGCTTCCTTACGATGCGGAGAGACTCGTAAAGGCGCTCAAGAGAGGAACTGAGCTTCCCATCGAGCTGCACACACACTACACATCGGGCGTCGCCAGCATGACTTATCTCAAGGCGATCGAGGCCGGTGTGGACATCATCGACTGCGCGATCAGCCCCTTCGCGCTGGGAACTTCCCAGCCCGCGACCGAGGTCATGGTGGGCGCGCTCCGCGGCACAGAGCGGGAGACCGGCCTGGACGAGGGGCTGCTCAAGGAGATCGCGGACTACTTCACGCCTTACCGCGAGGAGTGCATCGAGAACGGCCTTATGAGCACGAAGGTCCTGGGCGTCAATATCCGCACGCTGATCTATCAGGTGCCCGGCGGCATGCTCTCCAATATGGTGAGCCAGCTGGCTGAGCAGGGCGCCTCCGACAAGCTGACAGAGGTGCTGGAGGAAGTGCCGCGCGTCCGCAAAGATCTGGGCGAGCCGCCGCTGGTCACACCGTCCTCACAGATCGTCGGCACACAGGCGGTCATGAACGTCCTTATGGGCGAGCGCTACAAGATGGCGACGGAGCAGACCAAGGATCTGATCCGCGGCAAATACGGACAGACCATCAAGCCCATGAATGAGGAAGTGGTCAAGAAGGTCATCGGCGACGAGGAGAGAATTACCTGCAGGCCGGCCGACCTGATCCCGCCGCAGCTTCCCCAGTTCGAGGAAGAGTGCGCGCAGTGGAAGCAGCAGGATGAGGACGTTCTGTCCTACGCGCTGTTCCCGCAGGTCGCTGTGGACTTCTTCAAGTATCGTCTGGCGCAGCAGGAAAAGGTGGATCTGACCAAGGCGGATACAGAGAACGGCGCCTATCCGGCGTGAGCGGCCGCAAGGCGTGATCCGCAAGATCTTAAATGAATGAACCGGGAGACAGAGAGACAGGTGTTATGGCCTGGCCCGCTGTCTCCCTCTTTTCATAATTAAGTCAATCTGATAAAATAATGTCTGAGAATGATTGAAGCGAGGAAACACTCTAGTTATGCGGCGTTTCGATGTAGTGCGGCGACTGTTCGAGGGAAAACAGGATGCCGCCGGCAGCGGACAAAAGAATAATACAGACGGCGCCTTTTCGGGCGGCAAAAAAGGCAGGGAGAAGCTGGATGAGATTTCCGGCTTTTTTGTGCGCCCGGGGAATTACAATCTTCCCGGCGCCCACGCGCTCCGGGGCGGGGTGAACTTTTCGATCAATTCGGAAGGGGCCACATCCTGTGAGCTTCTGCTCTTTCACCGCAAGCAGAGCGCTCCCTACGCGATCCTCCCGATCCCGGAATCCTACCGGATGGGCCATGTCTATTCGATCTTTGTGGCCGGGCTGGACGCAGAGGATTTTGAATATGCCTATCGCATGGACGGACCCTATGATCCCGCGAAGGGGCTGTATTTTGACAGGAATAAGCTGATCCTGGACCCCTACTGCCGGGCAGTGACGGGCCAGAGGGCCTGGGGCGCCGCGAAGACGCCGACCGACTACCACGCCAGGGTGGTGAAGGACAGATTTGTCTGGAAGGGCAACGATTTTCTCCACACGCCCATGGAGGATACGATCATTTATGAGATGCACGTGCGCGGCTTTACCAGGCACCACACATCCGGCGTCGGGTATCCTGGCACATTTGCGGGCATCATACAGAAGATCCCTTATCTGAAGGAACTGGGCGTCACGGCGGTGGAGCTTTTGCCGATCTTTGAGTTCGATGAGATGATCAACGCGCGCACCCACAACGGAAGGCTCCTTTTGGAATATTGGGGGTACAACACGGTGGCGTATTTTGCGCCGAACACGTCCTACACCGCCTCCATCGAGTACAACGAGGAGGGGAGTGAACTCAAGCAGACCATCCGTCTTCTCAAGAAAGCAGGGATCGAAGTGATCCTCGACGTGGTCTTTAACCATACGGCGGAAGGAAATCTCACCGGTCCTTTCTATCAGTTCAAGGGAATCGACAACGATATCTTTTATTCCAAGTCGCCGGAGGGAGATTACTACAACTTCAGCGGCTGCGGCAACACGGTCAACGCCAATCACCCGCTGGTGACACGATACATCATCGACTGTCTGCGGTACTGGGTGACCGAGTTTCATGTGGATGGGTTCCGCTTTGACCTGGCCTCCATTCTGACAAGGGATGAGAACGGCGCGCCCATGAGCGATCCGCCGCTGATCAGGCAGATCGCGATGGATCCGGTCCTGGCCGGCACTAAGCTGATCGCCGAGCCCTGGGACGCGGGCGGACTGTATCAGGTGGGATCGTTCCCCGCCCATAACCGCTGGGCCGAGTGGAACGGCCGCTACAGGGACAGCATCCGCGATTATCTGAGGGGCAATTATTGGCAGGCGGCGGAGGCGGCGGCCAGGATCACGGGCTCCATGGATATGTACGGCAAGGCGCCGTATCAGGGTTACAGATCCTCCGTCAATTTTGTCACCTGTCACGACGGTTTCACGCTGTACGATCTTTTTTCCTATGATCACAAGCACAACGAGGCGAACGGCTGGAACAATACGGACGGGACAGATGACAACCGGAGCTGGAACTGCGGTGTAGAAGGCTATACGGACGATCCCGTGATCCAGGCGCTCCGCAAAAAGATGATGTGCAACGCGGTCACGGTGCTGATGCTCAGCCGCGGCACGCCGATGATCCTCTCCGGGGATGAATTCTGCAACACGCAGTACGGCAACAACAACGGATACTGTCAGGACGGAGAGATCTCATGGCTGAACTGGGATTTCCTGAGGGCCAACCGCGACTATTTTGACTTCGTAAAGAATGTCATAGCCTTCCGCAAGCAGCATCTTGTGATCTCCAGGGAACTGCCGCCCGCACACTGCGGACTGCCGCCCGTCACATGCTGTGGCGCGAACCCGGATGACCACAGCATAGGCATGGGCAATAAGGTGCTCGGCATCCTCTATGCGGGGTGGCGCGAAGATCTGGGGGAGGATGAAGTCGTCTACATGGTCATCAATGCCTTCTGGGAACCGCAGGAGATCCGCCTGCCGGCACTCAGCGACGGACTTGCCTGGGGACTCAATATTTATACAGACGCGGACGGCGGCCCCCGCTTTTACGAGAGCCTGTTCGTGTACAATCCGGTGATGACGCTTAAGGAGAGGAGTGTGGCTGTGCTGACGCTCTACAAACCTGAAGAATATTAAGCGGGGGAGGAGTTATGTCATGGGGAACGGAAAAATACTGGTGGTCGACGATGAGGCGCGCATGCGCAAGCTGGTGAGCGACTTTTTAACAAAGAGCGGATACGAGGTGCTCGAGGCGCCGGACGGAGAGACGGCGCTGGATCTGTTCTATGACAATAAGGATATATCGCTGGTGATCCTGGATGTGATGATGCCCCGCATGGACGGGTGGCAGGTGCTAAGGGAGATCCGCGAGTCCTCACAGCTTCCCGTGATCATGCTCACGGCCCGCTCGGACGAGAGGGATGAGCTTCGCGGTTTTGAGCTGGGGGTCGACGAATATGTGACCAAGCCCTTCAGCCCGCGGACGCTGGTGGCGCGCGTGGAGGCGATCCTGAGAAGGACTGCGGCCCAGGACAACAACGACAGGATAGAGCTCGGCGGGATCGTCCTGGACAAGGCGGCCCATGAGGTGACGATCGATGGCAAGCCCGTGGAGCTGAGCTTTAAGGAATTTGAGCTTCTGACCTATTTTATGGAGAACAACGGGATCGCGCTCTCGAGAGAAAAGATCCTCAACAATGTGTGGAACTACGATTACTACGGCGACGCCAGAACGATCGATACGCATGTCAAAAAGCTCCGCAGCAAGCTGGGAGACAAGGGCGAGCTGATCCGCACGATATGGGGCATGGGCTACAAGTTTGACGTCGATGCGTGAGCGCCCGTTTCGCGGCGCCCGTTTTTAAAAGCTCCCAGCGGCCGGTTGGGAGTTTTTGTCTGTATATTATCTTTTTAGTCTTTATGACAGTTGGAGGCTGTAGGTGAAGGAGCGCAAGCATACACTTCAGGGGCAGTTCACGCTGGTCTTCTTCGTGCTGATGGTCGGCACGATCCTGATCACCCTTCTGTTCAACCGCACCTTTTTGGGGCGGTATTACCTGAGAGAAAAAGAAAAAGCGCTGGAAGCGCTCTATAAAGAGATCGACGGGGAGGCCGCGCAGGGGGCCTTCTTAGAGGACAGCGGGGAGGACGAGTCCTTCAGCGAGGAAATACTGCGCGCGTCCGACAGGGACGGCATCAACATCATGGTCATGGGGGAGGACGCAGCGACCATCCGGATCAGCGCCTCGGACAAAGAGCTGATGATGAACAGGATGTGGGACAACCTGCTGTCCGCGACGCCGTATATCGATCAGCGGGACAGCAGTGACAGCAGATTTTATATCGTGTCGGTTCGGACTCGGGAGAAGAACTATCAGGTCGCGATCGTGCGCAACACAAGGCTGGGAACGGATATGATGGAGCTGTTCGCCGTATTGTCGGACGGAAGCTTTTGTCTGGAGAGCACACCGGTGGAGAGCATCGAGAACAGTTCCGCGATCGCGAGCAGGTTTATGATCTATATCGGGATCATCGCTGCGCTGATCGGGTCTCTGGCAGCCTATCTTATGGCCGGCCGGCTCACCAGGCCGATCCGGGAGCTGACGGAGATCTCTTCCCGCATGAAGAATCTGGATTTCAGCGCCAAATACAGAGGGAAGAGCCGCACCGAGGTGGCGGAGCTGGGCGAAAACATGAACGAGCTGTCCCAGACGCTGGAAGAGACGATATCGGAACTCAAGACGGCCAACCGGCAGCTTCAGGAGGATCTGGAGCACAGGGACAAGACCGAGGAGATGCGTCAGGAGTTCCTCTCCAATGTGACCCATGAGCTCAAGACTCCCCTGGCGCTGATCAGCGGCTACGCGGAGGGCCTCCACGACGGCATCGCGGAAGATCCGGAGAGCACAAAGTTCTACACGGAGGTCATCATGGACGAGGCAAACCGTATGAACCAGATGGTCCAGAAGCTCCTGTCCCTCAGTCAGCTGGAATACGGCGTCACGGAGCTGAGCATGGTGCGCTTCGACATCGTGGGATTCGTGCGGGGCTGCATCGCCAGCATGCAGATGCTGATCGACAAAAACGGGATCACCGTCCGCGTCATGGAGTGCGGGCCGATCTACGTCTGGGCGGACGAGTTCTGGACGGAGGAAGTGTTTGACAACTATCTCTCCAACGCCATCAATCACTGCGAGGGAGAAAAAGTAATTGACATAAGCTTCGAACAGAAGGAAAATTGTGTTCGAGTCATTGTATTTAATACGGGCGCTCCGATCCC
>CAJOLP010000109.1 GCA_905235465.1 uncultured Lachnospiraceae bacterium | reverse complement strand
GGCTCAGGAATAAAAATGCCATTACACTGTTTATGTTCTGGCTCGCGGCGGTTCCTGTCTGGACATATATAAAGTGCAGAACGGTGGCCGTTCTGATGGTTTTCTTCCCGCTCCTTGTGATCGCCTGCGGGCTCTTTGAGAAGGATCAAAAGCGTGTGTCCGCTATGCTCAAAAACAAGGTGTGGAACGTGTGTATGGTCGCTGCGCCTTTTCTGTACTTTGCGTTATCTCTGATCCTGACCAGGTTTATGGAACCGCTGACCGCGGCCTTTGAGAAGACTCCGCTTTGGAACATGGCCAGCCGGTTTGTGCAGGGAGGGATCGCCCTCAGCTATTATGGAGTGACCCTGCTCGGACACACGATCGACGCTTCGGGAGCGGTAAAGATGGAGCTCGCCGGATATGTGGAGCCGCTGTTATATCTGGACAACGCATACATCTCTGAGCTCGTCTACCGCGGGCTGATCGGGGTACTGCTGGAGCTGGTGTTCCTTTCGGCCATAAACCGGAAGTGTATCCGCACGAAGAATCTGGCGCTGCTGCACATAGCTAACGTAATGCTGCTGGTCGGATTGATGGAGCATTATACGATGTTCCCTGCCTATAATTTTACACTCATTTACCTTCTGGCGGGGCCGGCCATTTACAATCAACAGGAGATGACATCATGAGGATCGGTATCGATGCCCATATGCTGGAAGATCATTCCGGCGGCAACGAACGCTTTTACAAAAATATTCTTCAGCATATGAATTTGCCGAAGGACTGCACGGCATACCTTTTCGTGCAGCCCGGCACCGACACGGAACAGTACAGGGACAGATTTGAGATCATAGAGCTGCAAAGCCGCGGCGCCGCGCGCCGGTACCTGAAGGAACTGCCGAAGCTGTGCCGGGCGCTGGACCTGGATGTGCTGCACACGCAATACTTTCTGCCGTTCAGATGCGGCTGCAGGACGGTCTGCACGATCCACGACATTTGTTTTGAACACAATGCTTCCTGGTTTTCGGCAAAGGACTATGTGTTCCAGAAGCTGCTGATCCCGCGGTCAGCAAGGCATGCGGATCACATCATCACTGTATCGGAATACTCCAGGCAGGATATTGCCGATACATACGGTGTATCGCCGGAAAAGATCTCCGTGATCTATGACGCGGTGGACGATTCTTTCCTGCAGGCGCAGGATCAGGAGATATCGGAAAGCGCTGTCCGGGAAAAGTTCGGGATCGGGGACGTCCCGTATATCCTGAGTGTCGGAAACCTGAATCCGCGCAAGAACAACGGGCGTCTCATCCGGGCCTTTCATCTTATGAAGGAACGCTGGGGAGGAAGCGAAAAGCTGGTCATCGCTGGCAAGAAGGATTACAGAGCGGACGAGCTCCTTAAAGAGGCGGGGAACGATGTTTTGTTTACCGGCTTTGTTGACGATAAGGAGCTGATTCAGCTCTATCGCGGCGCGGCCGCCTTTGCCTATCCGTCTCTGTATGAAGGCTTCGGGATCCCCCCGCTGGAAGCCATGGCCTGCGGCACGCCGACCGCAGTATCCGACAGAACTTCTCTTCCGGAGGTCGTAGGAGACGCGGGGCTGTATTTTGACCCGGAGGATGAGGAGTCCATCGCCCAATGTCTGCACCTTCTTATGACGGACAAGGAACTTGTCGCGTCTCTCATCAGCAAAGGCAATCAGAGAATACGCGCATTTGACTGGAACCGCTCTTCCGCGGAAATGATGGAGGTGTATTATGAAAATACATTTTCTTGAAGAGTCCATATCCACACTGACAGGGGGATGCGTCTATGACGGCGAGCTGTACAGCAAGCTTACCGGGCATTTTGGGAGCGATGTCAAGCTGTTCGATTATGCGTACTTTGGGAACGAGTATGCTTTTTTGAAGCGGGACTTTCTGCAGTACGGCATGAATTTCAGAAAGCATGCCGAGGAACTTTTGGACTGTGATTATCTGATCCTGAACACGACGATGTATCAGAAGTTTCTTCTGTTCCCGTGGCGGCTCAAAAAAAAGAGCGGATGCCGCATCATCGGGATCACCCACCACCTGGATTATATGGGGTACTTTGACTGGACCAGGGGGATCCGCAAGAACCTGCTCATCTCGCTGATGAAGCACTGCGACAGGCTGATCTCCCCCAACCGGTATACGATCGATTGCCTGAAGCCGTTCGGGCTGGATAAGCGCGCCATGCTGCTTGAGGCCTATCTTGACAATACGGTGCATGACTGCGCGCAGAAGAAGGAAAAGCAGATCTGTTTTGTGGGAACGGTGGAGCCCCGGAAAGGCGTCGACTACGGAGTGCGGGCCTTTGCGGAGTTCGCCGCGGCACATCCGGATTACACATTCCTGGTTGCCGGGTCCTTTATGACCGGCTATTCCGACGCCGATTTTTGCGGGAAGCTGCTGAAACTGTGCGGGGAGCTGGGCGTCGAGGACCGGGTCCGATTTATGGGACGGATCGATGATGATGAGAAGGCAAAACTCTATGAGCAGTCCCGGATCTTTCTCTTCCCCTCTCTGATGGAGGGGTACGGATGGGTCATGGTGGAGGCCATGAGCTATGGAATGCCGGTCGTGGCTTTTGACAACTCGGCCATGCCGTATACCGTCAATGATACAAATGGTATACTGGTGCCGGACAGAGATGTACACGCGATGGCTGAGGCGCTCCGCAGGCTTGCGGATGATACGGCCCTCTATGAAAAACTGTCCGCCGGCGCGAAGGAGACCGTCCGGGCGCTTCCGGACCGCGAGGCGATCGACGCGCAGTACGATCAATTTATAGAACTGTTGGAAAAGCACAAATAGAAAAGAGTTGACAAATCTTGACTGCTTCTAAGATCGATAACGCGAGACGAAATCTGGTCAGCTCAATAGCGGCCCGAATATTTAACCTGATCCTACCGTTTGTGCTGCGCGCCGTGATGCTCCAGACATTGGGCGCGGAGTTTCTGGGATTGTCGGGCCTTTTTACCTCCATTTTTACATTTCTCGGTCTTGCGGATCTGGGGATCGGCAGCGCAATCGTGTACCTGATGTACGAACCCATTGCCACCGGTGACACAGAGACCGTAAACGCGCTTCTTAGTACTTACCGGAAGTACTGCCGCATCATAGGCGTCGTTATTTTTGCCGCCGGAGCCGCCCTGATCCCGTTCCTTCCCAGGCTCATCCACGGGAAGGGGCCGGAGGGCATACAGATCAGTCTGGTATACCTTATTCTGCTTGTGAACACGAGCATCAGCTATTTCTTTTTTGCCTGGCGCGACTCGCTGTTTCGGGCTTCCCAGCGCCTGGATGTCATCAACTATGTCGAGATGGGCGTGCGGATCGCGACGGACAGCCTGCAGATCGCCGTACTGCTCCTCACCCGCAATTATTATGTGTACTGCATTGTCTTCCCGCTGATGACGATCATCAGGAACCTGACCATCGCGTATTTGTCCCGGATAAAATTTCCCCAGTATATGTGCGAGGGGAGTCTGTCCGGGGAGGGGCAGCAGCAACTGAGAAAGCGGGTCGCGGGGCTGATCGCCGGCAGGGTCAGCGCGCGGATGTGCTACGACCTGGACAATATCGTCATTTCCGCAAGTCTGGGGCTGGTCATGCTGGCCAAGTTCCAGAACTACCAGCAGATCTCCTCCTGGCTCATGATCCTCGTGGGCATGCTGGGAGAAAGTCTCATTCCGGGAATCGGAAATTCTCTGATCATGGAGTCCCGGGAAAAGAACTACCGGGACATGAATAAGTATCAGCTCCTTTACATGTGGCTGAACGGCTGGATCACAGCCGGTCTGGTCTGTCTCTATCAGCCCTTTATACGGCTTTGGCTTGGCAGTGAGATGCTCCTTTCGGACATGATGCTCCCGCTTTTCGGCCTGTATTACATGACGCTGAAGATGGATGATGTGTGCTACCAGTATCGCGTGGCCGCCGGACTTTGGTGGGAGGACCGGCACAGAGCGGTGTTTGCCGGCGTCTTTAACTTGGTCATGGACATCATTATGGTGGGGCGCTTCGGCGCGGCCGGTGTTCTGGGGGCGACCATCCTGTACCAGGTAGTGTTCGATTCTTTCTGGGGGGATCTGATCCTGTTTAAAAACTGTTTTCCCGGATATGACCGCTTTGCCTTCATGAAGAAGCGCATCTACTATATGGTCATCATAGTGTTTTCGTGTGCCCTGTGCTGGTTTGCCTGCGGGGTCTTCCCCACGGCCGAGGGAAGGTCGCTGTACGCAGTCGCGCTTTTACTGGGCAGGGGACTTTTGTGTACGGTGGTGGCAAACGCCTGTATGTGGCTGTTTTTCCGCCGGATGGAGGAATTCGGGGACGCCATGGATTTGGCGCGAAGGCTCCTCCATCCGGACAGACGGGCCGGAGAATCCGATGAATAAGAAAATTTCTGTGATAATTCCCGCATATAACGTCGCGCCTTACCTGGAGCGCTGTCTTGACAGTGTGATCCACCAGACCTATGACGATCTGGAGATCATCATAGTGGACGACGGCTCCGCGGACAGCACCGGCCGCATCGCGGATCGGATCGCGGAGACGGACAGGAGAGTGAGGGTGGTCCATCAGGACAACAGGGGACTGGGCGCGGCCCGCAACACCGGGCTCGATCTTGCCACGGGGGAGCTTCTGGCCTTTGTGGACAGCGATGACTGGCTTGAAACGAACGCCTATGAGGTGATGGCCGGCAAGATGGAGGAGTACGGCTGTGACGTCGTAACTTGCGGCAGAAATGTTGTGGAAAAGGGCGGTTTCCTTCATAATGAGTATTGTATGGAAGAGGGCGTGCTGGTCCGGCCCGGCCGGGAGATCATCCGGCGGTTTTTAATGCGGGACGGCATGAACATGGCCGCCTGGGACAAGCTGTACAGGGCGTTTGACGGAATACGCTTCCCGGAAGGCTTTCTGGTGTCGGAGGACTTCGTGCCGATCTACTCGGTGATGAGCCGGGCGAACGCTGTATTTTTGTCAGGGCAGCCCCTCTACAATTATTACCGGCGCCCGGGATCCATAACCACATCGCCCTTTTCCGAGAGGTTTATGGGTCCGGCGGTCTATGCGCCGGAGGTGGCCGCGAGGGCCAGGGAGGCATATCCGGATCTCTGTGAGGAGGCAGACGCGTTTGAGGCGTCCGCGCTCCTTTACGTGATCGATGAGATCAACAAGGGCCGCGGGCCGAAACGGCAAAAAGAGCGTGTGACAGGGCTCCTCAGAAAGAGGAAGATCTATGATAATCCTTATCTGGCCAGGGGCGAGAAACTGTATATCTTCTTTTTGCTGCACCACATGGATGTGCCCTATATCCGGCTGCGGGATGCTCTTTTTCGCAGGAAAGAATAGGGACCGCTGACAGGAAAGGACAGGAGAGGCGAATCGTATGGACCGGCATCCGAAACTCAGTTTAATCGTTCCGGTATACAAGGTGGAAAAGGAGCTGGGCAGGTGCGTGGAGAGCCTGATCGGGCAGGACGGCTGTTCGACAGAGATCATTCTGATCGATGACGGAAGCCCCGACGGGTGTCCGCGGATGTGCGACGATTATGCGGCGGCGGATGAGAGGATCCGTGTGATCCATCAGGAGAACAGCGGTCTTTCTCAGGCGCGCAATGAGGGACTCAAGGCGGCCTCGGGCGATTATGTCTGGTTCGTGGATTCCGACGATTATATAGCGGAGGGCGCATGCCGGAAACTTGCGGAAGCCATGCGGCGGGGAGCGGATATCATCGCCTTTGGATTCTATACGACTTTTAGGGACGCAAAGCCGGACGCTGACTATGTCAGTCTGCACAGCAATATTTCAGACGGCGAGTGCGCGGCGCCAAAGGACTTCATCATCCGGACGATCCGGGACGATTCCTTTTTTGTCCAGGCGTGGACATATGCGTTTAAGAGGACGTTTTTGCTCGAAAACGATCTTTACTTTGCCCCGGGGATGCTGCACGAGGACATACAGAGGATCCCGGGCGTTTTGCTGGCCGCAAAGTCAATAGAGTATGTGAATGAATCGCTGTATATCCACGAAATACGAAAGGACACCATCACGACGACGCAAAACGCGGCGAAGGCAATAGAGGACACCAAGGTCATCCTGAAGGAGTGGAGGGATATGTTTGACCGGATCGGGGATCCGGAACTTCAGTCCTGGCTGTACCATGAACTGGTGGTGACATATATTTTCAGCAGTTACGCGCGGGGCCTGAAAGGCTGGTGGGTGGAAGGTATGGACTTCCGATTTGCCATGACCCACGCGAAAACGGCGAAACTCAAGGCCAGAGTCTTAAAGTATGAGGCGCTCTCGGCACTTGAGGGCATTCGCGGCACTTTCGGGGGAAAGGAGTAGATCAGCATGGGGATCAGTAAAGCGGGATCAAAGAAAAAGGGCAGTCTTGTGTTTACAAATCTGATACTGGCGGCAGTCATCCTGCTGACGAGCACGTGGCCCGGCCAGGCTGTATTTGCCGCCGAGGTTCCATCGGGCGCCACCGTGGTCGTCGCCTGCTCCGACTATCAGTATCCGGACACGGACGTTTACGATGTCGGCGCGGTCGGCAATGCCGGCGGCGAGATCGTTGTCAGGGACATCGCGGAGGCGCTGCAGGAGTCGGCGGATGTGTCCTCGGTGGACGGATTTCTCTGCGCCGGGGACTATAATTTCAGCAACGACAACATTTCCGCGGAGGTGACGGCGGCCGGCATCGCGTCGCTGAAAGGGACGGTCAATGAGACCGGCCTGACCGGCGGCGACACGGACTTTGTCTTTGTGCAGGGAAATCATGACCCCAGAAGCACCGACGGGGGCACTTCCGAAAGCGGAGCCAATGATCCGGCTTCCGGCGCTTATGGCGTGTTTGTCATCAACGAGCGGGATTATCCGAGGAACAGACAGGATGAGACTGTCGTAAAGGGAACCGCGCAGAGACTTCAGAATTACCTGAACGAAAAATTTGACAGCGGTTTTGCCGGACCGATCTTTGTGATCGCCCACCTGCCCCTTCATTATACCCTGCGGACAAAGAAAGACGGGGACGGGCAGTATGCCAAGTATATTTTTGACGCGCTGGACGAAGGGGCAAGGCATGGCCTCAATATCATCTATCTGTACGGGCACAATCATTCCAACGGATGGGATGACTACCTGGGCGGACCCAAGGTGTTCCTCGAGCCGGGGGATGAGATCAATATCCCGGACGGCACCACGACGAATTATACGACAGAAACGCTGAAGTTCGTGTATATGAACGCGGGCTATGTGGGCTATTACAAAAATCAAAACACCGATACCGAAGCTGTGGATCCTCCCTACTACGAGATCGATGATCTCTCCATGACCTGCTTTGTGATCACCGGGGACAGCGTGGAGATCGAGCGGTATGACAAGGACGGGGAAACGGTCCTCAAGAAAAAGGGGAGATATAACAGATTTTGGGGTGAGGATACCTTTAAGCCCGCCTACTCGCC
>CAJOLP010000108.1 GCA_905235465.1 uncultured Lachnospiraceae bacterium | reverse complement strand
AGCAGAAGTTGGTTTGTTCGGAGGCTGCCATGACGAAGAACGGAAAATATACTATCATAGCAGACCACAAGGTGGAACTGTTGGGTCCGCCGCAGGAGGACATGATCTCCGCGGGGGATGGTATTTTGCACGTTTTTGTTGTGGGCAGCAAAGGAATTCCGGCAATGTACGGCGGCTTTGAGACTTTTGTGGAAAAGCTGACGGAGTACAGACAGAGCGGCGCGATCCAGTACCATGTCTCCAGAATGGCCGAGGACGAACTGCGCTTTAAGTACAACGGGGCGATCTGCTTTGACGTGGATGTGCCCGACATCGGCCCCGCCAGAGCCGTGTACTGTGACCTGGCGGCGCTTAGGCACTGCATCGAGTACTGCCGGATCCATCCCGAGATCCAAAGCCCGGTGTTCTATGTGCTCGCCTGCCGGATCGGTCCTTTTATCGCGCAGTTCAAAAAGCAGATCCACGAGCTTGGCGGCGTGCTGTACGTCAATCCGGACGGGCACGAGTGGAAGAGAGCGAAGTGGAGCGCGCCCAAATACTGGAAGTATTCGGAAAAGCTGATGGTCAAAAACGCGGACCTGGTCATCTGCGACAGCAAAAATATTGAGAAGTATATCCGGACGACCTACCGAAAATATGATCCGAAGACGGTGTATATCTCCTACGGATCCGAGAGTCAGGACCCGGCGATGGCAGATGACGCGCCGGCTTACGTGAACTGGATGAAGGAGAAGGCGCTGACCCCCGGCGAATACTATCTGATCGTCGGCAGGTTCGTGCCGGAAAATAATTTTGAGACGATGATCCGCGAGTTCATGCGGTCCGATACGGACAGGGATCTGGCGATCATCACCACGACGGACGGCCGTTTTTACAACCGTCTGGAGGAGAAGCTCCATTTCTCAGAGGATCCCCGGATCAAGTTTGTGGGCACCGTCTACGACCAGGCGCTTCTGGGAAAGATCCGGCAGAACGCGTACGCCTATCTGCACGGACATGAAGTGGGCGGCACGAACCCGAGCCTTCTGGAGGCGCTGGGCGCAACGGACTTAAATCTTCTGCTCGGCGTCGGATTCAACCGGGAGGTGGCCGGGAAGGCAGCGCTCTACTGGAAAAAGGACAGCGGGAGCCTTTCGGCACTGATCTCGCGGGCGGACCAAATGCCGCGGGAAAAAATCGCCGCCATTGGGCAGGCGGCAAAGCAGAGGGTGCGGGAGGCCTACAGCTGGCCGTATATCGTATCGCAGTATGAGACGCTGTTCCTTGAGGGGAGCGACGCTTTGGAAAATAAATTCGGAGGAGAATGATGGCGGAAGAACAACACAACAAAGTGGATCTTCGCAGCGCGGCAGCGTATTTTCTGGTCAAGTGGAAGCTCATCCTGCTCATGACCATTGCCTGTGCCGTTCTGGCCGGCGCCCTTGGCTATTACAGGAAGTCGCACCAGCCGGCAGCACCCACGGTCAGCTACGAGCAGAAAGTGGAGAGCGCGCGCAGTGCGCTGACGGAAGAGGACGCGGCGTTTACGGAGCAGGTCTACAATCAGTATCTGACTTACTATAAAAGGCTCAACGACTGGAACGCCTACCTGACGCAGTCGCCGCTGCAGAATATGGACCCGTACAACTATGTGCGCATGGATCTGCAGTATGCAGTGCAGTCCAATAACGGGGACGCGATCCAGGCGTTTTCCGCATCGCTCCTGGGACGGGATCACTACAAGGAGATCGCGGCCGACATCGGCGAGGATGACGCCTATGCCTCCTATCTGAACGAGCTTATCGTTCTGACAAATGTCGCGCAGAATACCGGAACATCCGATCAGTCGTCCGGGGGCGAAGGCGGACAGACGGAACTGATCAAGGAAGTGGGCGATGTTTACAACGGTGTTCTGAGTGTCGTCCTGATCGCGGGAAATGAAGAGCAGCTCGACGCCATGGTGAACGTCCTCGAAAAAGCGATCGAGGATAAGTCCGCGGAGATGGGGCAAAACAATACGTGGGTGACGATCCGCAGGATCGACACCGTCATCACGGAAAATGACGCCAAATCGCTCCTGAACATGCAGCAGATGGCGCTCTCCCCGATGATCACCCAACAGACCAACCGCAGCAACTTTGTCAAGAATACAGTGGAAACAATGACGGATGAAGAGCGCGCCTACTTTGACCTTCTGTGCGCGAAGCAGGAAGAGAAGGAGGCGGCGGCAGCGCCGGCCAGGAAGATCCATCTCAAAAAATATCTGGCAGCCGGCGCGGCGGGAGGATTCTTTTTATCGCTCCTTATCCTTTATATCGCATTTGCCTTTTCTAAAAAGATCCTCTATGCCCTGGCGCTCAGTGAGAATTTCGGCCTGTTTGTGCTCAGCAGATTCAGGGTCGGCGTTTCGAAAAGCCCGCTGGGCGGCGCTGACGTGATCCGTGGGAAGGGTCTGGAGATCCTGGGCGGAAGCCCCGGACAGACATCGGAAGGCGCGGCCTCACTGGCGGCGGAGGTCCTTGGCATGATGCGCAGGGACGGGGAGGGGACCCTCTTTATCGCGTGCGACAATCACACGGAGAATGTCCTTTCCGTCATGAAGCAGCTGCAGAAGGATCTGGAAGAGATCTCCCAAAAGAGTGTCACGACGGTGCTGGGAAGCCCGATGGAGAACGGCGAAGATTACAAGGCCCTTCTGGGGGCGGACGCCGTCCTCATCGCGGAGACGCTGGGACAGTCTGAGAAGGAGACGCTGTGGAAACTGATCGAGACCTGCACGCGCAATCAGATCGACGTGCTCGGCTGCGCTTCTGTGCTGGATGATTCTCATTTCTGAAGTTCTGCGCCAATCGCCTCGGCGAAGCGTTATAAAAATATTGACAAATTGTTACATAAATGTTAACATAAAGGATATACCTATAGGCCTATGTGAAGTTAAGGAATAGGAATCAGTATGTCGTACAGCCATAAGTGGACCAAAAGGCTGTTCGCCGCTTTTCTGGCCATCGCCTGCGCGGCCGGCACGGCTTTTGCGCCGTGTATGTCGATGGGCGTTCAGGCAGCGGAAACGGCGGAGGCGATCGAGTCCATCCCGGAAGGAAACGGGGAAGAAGAGAACGGATCCGCGGTGCCGGATACGGACCGGCAGACGGAAGACGAGAACAGTGACGAATACAGTGAGCCGGCGGAGACGTCCGGAAGCGAGGGAAGCGATGCGGAAGATGAGGCATTGGTTCCCTCAGTTGACGTGGACGGGGAGCAGACCGTCTCTGAGCCGGAAGCGGATGAGACATCCATCGAATCGCCGCTGACTGAGGAGGAGGGAAAGGATGCCCTTCTGACGGCGGAAGACGGAGAGGAGACGCCGGACGGATCCCAGGATCCTGAGGACCAGGGGGACGAGCCCGGCAATGAGCCCGGATCGGGCGAGGAACCCGTGGAGGACCCAGGCGAGGAGACCGAGGCGCGCTTTGAAGTGCAGAGCTTTAAGCTCAATAAGTCGACCGCCGCCTATAAGGCGGGAAACAGCACGACGATCAAGGCCACCATGGTCTACGAGGGAGACCCGTGGGATTCACTTCCGGAGAAATACAGGAAGATCACATGGAGCGGCAGCAAAGACGCGGTCGCCAAGATCACAAGCAAGGGGACTGTCACCGTAGAGAGCGCGGAAGAGATCGGATCGGACGAGGAACCCGGCTCGGACGAAGAGTCAGGTTCGGAAGGTGAGACCGGATCCGACGAGGAGACCGGTTTGGAAGGTGAGCCCGGATCGGAAGAGAAGCCCCTTACAAGGACCACAGTGACGCAGACCGTCACGGTCAAGGGGATCAAAGAGGGGACAGCCGTATTTACGGCGTCGGCGCCGGGTGGACAGAGCGCGAAATGCACAGCCACCATCAAGCCTGTTCCGGTGGCGCTGGGCAAAGCGTCCAATCTTCGCTGGGACAACACCTCGACGCTTTTCTGGAACGCCGTTCCGCACGCGGAAAAGTACAAGATCACGGTCACGGTCAAGGCCGGTTCGGTCCAGTATTCCGACAGCGTCACGATCTCGAAGAGGACAAATTACGATCTGGAGAGCAAGATCGTCTCCATCATCAAGGCACATAATGCTCAGTATAAGGGCGCGGCATTCTCCGTGACGGCGACCGTGCAGGCGATCCCGACGGATACGGCGCACTACAAGAACGGCCCGGCCGTGAAGACGCCCACCCTCCGCTACCTGCGGACGACCTACAACGAGGCGGTCAGCCGCAACGGCTGGTATCAGAGCGGCGGCTCCTGGTACTATTACATAGCCGGCAAGAAGCAGACCGGCTGGATCTATTTCCGCAGGCTCCGCTATTATCTGGACACGGACGGCAAACTTCTGACCGACTGCTGGGTCGGCAAGCGGTATGTGAAGTCCAACGGCGAGATGGCGCGGGACGAGTGGGTCGACGGCTATAAATATTATGTGGACAGCAACGGCCTTAAGGTCGAAGGCGCCAAGTTCAGCACCAAGAACTTTGTGCAGAACAGCAAGGGCTGGCGCTATAAAAAGAGCGACGGGACGTTTATAAAGAATACATGGCGCACGATCAACCACCGCGTGTACTATTTTGACGAGAAGGGATACATCAAGACCGGGTGGTTCACAAAGAACGGCAAAAAGTATCACCTGAAAGCCACAGGCACCATTGAGACCGGGCTGGGCGCCCGCGAGACCGGCTGGGTAAAGGTCGGCAGCAATTACTACTGGTGCGACGAGAAGGGCGTGCTCGCCAAAAATCAGTGGGTGGACAGGAGCCAGTATTATGTGGGCGCCGACGGAAAGCGTCTGGCCAGGCTCAGCTATCAGTACCTGCGCAATATCAATACGTCAAACCGGCTGGGATATTATGTCTATAACGGCGGCACGGCGCCGGAGCAGAGCCTTGCGGGATTTGATCTCGCCTACAAGAACGGCAACCGCATCCTGGTCGTGGACCTGCGCTTCACCAAGGACAATGTGCCGGTGTGCTTCCACGACGACCTTGTGACCTACGCGCGCAATAAAAACGGGTCCAAACCCCGGTCGATGCCTTCGATCTCGAATCTTACACTGAATCAGCTCAAGGAGTATGACTACGGTATCTATAAGGGATCACAGTATAAAGGGACCGGCGTGCTCACGCTGGAGGATATGGCCAAGTGGCTGAAGAGCCATACGGACGCGGACATCTATATTGAAGTGAAGGCGGACAAGATGAACGCCGCGCAGATCAGCAATACGGTCAAAGTACTGAACAAGTACGGGGTGACGGACAGATCCTCCATGGCCTTTGATGTGCTCGGCGCTTCCGACACGCGCGCGCAGAGGGTGCACAAAGCGGCGCCGACGCTGCGGATCGGCCTGATGGCCGGGAAAGTGACGTCCGACATATACACGATGGCGTCCAAGGTCAAGGGCGCAAAGAATGAGGTGTTCCTGTTCTGCTGGGCAACAGGCCAGTCCAAAGTGGGAAAGACCACGCTCACGCAGGCGACGGTGGATAAGCTGCGGGCGCAGGATATACTCTTTGAATGCGGGACATTCTCGCAGAAAACATCGCTCCCCTCCGTGCTGAATTACTACGCTGCCGCGGCGCCCTACGCCTATAACAGCGGCGTGGAGACGTCGGGTGCCGTCATCAAAAATGAACTCATGGCGGCCACCTATCACGAGAAGGGCAAGTGGGTCACGGTCGGAAATGGCCGAAAGTACCTGCAGATCGACAGGATCTACGCGAAGAACAAGTGGCTGACGGTCAGCGGCAAGAAGTACTACTTCAACAACAGCGCGTTCATGGTGACCGGGTGGCTGAGCCTTAGCGGGAAGCGCTACTACCTGGGAACGGACGGCGTGATGGTCATCGGATGGAAGACGATCAGCGGGCACAAGTACTATTTTGACGAGAACGGCGCGATGCTCAAGGGCACGCAGACCATCGGCAGTCAAAAGTACAAGTTCGGCAGCAACGGATGGTTCATCGAGAAGGTGAGCTGAGACGGGAAAATAAAGAAAAAAAGAAGAGGATCTGAATCCGGAAGCGCCGGCATGACAGCGCGGCGGGGATCAGATCCTCTTATTTATTTGGGAAAGACAAAGAGCCGCTGGATCAGGAAGCTGAGCAGAAACAGGAGCGAATCCACGATGGCTTTGATCAGGACCTCATGCACGGGGAAAAGGCGGTACAGGGCGCCCACCGCCAGCGCGGAACAGCACATCTGGACGATCGCCAGCGAAAAATACCGCAGCGCCGTGCGGCGCATCTTCTCGCTGCTGCCAAACACGACCCGGTGGTTGAGGCAGAAGTTGCAGACGGAGGAGACGACGCGGGCCGCCACAGTGGAGACCGTGATGTATGTGCCGGGCAGAGAACCCCTCAGAAAATGGACGAGCACCGCAAAGATCCCCATGTCCACCAGACAGGAGATGAGGGA
>CAJOLP010000107.1 GCA_905235465.1 uncultured Lachnospiraceae bacterium | reverse complement strand
TCGGATGAGGACAGCGGCATCGTGCGGCTGGCCGGGCTTGAGATCAAAAGCAGGGATCTGGCCGTCAATCTTCACGGATGCTGCGCGGCCTACCTGATGGCGGTCACGCTGGGCGGCGGGCCGGATCTTCTGATCAAGCGCGCCAGCGTCGGGCAGATGAGCAGGGCCGTGATCTATCAGGCGGCAGCAGCGGCTATGGTGGAGGCGTGGTGCGATGAGATCAACGCGCGGATCCTCAGGGAAGCGGAGAGGGACGGCCTGTACCCGGGGCGGGCACGGTTTTCACCGGGATACGGGGATCTTCCCCTGTCGCTCCAGCGGGAGATCAGCGATCTGCTGCAGATGCCCAAGGAGATCGGCGTGAGCCTTACGGAATCTCTGCTCATGACGCCGAGCAAATCGGTCACGGCGATCGTCGGCGTCGGGAGAGAACATGCCGGGCAGCCGGAGGGACCCGCCTGCGCGCGTTGTGACAGGCGGGAGACATGTGATTACCGGGCGGATGCATGAAGGATCATAAATGGGTGACGGTATTTTGAAAAAGGATTTGAGAGAGAGGCTTGGCAAAGAATGGCTCTTTTGCGACGGCGGCACGGGCACGATCCTGCAGGCCAAAGGACTGAAGGGCGGAGAGCTGCCGGAGAGATGGAATCTGACCAGGCCGGAGGATATTATTGATCTGTACAGCGGCTACCTGACGGCGGGCAGCGATATTTTTAATGCCAACACCTTTGGCGCGAACGCCCTCAAGTACGGGCATGAGGAGCTTGCGCAGATCGTGACGGCCGCAGTGGAACTGGGCAAGGAAGCCAGGCGCAGAACCGGCCGCAGGAACGCCTATATCGCGCTGGACATCGGGCCCACCGGGAAGCTCCTGGAGCCTCTGGGGGACCTGGCCTTCGAGCGCGCGGTGGAGATCTTTGGCGAGGTGGTCCGGATCGGCAGCGCCGCCGGCGCGGATCTGGTGCTCATCGAGACGATGTCGGACAGCCGGGAGGCAAAGGCCGCCGTGCTGGCAGCGAAGGAAAACTGCGATCTGCCGGTGTGCGTCACCGTGACGTTTGACGAGAAGGGCAAGCTTCTGACCGGCGGGACGGTGGATTCCACGGTCGCGCTTTTAGAGGGCCTTCGCGTGGACGCGCTGGGCGTCAACTGCGGTCTTGGGCCGGCCCAGATGCTCCCCATCGTGCGGCGCATGACACAAGTCGCCAGTGTCCCGATCATAGTCAATCCCAACGCGGGCCTTCCGCGCACGGAGGGCGGCAGAACGGTCTACAACGTGGGACCGGAGGAGTTCGCCGGCCTCATGGAGGAGATCGCGGCCCTGGGCGTACAGGTTATGGGCGGCTGCTGCGGCACGACGCCGGATCATATCCGCCGGATGATCGAGCGGGTCAGGAAGATCCCCTTCAGGGAAAATACTTATAAGGAAAATACTTTTGTCACGTCCTTCGCGCAGTGCGTGGAGATCGGTCCCAAACCCGTGATCATCGGGGAGAGGATCAATCCCACCGGCAAGAAGAGATTCAAACAGGCGCTGCGGGACGGGGACATCAACTATATTCTTCAGGAAGGGCTGCGTCAGGAGGACAGCGGGGCCCACATTCTCGATGTCAACGTGGGGCTTCCCGAGATCGATGAGCCCGCCGTGATGGAGGAAGTGGTCTGCCGGCTGCAGAGCGTGACGGCGCTCCCCCTGCAGATCGACACATCTGATATTAAGGCCCTGGAGCGGGGCATGCGCCTGTACAACGGCAAGCCGATGGTCAACTCCGTCAACGGCAAAAAAGAGAATATCGAGGCTGTTTTTCCGCTGGTGAGAAAGTACGGCGGCGTCCTGGTGGGCCTTACGCTGGACGAGGACGGCATTCCAAACACTGCGGAGGGAAGGATCGCCATTGCCCGCCGGATCTACGAGGCGGCGGACCGGTACGGCGTTCCGAGAAAGGATATCGTGATCGACGGCCTGGCCATGACGATCTCCTCGGACAGCGGCAGCGCGCTGGTGACGCTGGAGACCCTTAGGAGGGTGCGGGATGAGCTGCACGGACATTCCATTCTCGGCGTATCCAACATCTCATTCGGCCTTCCGCAGCGGTCGGTCATCAATGCGCATTTTCTGACGATGGCGATGCAGAGCGGACTGTCCGCAGCCATCATGAATCCGCAGAATGAGGATATGATGTGCGCGTACAGGGCTTTCCTGGCGCTGTCCGACATGGACCCGCAGTGCAGGGGTTACATTGAGGCGTACGCGAACGCCCCGGCGAGAGGATTCGTCGGCGGTCAAAGCGCGGGCGCGGCAGCAGGCGGTCAGGGATCAGGCACGGGCGCGGGCGCCGCGGCAGGCGGTCAGGGATCAGCTGCGGGCGCGGCGGCACAAGGACAGAGCGCGGGCACGGGCACGGGCGCCGTGGCGGATCTCTTCGAGAGCGTCGTGCGCGGCATGACGGAAAGCGCCGCGCAGGCCTGCAGAGCCGGGCTGGAGACGGTATCCTCACTGGATCTGATCGACAAGGCGCTGATCCCGGCGCTGGACCGGGTCGGAAAGGGATTTGAGAAGGGAACAGTCTTTTTACCGCAGCTCCTGATGAGCGCCGAGGCCGCAAAGGCGGCGTTTGACGTGATCAAGGAGTCCATGCAGGGACATGGGCAGCAGGTCAAGGGCCGGCTCATCCTGGCAACGGTAAAGGGAGATATTCACGACATCGGCAAGAATATCGTTAAGGTCATGCTGGAGAATTATGGATTTGAAGTGCTGGACCTGGGCAAAGACGTGCCCCCGGAGGTCATCGTGGACACGGCGATCAAAGAGGACATAAGCCTCGTCGGTCTGAGCGCGCTGATGACGACCACCGTAGTCAGCATGGAGGAGACGATCCGCCTTTTGCGGGAGCGGAAACCGGACACGAAAGTCGTTTGTGGGAGGCGCCGTGATGACGCAGGAATACGCGGACGCCATCGGCGCGGACTGCTACGCCAGGGACGCGATGGCTACCGTACACTACGCGGAAGAGGTACTTAGTTCCTTTGAACGTGGAACTCTGCTATAATAATAGAAGTTGACACCCTTTGGGGAAATGCGGACAATAAATGATAATGATAATACAGTACATTAACATCAGGAGGTTGCTATGATTAATCTTTTTAATGAGGAAAACTTTGAGGCAGAGGTTTTGGGGAGCAGTATCCCGGTATTTGTGGATTTCTTCGCGGACTGGTGCGGCCCCTGCAAGATGATGAGCCCTGTGATCGACCAGCTTTCCGAGGAATACGCGGGACGCGTCAAGGTCGGCAAGGTGGACGTGGACGAGAGCTCCGAGCTGGCGGCACGCTATGGGGTCATGAGCATTCCGAACATGGTCCTGTTCAAGGACGGCGTACCTGCTGACCGCATTATCGGCGCGGTTCCGAAGTCGCAGCTCAAGGCGCTCTTTGACAAGTACGCGGGGTGACAAGTTGGTAAAAGCGGCAGTGCCGCTGCCATTGGCATAACAGCAGGAGTGGGAATAACATGTATGACCTGATCATTATCGGAGCGGGGCCCGCGGGCATGTCGGCCGCGATCTACGCTTCGCGCGCAAAACTCAACACTTTTGTGATCGAGCAGAATTACGTCAGCGGCGGCCAGATCGTGGACACCTATGAGATCGACAATTATCCCGGTCTGCCTGGTCTGTCCGGCATGGATCTGGCACAAAAAATGTCCGATCACGCGGCGCGGTTCTCAGTAGAGCCCTTCACCGCGACGGTGGAAGGCCTTTCGGCTGCCGGGCCGGTCAAGGTCGTGAAGACGGATGAGGGGGACTTTGAGGCCCGGGCCGTCATCATTGCCTCCGGCGCGACGCACATGAAGCTCGGCGTGGAGGGAGAGGATCAGTTCGCCGGCATGGGCGTCTCCTACTGCGCGACCTGTGACGGCGCCTTCTACCGGGGCAAAGACGTGATGGTCGTCGGCGGAGGAAATGTGGCCGTTGAGGACGCGATCTTCCTTGCCCGCGGCTCAAGGAAAGTCTATGTCGTGCACCGGCGGGACGAGCTGCGCGCCGCCAAAATACTGCAGGAGAGTCTTTTCGCGCTTCCCAATGTGGAGATGGTGTGGAACTCGAATCTCAAAAGGATCGAGGGAGACGGCAAGGTCACGGGCGCTGTGGTCGTCAACAAGCTGAGCGGCGAGGAGACTGAGATTCCGGTGGACGGTGTTTTCATCGCGGTGGGCATCGCCCCGCGCAGCGGATTTGCCGCGGACGGGGAGGCGGGCCCGGATGTGATCGCCGCGGACGAGAACGGGTACCTGATCGCCGGGGAGGACTGCGAGACGAGTATTCCGGGGATCTTCGCCGCCGGAGATGTCAGGACCAAACAGCTTCGACAGGTGGTGACGGCTGTCGCGGACGGCGCGAACGCGGTGACCAGCGCGGAGAGGTATCTGCTGAGCAGGAAGTGAGGCCTGCTGTCTCCCTTTGTTGTGATTTCCCTGTATTTTGTATATAATAATTGTATCTGTGCCCCCGACACTTTGGGGACACAGAAAATTGGGGTAAGAAGGTATAAATACAGCAGTACAGTTGTACAGGAGGATCAATAATGGGATATGCGGAAGAATATAAACAGAAGCTGGTGACGGCCGAACAGGCTGCCGCGGTCATAAAGGACGGCGACTGGGTGGATTACGGCTGGTGCGCGACCACGAATATCGCGGTGGACAAAGAGCTGGCCAAGCGGATGCCGGAGCTGCATGACGTGAATATCCGGGGCGGCATTTTGATGCACGCGCCCGCGATCTTCGGGATCGAGAACCCGCAGGATCACTTCACATGGAACAGCTGGCACATGAACGGCGTGGAGCGTAAAGCTGCCTCGACAGGGCTCAGTTTTTACGGCCCGCTCAAATACTCGGAGCTTCCCAAGTACTATCTGGAGAGCGGAGATCCGCTGGATGTGGCCATCATGCAGGTCGGCCCCATGGACAGGCACGGATATTTCAATCTGGGACCCAGCGCGAGCCATACATACGCGGTCGTAGCTACGGCGAAGAAGGTCATTGTCGAGGTCAATGAGAGCATGCCGATCTGCCTGGGAGACAGAAGCGCTTATGTCCATATCAGCGAAGTGGATATGATCGTGGAGGGCGATAACGCGCCCATCGACGCAATGCCTCCGGCAAAGCCCGGAACGGATGTGGACAAAGCGGTGGCGGAACTGGTCGTGGACCGCATCCCCAACGGCGCCTGCCTGCAGCTGGGGATCGGCGGCATGCCCAACGCCATCGGCAAGATGATCGCCGAGTCGGACCTCAAGGATCTGGGCATTCACACCGAGATGTATGTGGACGCCTTTGTGGACATGGCAGAGGCGGGCAAGATCACCGGCGCGCACAAGAACATCGACAGAGGCCTGCAGACCTACGCGTTCGGCGCGGGCACACGCAAGATGTACGATTATCTTGACGGCAATCCGGAGTGCAAGAGCGCTTCTGTGGATTACGTCAACAATATCCGGCAGATCAGCGCGCTGGACAACTTTATCTCCATCAACAACGCCGTGGATATCGACCTCTTCGGACAGGTCAACGCGGAGAGCGCCGGCACCAAGAATATTTCCGGCGCGGGCGGCCAGCTCGATTTCGTTCTGGGCGCGTACGCTTCCAAAGGAGGCAAATCCTTTATCTGCATGTCCTCGACCTTCACGGATAAGAACGGAAATCTGCACAGCAGGATAAGACCGACACTGGCGCCCGGCAGCATCGTGACCGATACCCGCGCCAATACGATGTACGTCGTCACAGAGTATGGCTGCGTCAATCTCAAGGGACTTACCTCCTGGCAGCGCGCGGAGGCACTGATAGGCCTCGCTCATCCGGACTTCAGGGACGAACTGATTCAGGAAGCAGAAAAAATGCACATCTGGAGGCGCAGCAACAAGAGATAAACTGCTTTAAGAGCATGGAGATAATGTCATAAGGCATAAGGGGGCTGT
The DNA here is from genome assembly GCA_905235465.1 of uncultured Lachnospiraceae bacterium. Classification (GTDB taxonomy): domain Bacteria; phylum Bacillota; class Clostridia; order Lachnospirales; family Lachnospiraceae; genus CAG-791. Next base: position 8,822 of record CAJOLP010000107.1, on the reverse strand, counting down.
GCCGGCGCGGATATTCTTTCGCGCGGGGCACAGCCTTTGTATGTAAAACCGGTTTAGGACAGAACAGTTTGGACATAAAAATGGATGGGGTAAAAGATACGATACTGGTCGTCGAGGATGATGACGACATTCTTGAGGTCATTGCGATCCTTTTAAAGAGAGAGGGATACCGCGTGCTGACGGCCGTCAGCGGAGGGGAAGCGCTGGCGCAGATGGAAAAGGAGCCGAACCTTGTCATTCTCGACATCATGCTTCCGGATATCTCCGGGATCGAAGTCTGCAAAGAGATCCGCACGGCCTCCACAGTGCCGATCCTGTTTTTGACCGCGAAGGGGGGCCTTCGGGACAAGACAGAGGGACTGGGCGCCGGCGCCGACGATTACCTGGTCAAGCCCTTCTTCCAGGAGGAGCTGCTGGCCAGAGTGACGGCGCTTCTGCGGCGCTATGAACAGTACAGAGGGATCGATGAGCAGAAGGAAGAGGAGGCGTTTCTTGAGGAGGGCGCTTTCCGCGTCAGCAGGGAGTTCAATGAGGTCTACAAAGACGGCAGGCGGATCGAGATGACGGATATCGAATACAGGATCCTGAGACTGCTGATGGAGTACAAGAACAAGATATTCTCGATCCGGAATATTTACGAGAGTGTGTGGGAGAAGCCGTATTTTTACGACGCCAACAATACGGTGATGGTGCACATCCGGAGACTGAGAATGGCGATCGAGGATGATCCCAGGCATCCGGTCTATATTCAGACGGAATGGGGGAGAGGATACCGTTTTGTCAGCGCCTAAGTTGTCGATCAGCAAAAAACTGTGCATATGGGTACTGATCTGCTCCGCGCTGGGATTCTCCTGTTTCTGTGCGCTCTTCTACCTGACCGGAAACTGGGTGGCCCAAAAGGCCGGGCAGAGTGAGGCGTCCCCTTCCACGGTCAATTCCCTGCAGCAGTATATTACGAGTAATAAAGTCTCGACAGACGACAAGCAGGCGCTTGACCGCTGGTGCGAGATCAATGACGGCGTCGAGATCGAGGTCTTCGTCGACGGCACGGAAGTCTATCACTCCTTCAGTGATGTGGTCAAACATCTGGATATCATAGAGGGAACGGAAGCGGCACAGAAATCCGCCGTGACCATGCAGTTCGAGGACCGAAAGGCGGAAGTGATCTTCTACGATTACCTTCATTGGTTCCGATATGCTGATTGCGATCGACGTATTGCTTTCAGCGCTTCTCTTTGTCATTTGCTTTTTCTATGTGGTTCAAATGGAGAGCGGACGGGTCCGGAACCTGGCGAAGGAAGTGCAGAATCTGGAGGGCGGCGATCTCACCCAGGCCATCACCATAGAAGGCAGCGATGAGGTGACGGCGCTGGAGGAAAGCATGGAGGGCTTCCGCCTGAGCATGGTGGACAAACTTGACACGATCCGGAAGCTGGAGCAGAACAACCGGGAAATGTCCGCGGAGATCGCGCACGATCTCAGGACACCGCTCACCTCGATGATCATGTACCTGGATTTTGCCAGGAGCGGGATCGAGGGACAAAATCCGGAGGCGGAAATGTATCTCGACAAGGCGAGACGCAAATCCGCGGATCTCAAGGAGCTCATAGAAAAGAACTTTTCCTTCACGGCCGAAGGCGTGGATGATCAGGAAGACCTGCAGATCATGTACGCGCCCGAGGCGATCAACCCGCCGCTCATCGGTCTTACGTCAAATCTGGAATCCGAGGCATTCCGCATCCATGCGGACATCCGCTATGAGCGCAACCGGATATTGGTGGACACAGTAGCGCTGAACCGCGTGTTCAACAATCTCCTTTCCAACATGCTCAAATACGCGGACAGGTCGGAAGAGGTCTATATCACCTGTTTCGCGAAGGGGAAGTTTTTGGAACTGAAGCTGGAGAACCGCGTGCGGGACTACAGCGCGGATGAGCCGGAGAGCACGGGATTCGGCGCCCGGATCCTGCGGCGGCAGATGGCCAAAATGCAGGGGGAGTACGACGCGTGGGAGGAAAACGGCCGCTACGTGACGGTCCTTCGATTCCTCAAAGTGGGCTGATCATTGAGTCCTCAAAGGGGCCTCAAATGGGCCGAAAAAGGGGCCGAAAAATTTGGTATTGGCAAAATACAGAGATTGTCGTATAATTGTGACGGGAATGTGTCCAATTGTGAACAATTAATTGCCGCAACAGAACACATGCGAAATAAATTACAATAAAAAGGTAACACAGTGGAGGCGTCGTGAAACGGGCAGTAATTCTTAGAAAACTGGGCATTCATATTCTTTCCGCAATGGTTCTCGTGGGAGCAGCCGCGGCACCGGCAACCGCCGTGCTGGCGGACGAGACGACAGAGCAGCCGGCAGCAGAAGATCCTGAGCCGGAGCCGGAGCCCGAACCCGAGCCGGAACCTGAGCCGGAGCCGGAACCCGAACCCGAGCCGGAACCCGAGCCGGAACAGCCGCAGGAGCCGGATACAGGGGATACTTCCGGGGAAGGAAGCACCCAGAGCGAAGGGGAAGAGTCCTCTGAGAGCAGCACCGGCGATACGGCCGCGGAGTCGGAACCTGCGGAAGATGACAAAGAAGAGGCAGAGGCGGCGGATACAGCCGCGACAGCAGCTAAAGAAGAGGAGCCGGAGAGCGAGTACGGTGAGCCGGAAGGCTACGCCGAAGCTGAGAAGCACGAGGGAAGCAATGATGATCTGCTCGCGCAGGTCCACATTCAGACGGATCTTCCCGTGATCCGCAAGGACTTCCGCTTCGTTACGGTGGATAAGAAATATCTGTTCGCAAAGAATGATCTCACGATCTATGAGGGACAGAGCAGGGATTCCGAACCTGTCGGCACGCTCGTACAGGACGGCGTACTCTTTGAACTGGAAGAAGAGGACGCGGGATGGATCTATGTCGAGTCCGGAACGGTCAGAGGTTTTGTGTATGACGAGGACGTGATCCGCGGCGAAGAGGCGGAAGAGATCAAATCCGTTCTGGAATCTCAGGCGGAGAGGATCTCCAAGCTCGTTCCGGAAGGGGCGGAGAGAGAAGCCTATTTTGTCTACGCGCAGGAGAGCAAGCCCTATTATGAGAATGAGGCCTATGCCTATCGCAGGATCACCACGGAACAGACCGTGATCGAGAAGGCGCCGGCGCTGGCTAAAGCGGAGATCGATATTCTTGAGGACAAAAACGCTGAGGCGCGGACGGTCGGCACGCTTGAGGAGGGCGGCCTGGCCTATGTGATCGCGGACGGCGGCGAAGGATGGACCTTCGTGGAGTCCGGTGACGTGAGAGGCTTTGTAAAGGACACGGAGCTTGACCGCGCGGACGCGGCCGGGCTGTCGGACGCGGAGGCGGAGAGCCTTGCGACAGCAAGTGAAGAGATAAAGCCCACGGACAATAGGGCCACCTATTTTACGACCACATCCATCAAGGAAGGCACCAAATACAACGAGGTGCGGGAGAAGATCGTGGAGCTCGCGCTCTCATGCGTGGGCAACCCCTATGTCTGGGGCGGCACGAGCCTTACGAACGGGGCGGACTGCTCCGGTTTCGTGCAGACCCTTTACGCGCAGTTCGGCTACTATCTGCCGCGCGTCGCGGAGTCGCAGGCTTTCCAGGGGACGCAGATCCCCGTGAGCGAAGCGGCGCCCGGAGACCTGGTCTTCTTCGCCAGGAACGGCTATATCTACCACGTCGCCATGTATATCGGCGACGGCAAGACGGTGGAAGCGTACAACAGTACGGCATCATTACCAAAGATCTGGGATCGCGCAACGTCATCTGGGCCTCCAGGATCATAGAGGATTAAGGGAATTTATAAAGCGGGTAAGACCCGTAAAGGACCGTCGGCCGGGAAGAGGCCGGCGGTCTTTTTGCGCGGTTTGTATTTACCCCTTCAAGTTTGTATTTCCCCCTTTAATGTGTTAGAGTGTAGTATAATTTCTGTATTTTTATATTGAGATACGTTAAAGAGGAACGAAACTATGCACAAGGAATTTTTGATGGGAAATGAGGCGATCGCCCTGGGCGCGCTGGCGGCCGGTGTGAATCTGGTCGCGGGGTATCCGGGAACGCCCTCGACGGAGGTGCTCGAGACGGTCGCGAAGCGCAATCCCGGCAGCGTCTACGTCGAGTGGTCGGTCAACGAAAAGGCCGGCATGGAAGTGGCGGCCGGCGCGGCCTACACGGGCGCGCGCGCAATGGTCACCATGAAGCAGGTGGGCCTGAATGTGGCCTCCGATCCGCTGATGAGCCTGGAGTATATCGGCGTCAAGGGCGGCATGGTCGTGCTGGTGGCGGACGATCCCGGACCCATCTCCTCGCAGACGGAGCAGGACACGCGCACCTTCGGCATGTTCTCCAAGGTGCCGGTCTTTGACCCCGCGTCTGTGTCGGAGGCGTATGAGATGATCCAGGAGGCGTTTGTATTTTCTGAAAAATACGGTACCCCCGTCATCTTCCGCGCCACGACCCGCGTGGATCACGGATACGAGGCGGTGGAGGTCAAGGATCCGGAGGAGTATCTGGTCAACGAGGCGGAAGGGTTTATAAAGGATCAGTCCAGATGGGTCATTTTCCCCAGGCTTTCCATCATCAACCACGCGAAGATCGAGAAGAGAAACGAAGAGCTTAAGGACGTCTTTTCCGCCTACAGGCGCAATCAGATCCTGGACGCGCCCGGCGGCGGGGCCTCACGGAAAGGCATCGCGACGCAGGGCATCAACTTCATGTATACGCTGGACTCCCTGCGGGGGAGAGATGCCCGCGTGCTGCGGGTGGCCACGCCCTTCCCCTTCCCGGAGAAGCTCGCGCTGGAGTTCCTTGAGGGGCTGGACGAAGTCCTGTGCGTCGAGGAGCTGGATCCCGTGATCGAGCGCGCGCTCATATACACATGCGGCAAGTACGGATTGGACGTCAAGATCCGCGGCAAGCTCACGGGCGATATACCGCCGTCGGGAGAAAACTCCATGGAGATCGTGGGCAAGGCCCTGACAGAGTTCCTGGGGCCCGCCGCGCAGGGCGATGGATCCGCGCGGACCGATCTGCCGGCTCCGCCGCCGCTTCCCGTAAGGCCGCCTGTCCTGTGCGCGGGATGTCCGCACCGGGCCTCCTTCTACGCCGTCAAGCAGGCGATGCGGGGCAAAAAGACGATCTACTGCGGCGATATCGGCTGCTATACCCTTGGCAACGCGATGCCGCTGGATATGTGCGACACCTGCCTGTGTATGGGGGCCGGCATAGGCATCGCCCAAGGCGTGGGACATATAGAGCCGGACACCAAGTGTTTTGCCTTTGTGGGCGATTCCACTTTCTTCGCCTCCGGGATCACGGAGACGATCAACGCCTTTTACAATCAGGCGGACATGACACTCATCGTCCTGGACAACTCGACCACCGCGATGACCGGGCATCAGCCGCATCCGGGGACGGGCCGCACGGTGATGGGGCAGGTCGTGGAGAAGGTCAGTATAGAGAAAATACTGCGGGCCATCGGTCTTTCGGTCGTCGAGACGGTCGATCCGCTGGATCACGCGCTCGCGGCAGAGACCGTAAAGCGCGTCGCGGCGGAGCCCGGCGTGAAGGCGATCGTCTTCCGCTCGCCCTGCATCGCGCTCACAAAGCCGAAGGGAAGATCTCACGTGGATCCGGACAAGTGCATTGCCTGCGGCAGGTGCATCCGGGAGCTGGGATGTCCCGCGCTGATCCTTGGTGAGGACGGCAAAAAGGCGAAGATCGATGAGACGCAGTGTACCGGCTGCACGATCTGTGAACAGATCTGCCCGGTCAAGGCGATCTCCGGCGGCGCCCGCAATGACACGGCGCGGAAAGGAGACGATCATGAGTAAGAATATAATTCTGTGCGGGGTCGGCGGACAGGGCACGATCCTGGCTTCCCGCCTTATCGCGACGGCGGCGATGGACGGCAATATCCCCATCAAGACCGCGGAGACGATCGGCATGGCACAGCGCGGCGGGAGCGTATTCAGTCACCTGCGCCTGGGCGAGGACGCCCACTCCCCTCTGATCGGAAAGGGGGAGGTCGACCTGATCATAGGCTTTGAGCCGGGCGAGACCGCGCGGCAGCTGCCTTTCCTCAAAAAGGGAGGCGCTGTGGTGGTCAGCAGCAGGCCGGTGATGCCCGTGAGCGCCATGATCGGGGACGCCGAATACGACGCCGGACAGATGCTTGACTACCTTAAGGAAAATGTGGAGCGGCTGACCGTTGTGGACGCGGATCGGGCCGCGGAGGAGCTCGGCTCCGCCAAAACACTCAATGTCGTACTGCTGGGCGCCGCGCTGCGAAGCGGGGAGCTTGGCCTTGCGAAGGAGGATCTTGTGAGCGCGATCCGCGAGACGGTTCCGGAGAAGTTCCTGGATCTCAATTTAAAGTCGCTGGCGTGGAGCGGGCGCGCGTGAGTCTGCAGCTTTGGAGGGCAGCAGGCGGCTGTGGCAGGCCGCGTGCAGCCGGAGGAGAGAGGAGAGAAATGCTGCTCAAAAACAGAGGAGCGGCTGAGAGGAGAATAGAGATGCAAATTAATGAAAAGCAGTTGTCACAGGTCAATCATCAGATCCAGCGCCTGATCGCGGCGGACAATTTCTACGGAAAACGTCTCAAGGAAGCGGGCGTCGACCACGTAAACAGTGTGGAGGATTTCCTGGCACTTCCCTTCTCGGAAAAGCAGGACCTGAGGGACGCCTATCCCCTGGGCCTTATGACGTGTAAGGAAGAGGAAGTCGTCCGTATCCACTCCTCATCGGGAACGACGGGCATGCCTGTCATCATTCCCTATACAGCCAAGGACGTGGATGACTGGGGAGAGATGTTCAAGCGCTGTTATGAGTTTGCGGGAATCACAAATAAGGACCGCATTCAGATCACGCCCGGGTACGGACTGTGGACGGCCGGCATCGGGTTCCAGAACGGCTGCGAGAAGCTCGGCGCGATGGCGATCCCCATGGGGCCCGGCAATACCGAGAAGCAGCTGCAGATGATGATGGATCTGAAGTCGACTGTTATTTGCGCTACTTCCTCCTACGCGCTCCTTTTGGCGGAAGAGATCCAGAAGAGAGGGCTGCGGGACAAGATCTGCCTGAAGAAGGGCGTGATCGGCTCTGAGCGCTGGGGCGAAAAAATGCGGCAGCGCATTTCCACGGAACTGGGCATCGAGCTTTATGACATCTACGGCCTGACCGAGATCTACGGCCCCGGCATCGGAATCAACTGCAAATACGATACGGGCATGCATTATTGGGATGACTATCTGTATCTTGAGGTCATCGACCCGGAGACGGGGAAAAACGTGCCGGACGGTGAGTGGGGCGAGATCGTCATCACGACGCTTGTCAAAGAGGGCGCGCCGCTGATCCGTTTCCGCACCCATGACCTGTCCAGAATCATCCCCGGCGAGTGCCCCTGCGGCAGCAAGTATCCCCGCATCGATGTGATCTCCGGACGAAGCGACGACATGATGAAGATCAAGGGCGTCAATGTTTTCCCCAAGCAGATCGAAGAGGTCCTGGGCGGATTCCCCGAACTCTCCAGCGAATACCAGATCCGCATCTCCCATCTGGAAGGGAAAGACAGCATGCGCATCTATGTGGAGGCCAGCGGAAGCTGTGACTTCAAGGCACTTCAGCAGGCGGTCGCGGCGGCCGTCAAGAGCAGAATCGGCTTCACGCCCATCGTCTATGTGGTGGAGCTCGGCTTCCTTCCGCGCAGCGAGAAGAAATCCAAGCGGGTGATCGACGAGAGATTCCAGTAAGCGGCTTTTGGGCGAAGTATATGGCTTTCAGCCGCAGGAAGACAGAAAGGAGGGGGACGGTCATATGGGAAAAGTTTACTTCATCGCGGATCTGCACTTCGGACACAGAGATGTCATCCATTTTGACAGCCGTCCCTTCCGCGATCTGAACGAAATGGAGGAGGAGATGATCCGGCGCTGGAATCACAAAGTCGGGCCGCAGGATCATGTCTTCGTCGTCGGCGATATGTTCGGCGGCGCCAACACCGCGCACGCGGGGGAGATCGTACACAGTCTGAACGGCAAAATACATCTGATCCGCGGCAATCACGATCCCAAAGGAGAAGTATTCGAGGAATTGTTTGAGGAGGTCGTGCCGGCCAAGGGGATCCAGGTGCGCGTCAGAGGTCAGAAGCAGAGAGTTGTCATGCGGCACCGCTTCCTGCCGATCTACAAGGGAAACGACGAGGGAGTGGTGCATCTGTACGGCCACACCCACAATTCCGGGATCGCCAAAATGGAGAATCAGTACATCCGCTTCATGGGGTGGCTCGGCGTTCCCATGCAGTCATTTAACGTCGGCGCCTGCAACCTGGACTATGAACCCAAGACACTGGAAGAGATTCTGGAGGCAGCGGGCAGGATCCGGCCGGCGCGATAGACCGGCCGAAATATAGACAGAACTAGGAGGACAAGACAATGAAAGTAATCAGCACAACAAACGCACCCGGAGCGATCGGCCCCTATTCGCAGGGCTATATTTCGAACGGATTGGTCTTTACGTCGGGACAGATCCCGCTGGACCCCGCGACCGGCCTGATGGCGGAAGGCATTGAGGCCCAGACAGAGCAGAGCTGCAAAAACGTGCTCGCGATCCTGGAAGCGGCCGGTTCCGGCGCGGACAAAGTGATCAAGACAACGTGTTTTTTGGCTGAGATCGCGGATTTCGCCGCGTTCAACGAGGTCTATGCACGGTTTTTTACCTCAAAACCGGCCAGAAGCTGCGTCGCGGTCAAGGACCTGCCCAAAGGGGCGCTCTGTGAGATCGAGTGCGTCGCTGAGGCGTGAGGTAAGAT
>CAJOLP010000106.1 GCA_905235465.1 uncultured Lachnospiraceae bacterium | reverse complement strand
GCGGACGCGATCACAGGCAAGATCGCTACAGGCCTTAACGACATCGCGGTAGATCCCGACCTCGTTGTCGAGGCGGCGCTGGAAGTTATGGATGTCAAGCAGAACTGCTTCAGAGAGCTGCAGGACAAGATCGTTAAGAACCCCAACTGCATCTATGCATCCAATACTTCTTCCCTGTCCATCACAGCGATCGGCGCGGGCCTTTCCAAGCCCATCGTCGGCATGCACTTCTTCAATCCGGCACCCGTGATGAAGCTTGTCGAGGTTATCGCAGGCATCAACACACCGCAGACGACGGTCGACGAGGTCATCGAGATCTCCAAGAAGCTCGGCAAGACCCCTGTACAGGTTCAGGAAGCGGCAGGCTTTGCTGTAAACAGGATCCTTGTTCCCATGATCAACGAAGCGATCAACGTCTACTACACCGGCACAGCTGATATCGAGGGCATCGACAACGGCATGAAGCTCGGCTGCAACCACCCCATGGGCCCGCTGGAACTGGGCGATTTCATCGGTCTGGACATCTGCCTTGCCATCATGGATGTTATCTTTGAGGAGACCCACGACAACAAGTATGCCGCAAGCCCTCTGCTTCGCAAGATGGTCCGCGGCAAGAGACTCGGCGTGAAGACCGGCATCGGCTTCTATGATTACTCCGACGGAATCCGCAACAAGGTCCCGACAGATAAGAAGTGATCTAAATACATGCTTTTTGGCCCGCCGGCGGCATGAGAGCGGCCCGCGGCCTGCGGTCTTTGTAAGGGGCGGCGCCCGTTGCGCGGGCGGGTCGGGCATGATATATTTAAAAAGTGAAAATACAGATGATTGTGCGATTAAAAGGTGTATTATCTGATAAAAGCACGGATTCTGTTAAATATTACCCCAGGAGGAGGACAACTATGAACATTCTTGTTTGCGTAAAACAGGTTCCGGATACGACACAGATCAAGATCGATCCGGTCAAGCACACCCTGATTCGTGAGGGTGTCCCGTCTATTCTGAATCCTTTTGACGGCTATGCTCTTGAGGCAGCAGCCCGCATTAAGGACAAAAATCCCGATACCAAGATCGTCGTTGTGACGATGGGACCGCCGCAGGCAGTCGCCGTTCTGAAGGAGTGCGTGGGTATCGCGGCAGATAAGGGCTATCTTGTTTCCGGCCGTACTTTCGGCGGATCCGATACGCTTGCCACATCCTACATCATCTCCCATGCCATCAAGAAGATCGAAGAGCTCGAAGGCCCCTTCGACGCTATCTTCTGCGGCAAGCAGGCTATTGATGGTGACACAGCGCAGGTCGGCCCGGAGATCGCAGAATGGCTGGGACTTCCTCAGGTTACTTATGGTCTCGAGTGCGAGGTGGACGGCGATACTCTGAAGGTTCAGAAGGAAGCCGAGGACGGCGTCCAGATCATCGGCGTCAAGTTCCCCTGCCTCGTTACTTTCACGAAGCCTTCCTTTGATCCCAGATATCCCACGATCAAGCGCAAACTGGCCGCCAACAAGGCTAAGTTTGAGACGCTGGGCGATGACTTCGATCCTTCGATGGATCCGGCAAATTATGGCCTGGCCGGCTCCCCCACGCATGTTAAGAAGTCCTTCACTCCCCCTGTAAAAGAGGGCGGAATGATCATCAAGGAAGAGACCGGCGCAGAGTCCGCGGCCAAGCTCGCTCAGATTCTGGTCGACAACAACATAATCTGACAGGAGGGATAGTAATGGAAGCAAAGACAAAAGACCTTTGGGTATTTATTGAGACAAATGAGGACGGTTCTCCTAAAAAAGTTGGTCTGGAGCTCCTTAATCCCGGCAGGAGAATGGCAGACAAGCAGGGCGGCAAGCTCGTCGCTCTGGTCGTAGGCAACAATGTCGACGAGACCATCGAGCAGGCCGGCACCTACGGCGCTGACCAGGTCATCGTGATCGAGGGACCTGAATTTGAGAAGTACACGACAGACGCGTATGTAAACGCGCTGGCTTACGCGGTAGAGAAATATGGCCCGACCACTCTGATGATCGGCGCTACACCGAACGGCCGTGACCTCGGCCCTCGTTTCTCCTCCAGGATCAAGACCGGCCTTACAGCTGACTGCACAAGCCTTGACATCGATGATGAGACAGGCAACGTTGCTTGGACACGTCCCGCTTTCGGCGGCAACCTGATGGCGACCATCATGTGCCCCGATCACCGTCCGCAGTGCGGCACGGTGCGCCCCGGCGTTTTCAAGAAGCCCGAGCCCGTTGAGAATAAGGCGGAAGTGATCAGGGAAGATTTCCATGTAGCTCCCGAGGATATCCGCACTACACTGCTTGAGACCATCAAGGAGTCTGCCGGTGATGTCGTTGACCTTGAAGGCGCAGACATCATCATTTCCGGCGGCCGCGGAATGGGCGGACCGGAAGGCTTTAACACCACTCTGAAGCCTCTGGCGGATCTGGTCGGCGGCGTTGTCGGCGCATCCCGCGCGGCAGTTGACAGCGGCTGGATCTCCCACGCGCATCAGGTCGGCCAGACCGGCAAGACAGTCGGACCGAAGCTGTATGTCGCCTGCGGTATTTCCGGCGCGATCCAGCACCTTGCCGGCATGAGCAGCTCTGACTGCATCGTTGCCATCAACAAGGATGAGGATGCTACCATCTTCACGGTTGCGGATTACGGCATTGTCGGCGATCTGTACGAGGTAGTTCCGGCTCTGACAGCTGAGATCAAGAAGCTCAAAGAGGCCTGATCGAAGTCTATCAGACAACAGAAGAATACCTGTTCTCTGTCATAGTGAATGGGCTTGATAATAAAGCTGCGTGGACACTGTGTCCACGCAGCTTTTTTTCCGGGCGATGTACCTGAACAAGGACAGTGCCGTCATTGACATTTTATTCACAAGACAGAGCTGGTATGGTAAAATTGTACACGTAATTAAGTGTTGAATCTATCGTTCACTTAATGGAAGACACCGAGGTTTTTATGGCGTCATTAAACGATTTTGATACGGTCGAACTTCTGGATGAGGAGAGCGCTCTCAGGATCATAGACCAGACAAAACTTCCGGGGAAGCTGGAAGTCTTGGAGCTCAGAACAGCTAAGGAGATCTGGGACGCGATCTACAAGCTGAAGGTGCGGGGCGCACCCGCCATAGGCGTGACGGCGGCCATGGGGATCTATATTCTCATGAAGCCCTATGCCGGGGCGGACGCGGAGGAGTTCCGCGCGCAGTTTGACAGGACGGCCGCTTATCTCAATTCTTCCCGGCCGACGGCGGTCAATCTCTCCTGGGCACTGGCGAGGATGGAGAGAGTGCTTGCCGGATGCGAGGGAGCCGCGCAGACAGCCGAAGGCGCGGACGTTCCGAAAGGCATGTCCTCACGGGAAAAACTTGAACATCTCCGCGCACAAGCCCAGGCCATCCGGGATGAGGATGTGGAGGTATGCCGCAGGATCGGCGAGAACGGGCTGACACTTTTAAAGCCGGGCGACGGTATTTTGACACACTGCAATGCCGGGCAGCTGGCGACAATCCGTTACGGGACAGCGACAGCGCCGATCTATCTGGGGCAGGAGCGGGGATATCATTTCCGCGTATTCTGCGACGAGACGAGGCCCCTCCTGCAGGGAGCGAGGCTGACGGCGTTCGAGCTGACACAGGCAGGTGTGGACTGCACGCTGGAGTGCGACAATATGTGCGCCTCCCTGATGAAGAGCGGGCAGGTGCAGGCAGTCCTGGTGGGCTGTGACCGGGTGGCGGCAAACGGCGACGCGGCCAACAAGATCGGCACGAGCGTTGTGGCAACAGTAGCCGCAAGATATAAGATCCCGTTTTATGTGTGCGCGCCCACGTCCACCATCGATATCACGGTCCCCGACGGGGACGGCATCGTGATCGAGCAGAGGAGCCCGGAGGAGGTCACGTCCATGTGGTACGAATCGCCCATGGCGCCGACCGGCGTGAAGGTCTACAATCCCGCGTTTGATGTGACGGACCATGAGCTGATCACCGGTATCATCACAGAGTACGGCGTACTGCACGAACCCTACGACCGCGCCATCGCGGATCTTTTTGGCCGACTGTGACGGCGGATCTGTTTTGCGGAGTGTGATGGCAGTACAAACGTGTTATAATTGTTTGTGTAGAGTACGCCGCTTAGGGACATGCTGTTTTTGTGTCGGGGAAACCCGCATAACCACGCTATTTTATGGCGGGGCAACCCGCATAATATAGATATGATTCAACTTATATGTATCTTGGGAGGTGCAAAATGAGCAAAAGGAAAGTAGTAATTGCAAGCGCATGCAGAACACCGATCGGAACAATGGGCGGAGCGCTCAGTACGGTCCCGGTGGTAGATCTTGGTACGATCGCCATCAAAGAGGCCATAAACAGGGCCGGCATCAAGCCTGAGGACGTGGATGAGGTCTATATGGGCAACGTTATCCAGGCAGGCCAGGGACAGAACCCCGCCAGACAGTCCGCAGTCAACGCAGGCATCCCGGTGGAAGTACCGGCTGTCACGATCAATGTTCTGTGCGGTTCCGGTCTGCACTGCGTAAACCTTGCAGCAAAGCTGATCGAGAACGGCAACGCTGATATCATCGTCGCAGGCGGCATGGAGAGCATGTCCAGAGCTCCCTACCTTGTACAGCAGGGCAGATATGGCTATCGCCTCGGCGCGGGCCAGCTCGAGGACTCCATGATCAAGGACGCTCTGACAGACGCGTTCGGCGGCTATCACATGGGCATCACGGCTGAGAATATCGTTGAGGACTGGGGTCTTACAAGGACACAGCTCGATGAGTTCGCGGCATGGTCTCAGCAGAAGGCTGAAAAGGCTATCGCAGAGGGCAAGTTCAAGGATGAGATCGTGCCCGTAGAAGTGAAGGCTAAGAAAAAGACTATCGTTGTTGACACAGATGAGGGCCCTCGTCCCGGCACATCCGTGGAGACTCTGTCCAAGCTTCGCCCCGCGTTCAAGAAGGACGGCGTTGTGACAGCAGGCAACGCCTCAGGCATCAACGACGCAGCGGCAGCACTGGTCATCATGAGCGAAAGCAAGGCCAAAGAGCTCGGCATTAAGCCCATGGCAACATGGATCGCAGGCGAGCTGGCAGGCGTTGAGCCCCGCATCATGGGCATCGGCCCGGT
>CAJOLP010000105.1 GCA_905235465.1 uncultured Lachnospiraceae bacterium | reverse complement strand
ATCATCGGCGCTTACAAAAAATCGCCGTGATGATCCATTTCACTTAAGCCCCCTCTGTCTGGGGAATGCCTTTGGGCTGCGTCGCCGCCTCCCCGGCCTTTTGAGCTTCTTCCTGTGCCTTCAGCTTCGCGTTGACTTTCCTGAACTTTTTGAAGACCTTTCGGCAGTCCTTATCAAACACGAGCGGTATAAGCTGCCTTACCGGCGATCCGAGCCTTAAGCTCCCCTCCAGATTCACGTGCAGATCGAACCGGTATTCCATCCACTCCGTATCGATCTTTATATGATCTTCCGTCACAGGATAGAGGATGGATGTGATCTCCGCGATCCTCCCGCTGTCATACGGATCTCCCAGACCGATCGTGCCCTCCACGGACCATTGCCCCGGCAGAACAAAGCGGATAAAGGAGCCGCTCCCTGACCTTTCTGACCGCCCTTCTTCCGCAGACCCCGGTAAGGATCCTGTAATAATAATAGATCCTTTGCTTTATCATCTCGATCTTGTTCAGGATCCCGGTGATCTTCTCCCGGAGCGTTTCGGAAGATTCCTCTTCCTTTTTCTCCACCTTTTTCTTTTCCTTGGGCTCCTCGGACCGTCCGGAGGAAAGGTTCAGTTTCCTGCCGAACAGGCGGATGGACAAAAGCTCCTTGGCGGGATAGGCGATCTCGACCCGCACTGCTTTCCCCATCCAAGTCACAAGGCCGTTTACCTTCGCGTTTTCCTTGATAAGAGAAGTCGGAAACTCGCTGTGCGAATCGGGATCAGGAACATCGGCACTGAGTCGGTACCGCAGCGGCACCAGCAGCGCGATCACAATGATCACGATCAGCAGCGCGAGCAGGACCAGCAGTATGATCCCCAGGTATTTTAGAATTGTCAGTAAAATCCCCATTCAGACCTCCTGATCTCCACTGCCCGATGTCCGCCCGGTCACGATCCCGTGGGGGAACAGATAGGCGCGCACATCGCCGCTTCCCGTATGCTCATAGGCCTCCTGCACGATCTGACGCACCAGCTCCGTCGCTTCCCTGCGCCCGCGGGCTATCCCGATGATAAAAGGCGGATGAAGGCTGTAATACGGCTGCTTCAGGATCGTGCCGTTATAAAACTCAAGCTGGTTGGATCCGGGACCGGATTCACCGGGACTGAGAGCGATCACATAGATGTTCCGGCTCTCCTGCCCCTTGCGGAGCCTGTTCTTTACCTCTTCGGGATCCCGGATCGAGGGGCCCGTATACAAATGTCTGTAAAAATACATATTACAGTTCCTCTTCCAAAGCCCTTGATACGGCGCGCCTGGTATAGAAGCCGCCGCGCAGCCGCTCCGCCATCCTTTTAGCGGAACGAACGATCTCATCATATTCGGTCCGCGGCATGGCCGCGATCTTTGAGGGGATCTCCTCCAGTGAGGACACGGTGATGCCGCAGTGATAATGCTCGATAAACGGCGCGAGCGCCGCTTCCTTCCAGATGATGACCGGAAGTCCCGAGGCCAGATACAGAGACGTCTTGTGGGGGTCATTGATGCGCATGTACTCCCCGTACGTGCCGCTGCAGGTATCCGCGGAGTCGCCGTCCCAGACAAGTCCGAAGCTCCCGCGCATGACCTCCGGGAGTTCATCCGGCGGGAAGGAGCCAAAATACTGCACATCCCGCGTCTCTTCCCCCTCATACCCGACGCCGTAGAGCGAGAAGGGTATGCCGGACGGCAGATGATAGGCATAACCGGCTTTGTGGGGGCGCAGCGCGCCGGCGATCACCACCGGTCCCTCATATTCCGCCGTGGAAAAGCCCGCCTCGGGCACCAGATAGTCAAATATGCCGAGCGTCACCATCTTGCCTGCACTAAAGCCCAGTTCTGAAAGCTTACGCTTCATGCTGCTGTTGTGCACGATGATGCCGTCGCAGTTTCTTAAAAGGCTCTCCTCCTCCAGACGCAGGCGGAGGCTCTCGCGGCGGCTCACTCTCTTGCCGATGGCCGTGCGCAGGATCTCCAGGTCGTGGATGAAAAGGATCACGCGGGCGCCCCTGCGCCTCACCTGTGTGACGCAGCGGGACAACAGCACCGAGTGGTTGACGATGGGGAACTGGATGAGCAGCACATCACCGCTCCCTACAGGCGTCAGGCACTCGCTCCAGATCCTGCTCAGATCCCGATGGAAACGGAGCTTGTCCGCCGTGGACTGATGTTCGCGGTCCGCCGCCGGCACTTCGATATCCAGCGCCGCAAAGCCCATATCGCCGAGCACTGCGTCCACATCATCCCTGGCCTTAATGCCGGCTGTCCGCTGGTATCCCTCTTCACTCCATATTTCCCTGGTGTAATACTTCATCCGCTTCCTCCGACGGAGCCCACACGATCATATTGTGCGTCTGCCTCTGATCCTCAGGCGGCAGCTGCATATAATCGCCGAACAGTCTTTTCAAATAGTAATCCCAGCATCCCGGGGCGCTCACTTCCATGCCCTCAAACTCAAGCGTACAGGGCTTTAAAAACGGCTTTTTGGGCATTCTCTCCCACGGGCCGTATCCGTTGGCGATGCCGCCCATATAGTTGCTCTCCTGAATGGAATACATGCGGCAGTTCTCATCGATATATTTGAGCAAATAGGCGTCCGGAATTGGCCGCAGCAAAAGCTTTGCCGCAGGCTTGAGCGCTTTTTTGAGCTTTGTCTTTCCCTCGCCGCTTCTGGCCTGTTTGAGACGGAGCACACGCCTTGCCAGCATTGTCCTAAAGTAGATCTTCTCCACCTCTTTTTCGTCGTCGGGCATGCCGTCCAGCGGGAAAATATCGATCCAGAGATTCTTTTCCGTCTCGTCCTCGTCGTAAAGCTTCTGGATCGTCGTCTGCGTGTCGTATACCTTGGCGAACGGATAATTCAGATTGCCCAGTTCGTAGGAAGCCAGTTTGTACTGCCCTGTGCTGTCGATCTCGTCCGCGTATTTCATCAGGCGGTCATAGTCATATCGGGGCATCATCAGATCGATGTCGTCGTCCCAGGGGATGAACCCCTTGTGACGCACCGCGCCCAGAAGTGTCCCGCCGCCAAGCCAGTAAGTAAGGCCGTGCCGCTCGCAAAGATCCACGAACATCTTCATCATGGACAGCTCGCGGCTCTGTATTTCATCCAGTGAAAGCTGATGCATCCGGTTCAATTTATCTGTATCCTCTAACTGTATTTTCAATCATTTTGTGTACAAATCGAGTATAGTCCATTCAGAAAAGAATGTCCACTTAAACGCACGGTTTACTCCCCTGCCTTGCGCTTCTGCACATAGTAATTGAGGACTGTGGAGAGGTGCTCTCCCAATAGGTGAGAGCCGACCGTCACGGCCTTCATGCCGATGCCGGGAATGACGATCATCTTCCCCTTAAGCGCCCCCTCAACACCGTCCCGGGCCGCTTTCTCAGCGCTGATCTGTCTGCCCGACACCTTCACGCCCGAATTGTCGTTGAAGGCCGTATCCACGGGTCCCGGGCAGAGGCACGACACCTTTACGGGACTGTGGGCATGCCGCAGCTCCTCGTGGATCGCCTCCGTCAGGCGCACGACATAATTCTTGGAGGCATAATAGCTTGAAAAGGTCGGTCCGGATGTAAATCCGGCGCAGGATCCGACGTTCATAAGGACCCCGTGACCGTTCTTTACGAGCGTGCGGAGAAAGAGCTTGGAGAGGATATGGACAGCCGTCACATTCAGATCGATCAGCGTGAGCTCTTTATCCAGATCCGTCTCAGTGAAGAGGCCGTAGACGCCCATCCCTGCGTTGTTGACGACAAAATCGATATTCTCCGGGCCGACGGCTTCGCAGCAGGCATCATAGAAATGGAAGCACTCCTCCCTCACGGAGAGGTCCGCGGGTATACAGAGTATCTCCCTGTCAGGGCTTTGCTTTAGGATCGCGCTGCGCGCTTTTTGAAGGCGCTTTTCACTGCGCGCTGTCAGGATCAGATCATATCCCTTGCCGGCGAGGCATTTCGCTATTTCAAGACCGATGCCGGCGCTGGCGCCGGTGACAACTGCATACATGGCTGTCCTCCTGTTTTCGTTCCGCTTCCGGCGGGTGATTTCCACAGTTATTATACATTTTATTCAGACGCAGAGGCATCATAAATGTGCGTCGGTGTCACGGCAAAACGGACGGGGACGTCCGTTTCCTCCACCGCGACGCTCTCAAGCTTCTGCTCGTCGAAGGCGGCCAGTATGGTCTCCGCGTCTTTGCGGCATTGGGGGAGGTACCTGTCATAGAATCCCCCGCCGTGCCCGCAGCGATGGCCGAAGCGGTCAAAAGCGACGCAGGGAACAATGATCATGTCGATCTCTTCGGGCGCCAGTATTTGCGCTCTCTCCCTGTCCGGTTCCATGATACCGTATTTTCCCTTGACCCATGCGTCCTCATCTTCGGGAACGGCGGCCAGCATGCGGCCTTCTTTGAGCGTGACCGGATAAGCAAGACGGATGCCGTGCCGCTGGGCCCACACATCAAAACCGGACGGATCCGCTTCGCCTGAGGTGGCCCGATAGGAAAGGATCGTCCGGACCTTCGGCAGTCCCGCGTCGCGCCTCTTATCCATGCGCTCTTTGGTCAGCCTGATCAGATTTTCGTTCATCTCGGCGCTCTTTTGTGCCTTCTCCTCTGTGCTGAGGGCACCGCGGCGTGAAAGAGCCATATCCCGCTGGATCCTTTTGCACACGCCGGGAAACGCCTTCCGAATGGTGCCGGCGCTGTACAGGGATCCGAAAGCTACCACGGGCAGACCTTCGGCGTTTGTGAGACTGAGCGCGATGGCTGCCTCCGTTTTGCTGCAGGCCTGTGCCTCGAACCCTCTTCCCCGCAGGTACTGCGCCAGCGCCTGCGCCGGCACCGCTCTGGGTGAGTCCGGTGTAATACAGACAAAGCCCGCGGCGCAGGGCGCGATCATATCCACGATCTTTTCGTACTTCTTATCCGAAAGCACGCCGAAGAGAAACCAGACCTTCTGATCCCCAAGCGTATCCTGTATGGATGCGGCCAGTGCCTGCGCGCACTGCGGGTTGTGACCGCCGTCCAGAATGAAAAGCGGCTCGCGGCACAGAACCTCGAACCGGGCAGGCCACTTCACGTGCGCAAGGCCTGTTTTTACAGCCTCTGACGGGATATCAAATCCCCGGGCACGCAGTACATCGACCGTCGTAAGGACCACGGCAGCGTTGTGCAGCTGATACTCGCCCAAAAGGGAGAGCCGGAACGTCTGGGGCTCTGCCGCGCCCTTGCCCGCGGGGGCTTCGTCCCCCAAATACGCAAATGTCTGTCCCTCCAGGGAGGATGAGAGGCGGCGGATCCGGTCGTAATAGGCGATGTGCAGGGCGCAGCCCTTCTCGCGGCAGACCTCCTGCACAACGGCCTTTACTTCGGGCTCTCCGTCATAAAGTACGACATCGGATCCTGTCTTGATGATGCCGGCTTTCGTACGGGCGATCTTTTCCAGCGTGCTGCCCAGATACTCTGTGTGCTCGAGACCGATATTGGTGATGACGGCGACTTCCGGCGCGCCGATGATATTGGTGGCGTCGAACTCGCCGCCCATGCCCAC
>CAJOLP010000104.1 GCA_905235465.1 uncultured Lachnospiraceae bacterium | reverse complement strand
AAAATAGATCAAGAAAGCAAGAGGAACGCATCATTATGGACTACGCACAGATTTCCAGGGAAAAGCACAAGGAGTGGAGAGGAAAGATCGAGGTGACCTCCCGCGTATCGGTGGACAGCGCAGAGGCGCTGAGCATCGCCTACACGCCCGGCGTCGCGGCGCCGTGTCTGGACATTCAAAAGGACCCCTCCCTCAGCTATGAGCTGACCCGCAGGTGGAATACTGTGGCGGTGGTGACCGACGGCACAGCGGTCCTTGGACTTGGCGACATAGGCCCGGAGGCGGGCATGCCGGTCATGGAAGGAAAATGCGTCCTCTTCAAGGAATTTGGCGGCGTGGACGCCTTCCCGCTCTGCATCCGCTCTCATGACGTGGACGAGATCGTGCGGACGGTGAGTCTTTTGGCCGGGTCATTTGGCGGCGTCAATCTGGAGGACATCTCCGCGCCCCGCTGCTTTGAGATCGAGAAGAAGCTCAAGGAGTGCTGCGACATTCCGATCTTCCACGATGATCAGCACGGGACGGCCGTGATCACGCTGGCGGGCCTGATGAATGCCCTCAAGGTGGTCGGCAAGAGGATCGAAGACGTCAAAATAGTGACGTCCGGCGCCGGGGCGGCGGGCATTGCCATCATCCGCCTGCTCATGGCCATGGGACTTAAGAACGTCGTCATGACGGACCGAAAGGGCGCGATCTACGCCGGGCGTGAGGGGCTCAATCCCATCAAGGAAGAGATGGCACAGATCACGAATTATCAGAGGGAAAAGGGAACGCTGGCGGATGTGATCCGCGGCGCGGACGTATTTATCGGCGTATCGGCGCCGGGGACGCTCACGCAGGATATGGTGAGGACGATGGCCAAGGATCCCATCATTTTTGCCTGCGCGAATCCCACACCGGAGATCTTCCCGGAGGAGGCGAAAGAGGCAGGCGCAGCCGTCGTCTCCACCGGCAGGAGCGACTATCCCAATCAGGTCAACAACGTCCTTTGCTTCCCCGGGATCTTCCGCGGGGCGCTGGATGTCAGGGCCGCCGATATCAACGATGAGATGAAGATCGCCGCGGCCTACGCGCTGGCCGGACTGGTGTCCGACGAGGAGCTCTGCGCGGACTATATTCTGCCCAAGGCATTTGATCCGCGGGTGCGGGACGCGGTGGCGGCCGCCGCTGCGGACGCGGCTCGAAAGAGCGGAGTGGCACGCATCTGAAGTGCGGATCGGGCGCACAGATAAATAATTAACGGGGACAGGGGAGTACTATATGGCAGAGTTGGTTCAGTATTTACATGAGTTCAATTTTGTTACGGTTTGTTTTCGTCTGCTGCTCGCGATGGTCTGCGGAGGGGTGATCGGGTACGGACGATCCGCCAAGTCGCAGAACGCGGGTCTGCGCACATATATCCTGACGGCGATCGGCGCTTCGCTGGCAGTGCTTTTATCTTGTTACGAATACGAAATGCTGGAGGGCCCCTGGGCGGAGATCGTCGCGGAGGTGGGCCTGAAATTTGACGGCTCCCGCTACGCTTCGCAGGTCATCAGCGGCATCGGCTTTCTCGCTGCCGGCACGATACTGTCTTCCGGGCACCGCCAGGTGACCGGCCTGACGACGGCGGCCGGTCTGTTCGCTTCTGTCTGCATGGGTCTGGCGGCCGGCGCAGGCATCTATTCATGCGTTTTCATTGTACTGATCATGCTCATCATCGTGCTGGACCTCATGAGTCCTCTGGAGTTCGAATTCAAGAGACAGTTCCGCAACATGACCATGTATGTGGAGGTCAATAAGCTTCAGGATCTGGATACGGTGGTCAGAAAGGTAAAGTCGGAGAACTGCTATATTTTTGACATCGACATCGAGCGGTCCAAGAGGCAGGGGGACAAGTATCCCGCGGCGATCCTGACGATCCGGCTTCCCCGGGAGAACCGGTCACATTCCAGCATGCTTTCATCTGTTGCCGAGATCCCCTGCGTCTGCGGGGCGCGGGAGCTGATCTCCTGACCGGACAGCAGGCAGCTTTGTTCAATCAGCATCAGACAAGGAGGTTTACGTGCTCAGTATTTTTAACGGCCTGCGCGGTCTAAGCACCGGCGTGATCCTGTTCAGAATGGTCCTGGCATTTATATGCGGGGCCGTGATCGGCATGGAGAGATCCGTAAAGAACCGCCCGGCGGGCTTTCGAACGCATATCCTGATCTGTATCGGCGCCGCGACGGCGGCGGTGACCGGCCACTATATTTATCTGGTCATGCGCATGCCCGCGGATACCACAAGACTCCCGGCACAGGTCATCACCGGCCTGGGCTTTATCGGCGCCGGCACGATCATCGTCACGGGCGCCCGCACGGTCAAAGGACTGACCACCGCCGCCGGCCTGTGGACCACAGGCGTCATCGGACTGGCGATCGGTTCCGGCTTCTATGAGGGCGCGATCATCGGCATGATCATGGTCCTTGTGACGGAGACGCTGGTGAGCAAGATCAAGGTCAATAAGGTCAAACAGTTCCAGTGCATTCTGCACTATCAGGGGAAGGAAGCGCTGGACAATGTGATGCGGTACTGCAAGGACCGCTTTATTTCCATCAACTCGCTCCAGATCGAGGGCGCGACGGACGAGGACTCCGGCAGGGTCTACACCGCGATCATCACGCTGCGGCCTTACAGCACGGTGGATCATGACGAGTTCGCGCAGCGGATCGAGGAGATGGACGGAATTCTGGGCGTGGTCATCGACTGACCGTGGAGATGTAAATACTGGTCCCGGACGGGAAAGTGATCCGGAGCGGGCCGTATGAATAGAGGATGCATTACAGAGAGGAGTAGTAACATGGGGAAACTGGTTAAGGATTGGAAAGATGACATTGCCGACAAGAAATTCGACAAGAAGATGAAGAAGATCTATGGCTGCAGCGAGGCGGAGGCCCGCGCCTATACGGCCCGCTTTGAGAAGGTCATGGAGGGCTTTGCCGACACATTTCCGGAACTGTTTGAGGACAGGAAAAAGGTCAGCATCGGCCTGTATTCCGCGCCCGGCCGCACGGAGATCGGCGGAAACCACACGGATCACCAGTACGGATGTGTGCTGGCCGGCAGCGTCAACCTGGACGCGATCGCGGCGGCGGCGCCCAACGGGACGGATAAGATCAGGTTCTTTTCCGAGGGCTACGGCATGATCGAGGTGGATCTGGAGAACCTCAAGCCTGTCGCGAAAGAGAAGGAGACCACGGCAGCCCTGATCCGCGGCATGGCGGCGCAGATCACACAGAACGGCTATGCGGTCAGCGGCGTGGACGTCTACTGCACCAGCAACGTGCTGGGCGGCTCCGGCCTTTCCTCCTCCGCGGCGTTTGAGACGCTGGTGGGCGTGATCCTGAACGACATTTTCTGTGGGAACGCTTTCGATGCCATCACCATCGCGAAGATGGGCCAGATCACGGAGAATCAGTATTTTGGCAAACCCAGCGGCCTTATGGACCAGTCCGCCTCCTCTGTGGGCGGCGCCGTGGCCATCGATTTCGGCGATCCGGAGAATCCCAAGGTGGAGAAGATCGACCTGGATCTGGCAAAGGAAGGCTACGCGCTCTGCATCGTCGATTCCAAGAGCAGCCATGCGGACCTGACAGGCGCCTACGCGGCGATCCCCGATGAGATGGGGAAGGTCGCGGCGTTCTTTGGTCAGACGCATCTGCGCGGGATCACGAAAGAACAGCTGGTCAAGAACGTGGCGGCGATCCGCAGCGCCTGCGGCGACCGCGCTTATCTCAGAGCCCTTCACTTCGTGCTCGACAACGAGCGCGCGCAGGATGAGGCGGAAGCGCTCAAGAAGAAGGGGAAATTCAAGAAGTTCCTCTCTCTGGTGTCGGAATCCGGCCTTTCCTCCTATATGTATCTGCAGAATACATGCGTCGAGGGATCTGTCGAGAATCAGGCGGTCAATGTGGCCCTTTCCCTCTGCGACGCGCTGCTTGACGGACGCGGCGCGTACCGCGTGCACGGCGGCGGATTTGCCGGCACGGTGATGGCCTTCGTACCGCTGGATATGCTGGATGATTTCCGCGAGTCCATCGACGCGGCGATCGCGCCCGGCGCCTGCCACGTACTGACGATCCGTCCGGTGGGCGGCGCAGTTGTCAGTGAGTTTTGACCTGCAAGGAGCAGATTCGCGTTAAGAGGATAGAATGGACCCTAAAGAGAGACAACTAAGACGCGCCGAAGAGAGACTGAGACGGGAAAAGGAAGTGCGCGCGAACAAGGCGATCTTTGCGCTGTGCGTCGTGCTTCTTGTGATGGTGCTCTTCCAGTCCATCGGGAGAGCCGTCCGGGAGAGAAACAAGCGGGAAGAGGCTTCCGCGTCCAGTGAATTCCTCTCCGACGAGGTCCTGGGATACAGAGACCTGGTGCATGAGTACGCAGAGCAGGAGGGGATCGGGGAGTACGAGGATGTACTTCTGGCCATCATGGAAGTGGAGAGCCGCGGCACAGGGAGCGATGTCATGCAGTCCAGCGAGTCGAAGGGGCTGCGGGCCGGAACACTGGAGCCGGAGGAATCCATCGAGCAGGCCTGTTACTACTACGCGGAGCTCTTAAAGATCGCGGACGAGAACGGAAGCGATGACAGGAGCGTGATCCAGGCGTATAACTTCGGTCCCGGGTATCTGATCTTTGTCGGAGAGAACGGGGGGAAGCACACGAGGGAGCTCGCCGCCGAGTACGCGCGGCAAAAGTCGGACGGGGAGACGGTGGAGTACACGAACGACGTGGCGCCGGACGGCTGGAAGTACAAATACGGCAACATGTATTATGTGGACCTGGTGGAGCAGCACATGCCCTAATGCCGTAAGTGGATGGGGCGGACCCCGCTGAGCGGCGCATGCCGTAAATGGATGAAAAAAATAAGAGGATGAGGTGCCCACGTACCTCATCCTCTGTTTTTTGTATTTTTACTGAATTATTCGTCGGGGAGCGCCTCGCGCTGATCCACAACGACCTTCTTGGTGTAGCTGGCGAAGGCGTCATCCACGAGCGCCTTATCCGGCTTACGCGTAAAGAGCGATACGACCGGGACGATGACCATTCCGATCAGCATGCAGAACGCGCCCGCATTGATGGGGGACTGCAGAAGGACCGGCAGGGTGCCACGCGCGACTACGTTGTAGATCATAAAGCCCACAGAGAATACGAAGTTGACCACGCAGGCGGCTGTCGTAGTGCCCTTCCAGTACAGGCCGTACAGGAACGGGGCGAGGAACGCGCCGGCCATCGCGCCCCAGGAGATACCCATGAGCTGTGCGATGAAGGTGACGTTGGACTTGTACTGTATGAGCGCAATGACAACGGAGATCGCAACGAAGACAACGATCAGCCATCTCATAATGGTGAGCTGTTTCTTCTCGTCCAGATCCTTGTGGAAGTGTCCCTTGATCAGATCCAGTGTGATCGTGGAGCTGGAAGTCAGCACCAGTGAGGACAGTGTCGACATGGAAGCGGAGAGAACCAGGATGACCACGATGCCGATCAGCAGGTTCGGAAGACCGGAGAGCATGGTGGGAATGATGGAGTCAAATCCGTTGGCAGCGATGTCGATCTGATCGGAGAAAAGTCTTCCGAAACCGCCGAGGAAGTAGCATCCGCCGGCCACGATCAGAGCGAAGATCGTGGAGATCACGGTACCGGTCTCAATGGACTTCTCATTCTTGATCGCGTAGAACTTCTGCACCATCTGGGGAAGTCCCCATGTGCCCAGGGACGTCAGAATGACAACGCCCAGAAGGTTGATCGGGTCAGGGCCGAGGAAAGAAGCAAAAATACCGGGCGTCGTGGAGACTGTCTCATCCGATACTCTGGCAAGTCCGTCCATCGCGGCCATGAGACCGCCCTTGCTGTTCAGGACCGCAAGGATGACAGCGGTGATGCCGATCAGCATGATGATGCCCTGGATGAAATCATTGAGCGCCGTAGCCATGTAGCCGCCGACAATGACGTAAATGCCGGTGAGGATGGCCATAACGATGACGCAGATGGAATAGTCGATATTGAAGGCCATGCCGAACAGTCTGGAAAGACCGTTGTACAGGGAAGCCGTGTAGGGGATCAGGAAGACGAAGGTGATGACGGAGGCGGCGACCCTGAGGTTTTCGCTTCCGAAACGCTTGCCAAAGAAGTCGGGCATTGTCTTACTGTCCAGATGCTGCGTCATGATCCTGGTGCGTCTTCCCAGGATGACCCAGGCGAGGAGCGAACCGATGATCGCGTTGCCTATGCCCGCCCAGGTGGCGGAGATGCCGTATTTCCACCCGAACTGGCCCGCGTATCCGACGAACACGACGGCGGAAAAATAGGAGGTGCCGTAAGCGAAAGCTGTAAGCCAGGGGCCGACCGTACGGCCGCCGAGAACGAAGCCGTTGACATCGGTCGTCGTGCGCCTGCAGTAGAAGCCGATGCCGACCATAAGGCCAAAGAACAGTATCAGCAGTAGAACTTTGATAAACATTTGTGGTTACCTCCTAATAATTGATGTCCTGCAAAGCTAGTGCTATAGGGCCGGCACCTTGCACTTTCGTGCTTTAAAGCGTTACGCTTTAAAGTGAACCGACGCTATAAACTGTAACACCGAATCGACCGACCGTCAATAGTTTTCGCCAACAAATTTCCTTTTGTGGTTCTTTATGGTATGATGAGCAAAGCAATCAAATAGTGCGGAAGGTGTCCGGATCCGGCTCTGTGAGAGCCGACTCCGGGTGAAAAGGGAAGCGGGTGAGAATCCCGCACGATCTCGTCACCGTGTTTCGAAAGCATGCGCCCGATACCACTGGAACGCCGCAGGACGTCCGGGAAGGGGGACCGCATGCGCCTGATCGATCAGCCGGGAGACCTGCCTGCCGCAGTACGCGGGCACTTTTCACTTATTTTATTAAGTAAAAGGGCCCAGGCCACGAGGTATTGGCTGTACGAAACCGGGAGATAGGGTGCGGGCGCATCCTGTCTGTTTCGATTTCCCAGGCCTTCGCCTCTAAGGCGGAGGCCGTTTTTTTGCCAGAAAGGAATGCGGATTCGGAAAGGAATTCGGAAAGGACTTCAGAAAGGAAGGAATGAACAAATGAAGAGTATGAGGCGGGAAACAACTATTGTACTGGCAGCGCTGATGACATCTGCGGCGGTGCTTGCCGGGTGCGGCAGCGCCGGCAGCGGCGCCTCCCAGGCGGATACGGCCATTGAGGCCATCGAGGTTTCTGAGGCGGCGGGCACTGCTCTGGAGGCGGCGGGCGCGGAGGGCGCGCAGGACGGCCTGACGGCAGATGCCGCAGCGGCAGATGCTGCTGACGCGGCGGGCGCGGAAGTGCCTGCGGACGGTATTTATACTGCAAAGTTTGACACGGACAGCTCCATGTTCCATGTGAACGAGACCTGCGACGGCAGGGGTACTTTGACGGTCAAGGACGGTCAGATGACGATCCACATCACGCTGGCCTCCAAAAATATCGTGAACCTATATCCCGGCTCCGCCGAGGAGGCGGCGCAGGAGGGCGCGGAGCTTCTGCAGCCCACCACGGACTCGGTGACCTACAGCGACGGCGCCACGGAGGAGGTGTACGGATTTGATGTGGCCGTTCCGTATTTGGACAAGGAATTCCCGCTGGCCCTGATCGGCACGAAGGGGAAGTGGTATGATCATATGGTAAGTGTGTCCGATCCGATCCCGGAGGGAGAGGGCGCGGCCAGCGAAGATCAGGCCGCAGCGGACAGAGTCGCGGCACTTATCGACGCGATCTACGTGCAGGAATGGAATGAAAACACAGAGGAGCAGTGCAGGGAAGCCAAAGAGGCCTGGGACGCACTGACGGACGCCCAGAAGGAGCTGGTGGAAGGAGAAAATGCGGATATGGAGTATTTTGGCAGAGATACCGGGGACGCGTCCCTGGACGACCCGAGGAACGCGGACGGCATCGGGGAAAAAGAACTTCTGGTCGTGAGCTTCGGCACTTCCTTCAACGACAGCCGGGCAAAGGACATCGGCGGCATCGAGGCGGCGCTTGAGAAGGCGTATCCCGACTGGTCCGTGCGCAGGGCGTTTACGGCGCAGATCATCATCAACCATGTGCTGGCGCGGGACGAGGAAAAGATCGACAACATCGAGCAGGCGCTGGCGCGCGCGGTGGACAACGGCGTAAAGGAGCTGGTCGTGCAGCCGACGCATCTGATGCACGGCGCGGAATACGACGAGCTGTGCGAAGCGCTGGACAAATACAGGGACAAATTTGACTTTGTCGCCGTGGCGGAACCGCTTCTTGGCGAGGCGGCCAGCGGCGCGGATGAGATCAATCAGGACAAGGCCGACGTCGCGCAGGCGATCACAGCGACGGCGGTCAGCGAGGCCGGATACGAATCCTGCGCGGACGCGGCGGCGGACGGCACCGCTTTTGTATTCATGGGGCACGGCACATCCCACGCGGCGAGCGTGGCCTATGACCAGATGCAGAAGCAGATGCAGGAGCTCGGATACGAGAATGTCTATATCGGCACCGTGGAGGGAGAGCCGGAGGACACGGCCTGCGAAGCCGTGATCGAAAAGGTGAAGGACGGCGGATACAAGCGCGTGGTGCTGCGGCCCCTGATGGTCGTGGGCGGCGATCACGCCAACAACGACATGGCCGGCGACGACGACGATTCCTGGAAGAGCATGTTCATAAAGAGCGGCGCCTTTGACGAGATCGACACGCAGATCGAGGGCATGGGCCGCATTGAGGCGATCCAGAAGATCTATGTGGACCATACCGGGGCGGCAATTGGAGAGTGAGGATTAGTCGGAGAGGCCGCAGCGCTGGATTGTGCGCCGCAGCGCTGGATTGTGCGCGGCAGCGCGTTTCGCGCTGCGGCGGGCTGGGTGTTGACCCATTTCGCGCATATTGGCAATTTGAGTCAATTGCTTGCAGCGCGTTTCGCGCTGCAGCGGGCTGGGTATTGACTCAAATCGGCGAATCCGGCAATTTGAGTCAAAACGCCTCGGAGATTTACGAGCTGCGACGATCTGAGTGTTGACCCAAATC
>CAJOLP010000103.1 GCA_905235465.1 uncultured Lachnospiraceae bacterium | reverse complement strand
ATCGTGATACTCGTCAGGCTGTTGCACTCAGAAAATGCCGAACTCCCAATACTAGTCACGCTATTCGGTATCGTGATACTCGTCAGACCGCTACACGCAGAAAATGCCTTATCGCTTATATTAGTCACACCTTCCGGTATCGTGATACTCGTCAGGCTGCTGCACCCATAAAATGCATATTTTCCTATGCTTGTCACGCCTTCCGGTATCGTGATACTCGTCAGGCTCCTGCACAATTCAAATGCATAATTTCCTATGCTCGTCACACCTTCCGGTATCGTGATACTCGTCAGGCTCCTGCACTCAAGAAATGCCCGATCCCCTATGCTCGTCACGCCAGTTAAAATGTCTATGTTTTTAATATTACCCTTGTAGGAGTACCATGGCACGCTATTGCTATCGCTGTAATTATACATCTCCCCGCTGCCACTGATCGTCAGTGTATATCCTGTATCCGTATCACCTGTAAGAGTCCATGACACATTTTCTCCGCATGTTCCGGAAGCTACTACATCTTCAGCGGCAACACCATTTTGCTTCTACAGCCATTTCAACCTTTTGAGCAGAAACCGCTTCGACAGTCTCTGCTTCTTCAGTCTCAGGTTCCTCAGGCACGGTTTCTTCAGCCGTTTCGACCTCTTCTTCCGAAGGAACTTCTTCTGTCATCTCTGCAGCGGCCTCAGTGGTTGTTTCCTCGACACTTTCAGTCTCGGCAGTCGTTCCATCTGAGATTTCTGTTTCATCAGAGACATCCTCCTCGGTAGAATTCGTCTCCTCCGTCTCTGACGTAGATGTCACCTCTTCAACAGAATCGGTATCATATACTGTCTCTTCTGTGGCAGAAGTATCACTGATCTCGCCAGCAAAAGCAGTTTCCGGAATCATACTTAATCCCATCATTACAGCAAGCAGTACAGCCGTTAATTTTTTATGTTTTTTCATAGGGGATTACCTCTTTATTAGATACACACACTTTTTGTTGTTTAACTATTATTTTATCACCCACCCAAATCCATCATCAAGGGTTTGTGCAAAACGGAGTAATACTTTGAGAAAAAAATCATCTATTTGTCGCAAATAACCAAAAGCGCCCACCGCCATTATGGCGATGAGCGCTGATTCCCGTCCGGTGCGCCGACGTTTCATTGAATGATCAGTATCTGATATCTGATAAAGCTGCTGTCATGCCAGCTCTTCCCCGTTGCTGTCGATGACCTTCTTGTACCAGAAGAAGGACTCCTTGCGCTCACGGCTCAGATCGCCTGTTCCGTCGTCAAACTTGTTGACGTAGATGAATCCGTATCTCTTGGCCATCTCGCCGGTAGAGGCGGAAACCAGATCGATGCAGCCCCAGGGCGTGTAGCCCATGAGATCGACGCCGTCTTTGACTGCCTCTTTCATCTGCTCGATGTGTTTGCGAAGATAGTCAATGCGGTAGGTGTCATGCACCATACCGTCTTCTCCCTTTTCGTCATACGCCCCCAGGCCGTTTTCCACGACCATAAGCGGAATGCGATAGCGGTCATAGATCTCGTTCAAAGCAAAGCGAAGTCCTTTGGGATCGATCTGCCAGCCCCAGTCGGAGGCTTCCAGATAAGGATTCTTGGAGCCCGCCGTAATATTTCCTTCCGTTGCCTCGGCGTTAGGATCCACGGTAATGCAGTTGGACATGTAATAGCTGAAGGTGTAGAAGTCGACGGTTCCCTCACGGAGAATATCCGCATCTCCCTCCTCCATTTTGATCGTGACTCCCTTTCTCTCCCAAAGTCTCTTGGAATAAGCGGGATACTCGCCGCGCACCATAACGTCCGAGCTGTACCAGTTGGTCTCCCTCATCTGCTCCTGATTGCGGACGATATCGTCCGGATTGCAGGTCAGCGGATAGGACAAGATAAAGCATATCATATTGCCCAGCTTGTACTCCGGATAGTGGTCATGCGCGTACTTCACAGCCTTGGCGCTGGCCAGGAACATGTGGTGCAGAGCCTGATATCTCTCCTGCGGCTTGTCCGGCACTTCTGTGACAGGGCCCTCATAGCCTCTGAATGTCCCCGTGGACAAAATAGTGCCAAACGGCATCGTTCCGGCGTTGATCTCGTTAAATGTGAGCCAGTACTTTACCTTTCCCTGATACCTCTCAAAGATCACGCGGCAGTATCTTTCAAAATGCTCGATCACCTCGCGGCCTTCCCAGCCGTTGTACTTCTCCACCAGAGCGAAAGGAAGCTCGTAATGCGAGATCGTAACAAGCGGCTCAATGCCGTATTTCTTGCAGCAGTCGAATACTTTGTCATAAAACTCGAGTCCCTTTTCGTTGGGCTCCTCTTCCATTCCCGTGGGGAAGATCCGCGTCCAGTTGATGGATGTGCGGAAGCACTTGAATCCCATCTCCGCGAACAGCGCAATATCTTCCTCGTAGTGGTGATAGAAATCGATCGCCTCATGAGAGGGATAAAGCGTATCGGGCAAAATAGTCCTGGTCACCCTCTTGGGCACTTTATGGGTTCCGTTCGTACACATATCGGACACGGACGGGCCCTTGCCATCTTCGTTCCAGGCGCCCTCAAGCTGATTGGCAGCTACTGCGCCTCCCCACAAAAAATCATCCCTAAGTATTGCCAATTGAAAACCTCCTTTTTGAATATACTGTTCTTTCTATACGCGCACCCCGGCGAGCAAGCTCGCCGTTCCGCTTTGGTCATTTTCACGGGGTGTCGGATTATCAGCATATGGTCATCAGCTCGTCACCGGCCTTGATGTCAGTCGTCTCCGTTATCTTGACCGATACATAGTCGTCCGAATTGGTCACGAGCACGGGTGTATGGGTCTTGTAGCCCGCGTCGGTGATCATCTTAAGGTCTGCCGTGATAAGAAGGTCTCCCTTCTTCACCTTCTGGCCTTCCGTGACATGGTACTCGAAAGGCTTGCCCTCCAGCTGTACGGTGTCGAGTCCAACGTGGATGAGGATCTCACAGCCGCTGTCTGTAATGAGGGCCACCGCGTGCTTCGTATCCATGAGATTGGAAACCGTGCCGTCCGCCGGCGCGTATACTTTGCCGTCTGTGGGAAGAATTGCTGCGCCTTCACCCAGAGCACCGGAGGAGAACACTTCATCCGGAACCTCCTCGATACTCAGGACCTTGCCGGTCATAGGAGAAGCGAGCTCGATCTTTTCAACCAGTACCTTCTTTTCTTCCGGCTCTTCAGTGCTTTCGTCCGCAGCTTCGTCCTCATCATTTTCCTCATCCTTGTACAGGATCGTTGTGAGGAAGAAGGACAGACCGATCGATACGGCCGCTGCGATCGCGCCGAAGATCACGCCGCGCATGGGACTGTCGCCGCCGATGAACTGGATCAGGGACAGGATGGAGGGAGAACCGCCCATCGTGTATGCCTTGACCCCGAAGATACCGCAGATCAGACCTGCCGCACCCGCACCGCAGACTGCGCCGATCATAGGCTTGCCGTAGCGGAGGTTGATACCGTACATGGCGGGCTCTGTGACGCCTGCCACGATCGCAGAAATACCGCAGGCAATACCTTCTGATTTGGTCTCCACATCTTTGGTCTTGGCTGCAACACCGAGGGAAGCACCGCCCTGCGCGATGTTGGAGCAGAACATTGTTACAAGGACAATGACGTCAAATCCCAGTGTTGCCAAGTTATTCATGCACAGCGGGATCAGCGCGTAGTGCATACCGGTCATGACGATGAAAGGCATGATCGCGGACAGGACGCCGACTGTAAGCCAGGGAACGGCATTGTACATGGCTGAGAAGACACCGGACATCAGATTGCCGAGAACGTTTCCGATCGGGCCCAGGACGCAGAACGCGACAGGTGTGCAGATCAGAAGGAAGATCATGGGCTTAAGGAAAGCCTTCAGCACGTTGGGCGATACTTTGTCCGCAAAGTCCTCCGCCCAGCACATGACGGGCGTCATGAGAAGGATGGGAAGAACCGATGATGTGTAACTCGATGAGATGACCGGAATGAATCTGAAAATGTAGGTGCATGTCATTCCCAGGAAGGTTCCCATCGACACGCCCTCAATCGCTCCGCCGAGCAGACTGATGATATCCGGATAGCAGAGCATGGCGCCGATCACCATGAACAGCGGTACTGTGTGGTTGGTCTTCTTTGCGATCTGCACGGCCAAAAATATCGGCAGGAAGTAGAAGAAGCTGTCCGCCATACTGTACAGAATGAGATAAGTGGGACCTGTGCTGTTCATCAGACCGAAGGTCGTCAGAAGCGTCAGCAACACCTTCACCATACCGGTTCCAAGCATGGCCGGCAGAAGCGGCGTCATACAGCCTGCAACGAAGCCCATCAGTCTCTGCGCGATATTGCCTTCCGGCTTTTTCGGTGCCGCGTTTCCGGTCTCGGAGAAGTTCCCCATCTTCTCAAATTCCTTGAAGAGGTTCGAGACCTCGTTTCCGATGACGACCTGATACTGGCCGCCCTGCTTGATCACGGACTTGACGCCCTTGATCTGGTTGACTTTGGCGTCGTCCGCTTTGCTCTCGTCTTTGAGAACCAGACGAAGACGCGTCATGCAATGTGTTGCGGTCGCGATGTTGTCCGCTCCACCCACCGCATCGATGATCTGTTTCGAGGTGGATACATAATCCAGTGCCATAGTATACCCCTTTCTTACATGGCTGCAGCCCTTTCCCGTCATCCCCTTAGTAAGACCGGCCTCAAAACACTGCTTCATCATTAGTTACTGTATAGTAATATTCATCCCTTTTCAGACTGAATGATTACTCCTCCTGCGTCGTCTCCCTGCGCGCGGCAGGCCTCTTCTTGAGATACCGTTTCGTGACTCTCTGAATGTGGATCAGCAAGTAAAGCCTCTCGTCCACACTCAGATCATAATGATAATTTATTAAAATATAGTCCGCGATCCTGTCCGTGCATTTCCTGACAGGTTTGTACCGCTCCGACAGTTCTTTATACAGTTCATCATCCGCCTCGTCCTTATAACCGTCGCGCCGCACGATCCTGGCCGCGAAAAACTTGAGGTGGGTCACAAACCGCTGGTAGTTCCAGTCCTCATCATTTAATGTGACCTGGAAGGATTCCTGCACAATGTCCAATACGCTTCCGATCAGCTTCGCCATGGAATCCGGAGAGACATTGGGAACTGACCCTAGCTCCGCGTTCACGAAATGATAGGCCAGAAAGGCCGCCTCATCCTCCTGCATCTTCACGCCGAACCGCTCCTGCAATATCCCAAGCGCGAATTTGCCGATCTGAAATTCGTCGGCGTAGACTCGCTTAATATCCCAGAGCATAGGGTTTGCCAATACAGTGCCCTTCTTATATCTCTCAACGCTTCCGGCCATATGATCGCACAGCGGGAGGATCACCCTGTCAGACACCTTGATCTTGTAGTGTTCTCTTCCGTAATCGACGACCTTCTCCGCGATCTCCCAGTACTCATCCGGGATCTCCGAGAAGAGCTGCTGGAAATGGCGCTTGTCCATTTCGTTCTCCGGAATGTAGGAGCGCTCTACCTGTCCGCGGGGTATCGTATCGCCGGTACGCTTTCTAAATCCTATTCCCTTGCCCTGACAGATTTTCTCAACACCGGCGGCATCTCTGACCAGGACCATGTTGTTGTTCAATGACTTGATCACTGTCAACTTTTTTTCATCTGTCACAGTCTTATCACTTCCCATTTCCCCACATCCGTTTTACATCCAAAAACTATGCTGACTTACCCGCATCCACTGCACAGGGGGAATGCGGATAAAAAAGCAGGCAAGGCACACAAAAACAGTTTGATTACAGTTATCAAACGTAGGTGAGCCTTGCCTGCTTGACCAGTCACAAATCACTATACAAGGATTTTATCAAATTACTGTACTTTTGTAAACACAAAGGTCTTTCGGAGTCCAAACGATAAAGCATCAAAACATGTGTCAGAACATACACCTATCCGATCCGAAAAGTTCACCCGGTCGATGATCTCCCTCAGTTCCTCGAAGGTTCCTCCGATCTCAGACCCCTTTCCGGCCATGGTCTCCAACAACACCGTTGTACCCATGCCCCGGGTCATGACCTTGTTTAAGGCCTCGGAGATCAATTTGATCCCGTTTTCTATTCCCAGGCCTGTATGGGAACCCGGATGAAAGTTATAAAAATTTCCCGGAAGCAATTCCATCCTCTCCAGGTCCTGAGAGAGCATTTCCAGACCATTTCTCCGCGTCTCTTCTTTCGCGGAACAAAGATTCATGGTGTAGCTTCCATGGGCGACGAGCGGTCCGAAATGCTCACAGTCCAAATACCGCCGGAGCGCCTCCACATCGACCGGCTTTGTCCTGCCTCCGCGGGGATTTCTGGTAAACCACGCAAATGTATCACCGCCAAAACGGCTCATCGTCTTTCCCATTGCTTCATATCCGTCCACAACAGACAGATGACATCCTATAAAGATCATGGTACATTTTCTCCGACTATTCGGACGTTATTCGGATTCTTCTGTTTTCTGTTCGCTTAGTATGTCTCGGTCTTTTTGTAGCCTGTCGCCCTGTCTACGGGACACCTGAGCTCTTTCCCCGCGGCGAACCGCCCGAGGTTGTCTATAAAGAGCTCCACGATCCAGTCCAGGGTCTCCTGCAGATGGTAGTCCCCGGCCACATGGGGCGTGATCAGAAGATTCTCGCATTTCCACAGCGGATGGTCCGCCGGAAGGGGCTCCGGATCCGTGACATCGATGGATGCCCCCGCCAGTATTCCGCTCTGCAGCGCTTCGTACATCGCCTGCTGATCAATGGCGTTCCCGCGTCCCACGTTCATGAGAATGCTCCCTCTCTTCATTCGGGAGAACCGCTCCTTGTTCATAACGCGATATGTCTGCGGTGTGTTGGGAAGCGCCATGACTACGATGTCGGCCTCAGGCAAAAACCGATCGATATCATCGAAAGTCCCCACGGCCTCCAGGTACTCCGGGCAGGGCGCTTTGGTCCGCCGGATGCCTGTGACCCGGCTCCCCAGCGCGGCCATCTTGCGGGCATAATCCCCGCCGATGCTGCCCAGCCCCAGCACCAGCGTGCGGCTTCCGGCAACAGCCGTCACCTCCCCTTCGTCTTTCCACTGGCCTGCCAGTTGATTCAAGTGGTACTTTCCCAGCTTTTTCTTGAGATAAAA
>CAJOLP010000102.1 GCA_905235465.1 uncultured Lachnospiraceae bacterium | reverse complement strand
ATGGGTGATATATCAGAGTGCCAAATCTTTTAACTATCACCCATTGTCACCCAACATAAAAAGGGCCTCCCTTTCGGAAAACCCTTTAAATACAGCGTCCGCGAGGTGACTCGAACACCCGACCTACCGCTTAGGAGGCGGTCGCTCTATCCAACTGAGCTACGCAGACACATGTGATGTTCCGCGTCAGCGGAACAAATCTATTATACACGATTTCTCTTATTTGGGAAGGGTTTTATCTTGCATTCTGCGTCGGAAATCCCGGGGCGTCATGCCAAATTCGCGCCGAAACTGCAGGTTAAAATATGAGATGTTGTCAAATCCGTTATCCATCGCGATCTCCATCACCGGCGCGGAGGTCTCCTCCAGCGCCTCTGCCGCCCGCTGGATGCGATAGTGGTTGATATACCGGATGCAGCTCATGCCGACCTGCTGCCTAAAGGAATTCATGAAGTAACTCTCGCTGAATCCGCTCAGCGCGGCCAGCTCCGCCACATTGAGCTTTTCGCGGTAGTGATCCGCAATATACTGCAAAACACCGATGAGCTGCTGTCTGTTCTCGATCGCGTTTCTGCTCTCCTCCGACTCCGTAATATATCCATATTCAAAGAGAAGGATCAGGAGGTGCAGGAGGTGTTCCCGCAGGCGGATCTCATAGAACGGCGGCTTTTCCAAAAAGCAGTCTTTTGCCGCGATAAATGCCGCCAGGATCTCCCCATATCCCGGATCATCCGGACGGATCGCGGCGGGCATCCGCATTCTTCCCTCGGAGAGGGGCCGCAGGTACTTGGAGGCGGACAGGTCCCGGCCGTGCGCCCCCAGGAAGTCCAGGTGAAAAACAATGCTGTCGGAAGTCATGGTCTTTCCCGGAATCTCAAACGCGGCGTGCGTGCAGTACGGCGGAACCAGGACGATATCGCCCTGCTGCGCCCGGAAAGGAACCTGGCCCACCTTGTAATCCGACATGCCCTCGCAGATCAGCGTGATCTCCATCTCCTCGTGCCAGTGCAGCGCGAGCTCCCTGTAGGATTCCGGGACGAGGCAGTGGTAACTGTTCACCGGGAGAAAAATATCGCCGTGGCTGGCTTTTTCCTTTTCCGCGTAATCCGGTGCCTTTGTGCGCATAGTAATCTCCAAAAATCGTAGGAACGTGTTAGAATTTCCTGTTTTTTAGCAAGTATTCGGGCGGGTATGGTCATATTATACTATCAAGAGCACATACCAGACAAGCTAATGAAAAGCCATGAGGCAGAAGGGAGGACACTATGGCCGCAAAGTGGTTGCAGGACGCAGTATTTTATGAGATCTATCCGCAGTCTTTTTACGATACGAACGGCGACGGGATCGGCGACATCAACGGAATCACGCAGAAACTGGATTACATCAAGGGTCTTGGATGCAACGCCATCTGGATCAATCCCTGCTACGACTCCCCCTTTAAGGACGCGGGCTATGATGTGAGGGACTACAAAAAGGTGGCGCCCCGCTATGGCACCAACGAGGATCTGTATCATTTCGATGCAGCTCACGAAAAGGGCATCCATGTGCTTTTGGATCTGGTGCCCGGCCACACTTCCGAGGAGCACCCCTGGTTCCGGGAGAGCCAGAAGGCAGAAAAGAATAAATACTCGGATCGCTATATTTGGACTTCATTTTGCTTTCAGGGCGCCCCGGGCTTCCCTTATGTGGGCGGCGAAAGTGAGCGGAGTGCCTGCTATGTTTTGAATTTCTTTAAGTGTCAGCCGGCGCTCAATTACGGTTTTCTCAACGTCACTGAGCCGTGGCAGAAAAGTGTGCGCGACCCGGCCGCGATAGCAACCCGTGAGGCCCTCAAGGACGTCATGCGATTCTGGCTCTCCCACGGCTGCGATGGCTTCCGCGTGGACATGGCCATGTCGCTGGTCAAGAACGACGACGACAAAAAGAGCGGCACCTGCGCGGTGTGGCGGGATGTGCGGCGCATGCTGGATCTGGAATTTCCCGACGCGGCAATGGTCGCGGAGTGGAGCAATCCGCCCCTCTCCCTGCGGGCGGGCTATGACATGGATTTTGTCCTCAATGAGCAGGGCAGCGGTTATTCCACTCTGATGCGCGACTATTACAACAACGGCGGCAGCCGGCACGGGGACCGCACGGCCGAAGATCACAGCTATTTTAAGAAGGACGCCGGCGGCAGCATCAACCGCTTTCTGGATCAGTACCTGGACTGGTATGAGGACACCAAAGAGCATGGATACATGTCCCTTCTGACCTGCAACCACGATACTCTCCGCCCCAGCTTTAACCTGGACACGCGGGAGATGAAGCTCGCCTACGCGACGCTCTTTACGCTTCCCGGCGTTCCGTTCCTGTACTACGGCGATGAGATCGGCATGCGCTATCTGGATGTGCCCACCAAGGAAGGCGGCTACTTCCGCACCGGTTCCCGGACACCCATGCAGTGGAACGGTGAGGCCAACCTCGGCTTCTCCACCGGCAAGGCTTCCGATCTGTATCTGCCCGTGGACAGCGCTCCGGACGCGCCTACCGTTGCCGCCCAGGAGGAGGATCCCGACTCGCTCCTCAACACGGTGCGGGCGATCCTGGCCCTGCGCCACGCGCAAAAGGACCTGCAGGCAGACGGCCGCCTCTCCGTGCTCTGCAGCGAGGACGGCAAGCCCTTCACCTATCGCCGGGGCGACCTCCTCTGCGCGGTGAACCCGAATGGCGCCGCTGTCGAGGTTGAGCTTGCGGTGGGGGCTGCTGGTGGGTCAGGGCCGGCGGCAGGCGCCGGGGCCGTTGCCGGGGCCGTTGCAGGCGCCGCTGCCGGCGCCGTTATCGGCGACGTGCTTTACGTGATCGGCGAGGCCTCCCTGGATGGGAATACCCTTCGCCTTGGCGCACAATCATTTGTTGTGATGAAGTGAGTTTATGTGCCCTTTAAATGCCTTTTAGTGCCTTTAAATGCCGCCTGGCCGGTCGTTCCGGTCAGGCGGCACTTTTGATTGCAGGGGTTTTGCTTCGCGGAGGGTTGCCTAGGCTGGGGTTTTGACTTGAATTGCTAGATTCGCTGATTTGGGTCAATACGCTGATCGCCTGCAGCGCAATTCCTGCCGCGCGTTTTGACTTGAATTGCTAGATTCGTTGATTTGGGTCAATACGCTGATCGCCTGCAGCGCAATTCCCGCCGCGCGTTTTGACTTGAATTGCTGGATTCGCTGATTTGGGTCAATACGCTGATCGCCTGCAGCGCAATTCCCGCCACGCGTTTTGACTCAAATTGCTGGATTCGCTGATTTGGGTCAATACGCTGATCGCCTGCAGCGCAATTCCCGCCACGCGTTTTGACTCAAATTGCTAAAATGGCCGATTTGAGTCAAAGGCCCGGGAGGCACAGCGCGAACCGCGCTGCGGGCAATTGACCCAACTTGCTTAAAATGGCCGATTTGAGTCAAAAGCCCGGGAGGCACAGCGCGAAACGCGCTGCGAGCAATTGACCCAACTTGCTTAAAAGGCCCGGTTTGAGTCAATGCCGCTTGAGCCACAGGTACCCGCAGCGCGAAACGCGCTGCGAGCTATTGACCCAACTTGCTTAAAAGGCCCGGTTTGAGTCAATGCCGCTTGAGCCACAGGCACCCGCGGCGCGAAACGCGCTGCGGGTGCCTGAAATGACTGAAATGACTAAAATTCCTGTAATGCCCGAAAGGCTTCACCTCCGCTTCAATGCTCGCAACTCATCCGTCACGGCATCCATCAAGGGTCGATCTCTATCTCCTCCACCATGTCGGGGAAGTTGACGATTCCCTGGAGCCACACCAGTCCCTTGAAGCGGCGGCCGGGGGCCGGCTCGCCGTAGAGGTCCGCGTCGTTGATGCAGATCTTGAGGCGAAGGTCTCCGTATGCGACCGCCAGGATCCAGACGTGTTCCATGGTGATGGGATTGCGTGTCAGTTCGCAGGACACGATCTCGCCCAGCACGGAATACAGGTCGCACTCCACACCGGTGGGCATGAAGGTCGATTCGACGATCGTGTAGATGTCGTCGCTGACCAGCTTGTCCATGATCACGTTGTACATCTCCATGTCCTGCATGGTGAGGTCGCGCATCGCCTCCTCGTCGCCCTCTCTCGCACGCGTCATAAGGCTCCGGCGCATGTCGTCGGACTTTCTGGAGCTGATGACGTCCTCCCTGGTCTTTTGGATCGGCAGCATGACCGACCCCTCCACCGAAAGGCCGGACAGGCAGACCGAGGTGCCCGGCAGCAGCTGGTACTGCGGCGCGCCGCTCTTTAGAAACGCCACCTCGTTGAGCAGTCGGAAGATCAGGGAAGTACCGACGGCCAGGTCGTCCACAATGCCGGCATAGGACCGGCCCTCGATCCGCTCCTCTATCACCACCTGCTCGAGGGAGCTCACGGTCTCACTGGCAAAATAGGGAAAGATCGCCTCGCGGTCAAACTCTTCGTCCTCATCATAAACGCCGGTCACGCAGACGCCGTACCCGCTGCCCAGATCCAGACGCAGTTCTGTCAGCATTGCATTGTCATCCTGTGGATCCGTGATAAACGCTCGGTGGGTCGCTTTGGTCATCACGCTCTCCATTAAGTTGTAAATATCCAGGGCTTTCATATTCTCGGAAA
Organism: uncultured Lachnospiraceae bacterium; assembly: GCA_905235465.1. Classification (GTDB taxonomy): domain Bacteria; phylum Bacillota; class Clostridia; order Lachnospirales; family Lachnospiraceae; genus CAG-791. The sequence continues at coordinate 2,174 of CAJOLP010000102.1, read as the reverse complement.
AGCCGATCGCCCGAAAATACTTATGCAATCTCTGACCTCTTTAACGTGTTGTTATCAATGCTTCGGGATCAGCACCTCTGTGCCGCCCATGTAAGGCTGCAGGGCCTTCGGGATCAGGACGCTGCCGTCCTCCTGAAGGTTGTTCTCAAGGAAGGCGATGAGCATTCTGGGGGAGGCCACGACCGTATTGTTGAGGGTGTGCGCCAGATATTTCTTGCCGTCCGCGCCGCTGACGCGGATCTTGAGGCGGCGGGCCTGCGCGTCGCCCAGGTTGGAGCAGCTGCCCACTTCGAAGTATTTTTTCTGGCGGGGAGACCACGCCTCCACGTCGCAGGACTTGACCTTGAGGTCGGCCAGATCGCCCGAGCAGCACTCAAGCGTTCTCACCGGGATGTCGAGGCTCCTAAAGAGCTCGACGGTGTAGCTCCACAGCTTGTCGTACCACGCCATGGAATCCTCGGGCTTGCAGACGACGATCATCTCCTGCTTCTCGAACTGATGGATGCGGTAGACGCCGCGCTCCTCGATGCCGTGGGCGCCCTTCTCCTTGCGGAAGCAGGGGCTGTAGCTGGTCAGTGTCTGCGGCAGCGACTCTTCGGGAATGATCTGGTCGATGAATTTGCCGATCATCGAGTGCTCCGATGTGCCGATCAGGTACAGGTCCTCGCCCTCGATCTTGTACATCATGGCGTCCATCTCGGCAAAGGACATGACGCCCGTCACCACCGCGCTGCGGATCATGAACGGCGGGATGTGGTAGTTGAAGCCCTTTCCGATCATGAAGTCTCTGGCATAGGAAAGTACTGCCGAGTGAAGTCTGGCGATATCGCCCATCAGGTAATAGAAGCCGTTGCCGGCGACGCGCCCGGCGCTGTCCAGATCGATGCCGTCAAAACTCTCCATGATCTGCGTGTGATACGGGATCTCATAGGGCGGAACCACCGGTTCGCCGTATTTTGTCAGCTCTACGTTGCAGGAATCGTCGGGACCGATCGGTACGGAGGGATCGATGATATTGGGGATGAGCATCATATCCTTGAGGACGATCTCGTCGGCTTCCTTTTTGATGGCATCCAGCTCAGTCAGCCTGTCCGCCATCCCGTTTACCTGCGCCTTGATCGCATCGACCTCCGCCTGCTTGGAGGGATCCTTTTTGGCCTGCCCCATCAGCGCGCCGATCTGCTTGGAGAGCTTCTTGCGCTCCGCGCGGAGCTGGTCGGCCTCCTGCTGTGCTTTGCGGCTCTTCTCGTCGTACTCTATTACCTCATCCACCATCGGAAGCTTTGCGTCCTGAAACTTCTTGCGGATATTTTCTTTAACGATCTCCGGATTCTCTCTCAAAAACTTAATGTCGATCATGTCTTTCCTCCCGTTTACTGCATCTTCCGTTTCCTGTATTGTTTCCGTGCGCTCTGCTGCGCAGCGCGTATCGTACAAGGTCCCTGCCTTTTGCGGCGCGGTGCGTGTTGTATTATAACATGGATTTATGCGTCCCGCGACAGCATCTCTATAATTCGCTCCAGATCATCGTGATCGTAGAAGTCGATGGAAAGCTTTCCGCTTCCCTTCCTGCTCCGCCGGATCACGACCTTAGTGTGGAGCATCTGCCGCAGCCTCTCCTCGATCTCATCGTAGATCAGCTGCACGCTTGCGTCCTCCTCGTCCTGCGCGCTGTCCTTGTCCTTCCCCGCGCCTGCCGCGGACCGGAGGATCCTCTTGACCTCCTTTTCCGTGTCGCGCACGCTCATCTTCTCGCGGACGATCCTCTGTGCCAGCGCGTATTGTTTTTCACTGTCCTCCAGCGGGAGCAGCGCCCGGGCGTGGCCCATAGAAATACTGCCATCCACGACCATCTCCTGCACTCTCCCATCGAGCCTCAGGAGCCTGAGCGCGTTGGTGATGGCGGACCTGCTCTTGGAGACCCGCTGCGCCACCTCCTCCTGGCGAAGACCGAACTCGTCGATCAGCCGCTGGTAGGCGGCGGCCTCCTCAATAGCGTTGAGATTTTCCCTCTGAATATTTTCGATCAGCGAGAGGGCCAGCACTTCTTTCTCATCATAATCCCGGACAATGACCGGCACCTCATTGACGCCGGCCTTCAGGGCGGCGCGCCACCTGCGCTCTCCGGCGATGATCTCGTAGTGATCGTCTTTTCTCTGCACCAGCAGCGGCTG
>CAJOLP010000101.1 GCA_905235465.1 uncultured Lachnospiraceae bacterium | reverse complement strand
CCTAAACACATACATAATGTCCATTCAAGCCGACTTTCCTATAGTATCACGGCTTGTTCCTCTTTGCAAGGACATTTGTATTTGTGTGACGGACATTCATCCGCGGGCCCGTTTATTTCTCCGATATCGTCTCAAACTGAACGCAATGACGGACAGCGCGGAAAGCGCGGAGATCACATAGGCGGCGCGCAGTCCCTTCGGATAATAGGTGAATTCTATGCTGTGCCTGCCCGCGGGAACCGGGACGGCCATAAGGCCCCCGTCCACCTTCTCGATCCGGGTCTTAACGCCGTCCACGCGGGCGGTGAATCCCTCGTCATAAGGCACGGAAAAGAACACGAGATTGTCGTCCGCCTTCAGCTCTGCCTGCGCGGTGAATCCCTCATTTGTAAATTCAAATTGTTCACACGCGCTGCGCGCCCGCGCCGCGCACTCCGCGTCAAACACGGTATCGGGCATCTTTTCCTGAAGGATCTCTCTGTCCTCCTCCATCAGATCGCTGTATTTGACCCGCTGCTCCTCCGTGAGGATCAGATCCCGCACCAGCAGCCTGTCCCTGGCCTCCCGGTCGGCGATGGAATTGTAATTGCTCTCCGTTATGAAGTGGTCAAACGTAAATCCCATGGGGATATAGTTTTTGTTTTCAAGGATCCTGTAACCGTTGTTTATGCCGGTCTCCTCATACCCGTAAAGGCCCCCCTTCTCCTCGATGGTCTCCTTGGGCTTTATGAGGTCGTTCTCCAGATAGTACTGCACCGACAGAAGCGCTCTCGCGCCGGCGCGCTCCGTGGGAAGCGTGGATTCCACGGTCCGGATCAGGCCGATCTGCCTGTAAAATGTAAAAATAGAGGGATGCACCGTGCTCACGAAACAGTGGATCGTAGGATACCCCCAGACCATCTCGTAATTGGTGGATGTGCTCTCCGTCTCCACCCTGAAAAAGGTCTCCTTGTTTCCAAGTTCCGGCCGGGTCTCCAAAAGCTGTATTTTCCACTTTTCCCCGCCGCTGTTCGCGATCAGGGAATCGCCGTTGTACAGGACGCCGACCGTAGTGATGAGCGCGCACACAAGAGCCGCGCCCAGATACAGAAACCTCCTCCCGCGCCGCCGCATTTTAAGGCGCCGCACCGCGAAAAGAACGAGGATCAGGATCAGGAACTGGACGGCTGTCGCGGCGATCTCCACCCTCATCAGCTTCGGATTCTCACAGATCCCAAACCATTTGCGCTCCCCCTTGACGCTGTAGGGGAACGCGGCAAAAATACAGAATCCTGCCGCGGCCGCAGCGCAAAAGAGCGCGCCCCGCCAAAGACCCCGGACGGGTCCCCGCTCCAGCACCTGTGCCGTCATCGTTGCCATCAGAAGCATCGACATAAAAAACCATCTGGAATAATAGGCTGTGTTGAAAGCGCTGAACGCTGCATTTAAAGCCGGCACAAAGGCCATGATCCCGCACAGTATGATCATGCGGCTCTTCCAGTTTTTCTTTCTGCTCCCCACAAAAGCGATGACGCCGGCCAGGGAAAAGCACGGGAGAAAGGCGGCGGGCATGCTGTTTTTGATGGATTCCGACCCAAATACAGTGGGCTTTGCGATGATGTCCGGCACCACAAAGAAAGATTTCAGGATCGCCAGAGGCGTTTTTGCGTCCTCATAGGCCAAAAGTCCGTAGCCTGATATTATGTCGTCCAGCCTTGTGTTGCCGGATACGCCTCCCAGGGACTGAACCAAAAAGAAGGAGGCCATGAGCAGCCCCGCTGTGCCGGCCGCAACGATCCGCGCGATCTCCCGGACACATTCCGCGGGCTTTCGGGAGGGCGCGTAGCGCACCAGATAATACAGCGCGATGAAGATCACCTCGCCGAAGAAAAAGTAATAGTTGATGACCGCCATGAGCGCCGTCATGAACATGAAGCCCGTGTATCTGCGCTTTTGCACCATCTCGTCAAAACAGATGAGAAAGAGCGGGAATAACGCCGTCACGTCATGGAAATGCTGGAATACGACAGCGCTGGCCTGGAATCCGGAAAAGGCGTAGAGAAACGCGCCCGCCGCCGCGATCACATTGTCGCGGACGGATCGCCTTATATACGCGTAGGACGTAAGCGCAGCCGTGCCGCATTTAAGGGCCATAAGAAATGGCATCAGATAGGGAATAAAAGACTCAGGGAACGGGATCGTCAGCCAGAAGAACGGGCTGCCCCAGAGATAAAAGGACATACTGCCCCCCATGCTGCTTCCCAGATCTATATAGGGCGTCCAGAAGAGCCTTCCCTCTCTCACGGCGCGGTGCGCCATGATATAGAAGGGGACCTGCTGCACATTATAGTCGCCGTAGTAAAAAAAGATCCCGCCGTGTTCCGTCAAAAACGGAAGGACCGCCGCAATATATAGCAGCGCTCCTCCCACAAAGATCATCACATATGTAAAAAGCCGATCACTTTTCGTTTTGCTGTTCGCCTTCATGAACGTCTGATTCTCCGTCACTCTGATCCTTCTTTGCCATGCGTTCAAAAACAAGCTCGTACCCGTCATTCCCATAGATGAGGGAACGGTTGACTCTGCTGATCGTCGCCGTGGAAGCGCCGGTCTTCTCCGCGATCTTTAGGTATGTATCGTGATTGCAGAGCATAGAGGCAACTTCAAATCTCTGCGAAATGGAGAGCAGCTCGTTCACCGTGCAGATATCGTCAAAAAATGTATAGCACTCCTCCACCGTTTCCAGTGTCAGAATCGCCTCAAAGAGTCTGCTGACCGCCTCTGTCCTGATCTTATTGTTCATGCCTTCTGTCTCCCAAGTCTGAATCAAAGTGAAAACAATTTGCTTTTACATTTTAACACGTTAAATCTCTGACGTAAAGCATTCACAGTGATAAGCCACTTCTTCCAAAGACAGATTGCCCCCAAAAAGGTCCAGAGCGCTGCCGACCGTGACATCCACCGCGCCGCCTGACAGATCATAGATCTCATCCAGATCGCCCATGGCATGGACGCCGCCCGCGTATGTGACCGGAAAGCCGTCCCCGCGTGACTTTTGCCACCGCCCCAGTATTTCCACCAGGGCCCGTTCGATGCCGGCCCTCTTGCCCTCCACATCCGCGGCGTGGATCAGAAATTCCGCGCAGCGGCCGCAGAGCGCGTCCAGGGTCTCATCACAGATCTCAAGATCCGTGAACTTCTGCCACCTGTCCGTCACGACTCTGTATTTGCCGTCCTCACAGCGCCGGCAGCTCAGATCAAGGACCAGCCTGTCCCTTCCCACGCTCGTCTCCATTTCCCGGAGCGCCTCTTCCTTAAGGCGCCCGCCGGCAAATACATAGGACGTGACGATCACATGGGAGGCGCCCGCCTCGATCATGGAAGGCGCCGTAAGGGGGGTGATGCCGCCGCCCACCTGCATGCCGCCCGGGAAAGCGCGCAGCGCGCTGACAGCCTCCCGGCAGTCCGCCTCATAAAAGCCGTCCGTCCGTCTGTTCAGCATGATGATATGTCCGCCGGAAAGTCCCATCCCTCGGTAGAGATCCGCGTAGTAGGCCGCCCCGTTTTGGGCGACAAAGTTTTCAGCGGCGCGCTCCCCCCGGAGCGTGCCGCCGACGATCTGCTTGACTTTGCCGTTATGGATATCAATGCATGGTCTGATCTTCATTGCCGTCTCTCACCCCAGAACGTCACTCATGGTATAAAATCCGCTCTCTTTTCCGGCGAGGAATTTGGCCGCTTCCACCGCGCCTTTCGCGAAGACAGCCCTGCTGTAGGCCCTGTGGGAAAGCGTGATGACCTCATCCTGTCCGGCAAAGATCACGTCGTGATCGCCCACGATCGTTCCGCCCCGGACAGCACTGATGCCGATCTCTTTTTCGGGCCGCTTTTCCCTTCTCGCGGAGCGGTCATAGACGTACTCGTATGTGCCGCCCAGCGCCTCATTGGCCGCTTCCGCCAGCGCGATCGCCGTCCCGCTGGGAGCGTCCAGTTTCTGATTGTGATGTTTCTCCACGATCTCAATATCAAAGCCCGCCGCGGCAAGCTTCGGCGCGGCCTCTTTGATGATGGACTCCAGGAGATTGATGCCCAGGGACATATTGGCGGATTTGAGGACCGCCGTCTTCTCGGACGCCGCGTGCAGCGCCTCCATCTGTGCCTCGCTCAGCCCTGTTGTGCAGACCACAGCGGGGAGTTTGTTTTCGGTGCAGTATTTGAGCAGCTCGTCCACTGCGGAGGCGGTGGAAAAATCGATGAGCACATCCGCCTTGGGACATTCCTCCAGCGTCCTGTAGACCGGGAAGTCATCATACGCCTCGCCGAACGCGTCGACGCCCGCGACGATCCCGATCCCGCTGTCGCCGCCGACGATCTGCGCGATCATTCTGCCCATTCTTCCGCAGCAGCCATTTAAAATAGCGCGAATCATATACGGATCCTCCTCATTTGATCAGTCCGAAGTTGACCATTGCCCTGTAAAGCTTTTCGGTATTGGCCGGCGTCATTTCCGTCAGAGGCATGCGCAGCGGTCCCGCGTTCAGTCCCAGAAGATTGACCGCTTTTTTGACGGGTATGGGGTTGACCTCGCAGAACAGTGCCTGGAAAAGTTCGTAGGTGTCCATCTGCAGTCTTGCTGCCCCGGCGACATCTCCCTCCAGGAATTTGAAGGTCATGTCGTGCATCGCCTCGGGCGCGATATTGGCCACGACGGAGATCACGCCGATCCCTCCCATGGACATGAGCGGGACGACCTGGTCGTCATTGCCCGAATACAGATCGATATTGCCGTCGCACAGCGTCATCAGCTTGACGATCTGGCCGATGTCGCCGCTCGCTTCCTTGATGCCGACGATATTGGGCACGTCCTTTACGAGTCTGCAGACGGTCTCAGGCGCCACATTGCCGCCGGTCCGGCTGGGGACATTGTACAGGATCACCGGCGTGTCCGGCACCTCAGCCGCCGTCAGGGCAAAATGCCCGTAGACACCTTCCTGTGTGCCCTTATTGTAGTAGGGAGCAACAAGAAGCAGCGCGTCCGCCCCGTATCCGGCCACCTCTTTGGACAGATCGATCGCGGTCTTGGTCCAGTTGGACCCCGTTCCCGCGATAACGGGCACTCTCTTCTTTGTATAATCGATACAGAATTTACAGACCTTCAGATGTTCCTCTTCCGTCATGGTCGCCGCTTCACCGGTGGAGCCGCAGACAACGATCGCGTCCGTGCCGTGCTCGATCTGATAATCAATGCAGTCGGCAAACGCGTCATAATTGACTTCGCTCCCATCCTCGGTAAAAGGCGTTACGATCGCAACTGCCGAACCTTTAAATACTGCCATCTTTCCCTCCTTTTATTTATATATCGCTTTCCGTCTCTTCCGGAGAGGGCTCCTCCCCGGAGATCGTCACAAAGCTGCTGTATGTCACGTCGTCGATCTCGGAGATCATATCCGCGAACGTGCACACATCCATATTCATCTTGCTTCCCGTCATGATGACGTCCGTATCGCCGCACAGATACACGGTGGCCTGCAGGTCATCCACACTGATGATTCCCTTATTGACCACCTCCACGACCTCATCCAGTACCAGAAGGTCGCATTCCCCGGTGGTGAGCACCTTTCTGGCAAAGTTCATGCCGGCGGATATTGACTTCCGCCTCCTTCTTTTCCTCCGCGGATCGGTCGAGGTAATCCTCCTGGGATCTCTCGAAGCGGAAGAACTTGATCTCCGGTTCCAGACGCTTCAAAAATTCGCTGTCTGTGATCCCTTTCGCCTTGAGGAACTGGATCACGACAACGCGCTTACCCATAGAGGCTTGCTGCACGGCAACTCCCAGCGGCTGATTTGCCGTAGCCTTCTCCTATAAAGAGCATCACTTTTCCGGGCGACATAGCATTATCTCCTATCTGATCAAAAATACCTACAGCGGACCTGCTAATCGTTGAAATGATGTTAGCATGTTTTCGGTGAACTATCAACTTTTACATTCTCTGTCACATTCTCGAGGGCGCCTCAAATCCGAGCACGCCGATACAGGTCTCAAGGATCCGGAGCGTCAGCGTTAGGAGCGCGATCCAGCTCTCCTTCTGCGCAGTGTTTTCCTCCGTCGTGCTGTGATAGAAACTGTTAAAATCGTTGGAGAGCTGATAGATATAGGCGCACACGCGGTGCGGCGCCAGATCCTGATACGCGTTCTCCATCATGGCGGAAAATCCGGCGATGTCCGTCATCAGCGTCTTCTCGTTCTTTCCCGCGGGCGGCAGCAGCGCGCACTCGCCGGCGGGCTTTCCGCCTTCCTCACTGTATCGCTTCAGGATGGACTTGATCCTCACCATCGTGTACAGGATGTACGGCCCGGTGTCCCCCTCAAAGGAGGTGAAGCGCTCGATATCAAAGATATAATCCTTGGCGGCCTGATTGGAGAGATCTCCGTATTTGAGCGCCGCAAGAGCCACCTGGCGCGCCGTCTCCTCCGCCTCCTCCTCAGGGATCTCGGGATTGGCCGCGATCTTGCCGCGCATCTCTTCCTGAATGTCATGGATCAGCGTGGAGAGCTTCATGACGCCGCCCTCTCTGGTCTTAAAG
>CAJOLP010000100.1 GCA_905235465.1 uncultured Lachnospiraceae bacterium | reverse complement strand
ACAAAAAAGAGGTTTCTTTCACTTCTCATAATGAATCTGCTGGCAGTTGGGTTTCTGGCGGGACTTAGAATGACGGCGCCGGACATGCAAAAGACGGTGGACGAATACTATGACCGGCAGCACCTGATGGACGTGCGCATTGTGTCGTCACTTGGCCTTACGGACGAGGACCTGGAGGCGGTGTCAAAGCTGGAAGGCGTCGAGGCGGCGGAGGGCAGTCATTCCTTTGACGGCCGGGTCCGGGACGAGACGGTGACGGTGTTTTCACTGCCCCGGCAGGTTAACCGGCTGGACCTTCTGGAGGGGCGCATGCCGGAGTCCCCGACGGAATGCGTGACCGAGCAGAAAATAGCCGATGCGCTTGATGTGGGGATCGGCGACACGATCACCATCGATACCAGCGACTCTTACGAGAGATTTGCCGGCGAGGACCCGCTGGGAGAGCACACCTTCAGGATCGTCGGCATGGTGCGCAGCCCGCAGTATATAACGGTCGCGCGGGGAACGTCCTCCATAGGGAGCGGTCAGGTGACGGGGTTTATCTCTGTGCCGGAGGAGGCATTTGCGCAGGATTACTATACTTCGATCTATCTGACGCTGCAGGGCGTGTCGGCCTATAACTGCTATACCGACGAGGCGTACATCGATACGGTGGACGCGTTTATCGACACGGTGGAGCCTCTGGGAAAGGTTCGGGCGAGGGAAAGGCGCGAGCAGCTCATTCACGACGCGACGCTCACCGACATGCTGACGCAGATGGTGGTCGGGGATCTGTCTTCTGTTGAAATACCGAAGGGAAAGTGGTATATCCTGAACCGGAAAATGGACCAGTATTATGTGGAGTTTTCCAGTGACGCGGAGCGCATGAGCGATCTGGCGGATGTCTTTCCGATGGTCTTCTTTTTGGTGGCGGCGCTGAGCTCTCTGACCTCCATGACGCGCATGGTGGAGGAGCACAGGTCGGAGATCGGATTGATGAAAGCGCTGGGCTTTTCGGATCTTGCCGTCTCCCTCAAATATATGGGCTATGCGGCGGGGGCAAGTGTCACGGGAGGACTCCTGGGGCTGGCGATCGGCTGCACGACGCTTCCGAGCCTGATCTACTACGAGTGGGGGATCCTCTATATCCTGCCGGGATTAAAGCTCGGAATATCCCCGTTTGTGGCGCTGTATTCCATCGGCGCGGCGCTTCTGGCGACCGCAGGGGCAGCGCTGGCGGCCTGCTATACGACGCTTCGTTCCGTGCCGGCACAGCTCCTTCGTCCCCGCGCGCCAAAGCCGGGGAAGAGGGTGTTTTTGGAGAGGATCGAACCGATCTGGTCGCGGCTGTCCTTTATCCAGAAGGTCAGTGTGCGCAACCTGTTCCGCTACAAGAAGCGCTTCTTTATGACGATCGCGGGGATCTCCGGCTGCACCGCGCTGCTGGTGACGGGGTTTGGCCTCAGGGATTCGATCTTCGATGTGCTGCGGTGGCAGTTTGACTACATTTTCCTGTATGACGCGGAAGTCGGCATCGAGAGCGACATGGTCAGTGCGGACCGCGAGGCGCTCATCCGTGAGGTTGAGGATATGCCCGAGGTGGAGGCGTTCTCAACGTGCTTTGAGGACACGATCTCCCTGCGCACGGATGAGGGGACGCTGGAAAATGTCCATCTGACCGCAAGTGACCACTGGGACGAGCTGGGAACGATGATCCGGCTCTATCCCAGGGGCAGGGGTGTCACGCGCTACGGGCGCGGGGAGACGGCCCAAAGAGAGACGCTTTCGCCGACGGACGAGTATATCATCATTGACGAGAAAATGGCGGAGCTGGAGAATCTGGAGGTCGGCGACACGATATGGCTGCGCGACAGGGACGAGGAGGAGTATCCGGCCGTGGTGGGCGGCATCTGCGAAAACTATGTCAATCACTATGTCTATATGACTTCTTCATATTATAAGTCTGTATACGGGGAGCGGCCCTCGGACAACACGATGCTTGTCGCGCTGTCGGATGAGGCGGATAATGACACAATATCCGAAAAGTTCCTTTCGCTGGACGGCGTGCTGACTTTTAACCGGATCGACGAACTTCGCACAAGATTCGAGGACAGCATGGAGAGCCTTAACGTGGTGGTGCTGATCATCATTCTGGCGGCGGCGATCCTCGCATTCCTGGTCCTGTTCAACCTCACCAACATCAACGTGACCGAGCGGATCAGGGAACTGGCCACACTGAAGGTCCTGGGGTTTTATGACAATGAGACGGCGTCGTATGTGGGCAGGGAAAATATGCTGATGACCGCTCTGGGCGCCGCGCTGGGACTGGTGCTGGGCACGTGGCTGCACCGCTGGCTCATCCACACGGTGGAAGTGGAGTACCTGGTCTTCGGGAGAAGTGTACATGAACACAGCTATATCTATGCCCTTGTGCTGACCGCCATATTTTCCGTGTCGGTGAACCTCTTTGCCAACATAACGATCCGCGGCATCGATATGGTGGAGTCACTTAAATCTGTGGAGTAAAGGCTGATGAAGAACAAAGACAAAACGAATGTGATGCGCGTCCTGGATGCCAAAAAGATACCTTACAGGAGCATTACCTATGAGCCGGATCCCACCAGAACGGGTGTGGAGATCGCGGAGCTCATACATGAAAGTGCCGATCATGTGTTCAAGACGCTGGTCACACAGGGAAAGTCGGGGCAGTATTTTGTCTTCGTCGTTCCCGTAGAGGCCGAACTGAACCTCAAGAAGGCGGCCAGGGCCGCGGGCGAAAAGTCGGTCAGCATGATCAAACAAAAGGACCTGCTGCCGCTGACGGGGTACGTCCACGGCGGCTGCTCACCCATCGGGATGAAAAAACAGTTTCCGACTTTTATCCATCAGACGGCAGAGGAGTTGGACCGGATAATCTTCAGCGCGGGCAAGGTCGGCTATCAGGTGGAGGTGTTGCCGAAGGCGCTGTGCGAGACGATCCGGGGGACATTCGCGGATGTCTGCGATCTCTGAGGCGCCCCGGCATGGAGCCGCAAGCCGGCCGGCGTGGATCCATAAGCGGAAAGAGATTGAGAGATATACATGAAACTGGGGATCGTATAAAACGGCCCTGCTTCATGCAAGTCCACAAATCTCCATGCAAGTCTCTAAAAGCCCGTAAAATCAATAAAAACCGGGAATCGAAGTAACATATAAGTCCATGAAGATGGACGCAAGTCTATGCCGGATTGGCCCAGTAAATGGCCCAGTGGGCCAATTTGGATCATCGGAAGCGGCGAGTCAGCCCTGATAGAATCAAAATACGATTGACACCATATATGACACCAACTATAATGAAGGTAGAGGTAATCTATGTCCAAATGGGATAAACTGCTTTCCAAAATCCTTTCATTGGATAAGAATATGCGGTTTGATGAACTGCGGAAGGTTCTGGAAAGCTATGGCTATACAATGCACGCGCCCGGAAGCGGGAGCAGCCACTATACATTTCGGAAGAAGGGAAAGAGTCCGATCACTATCCCAAAGCATGAGCCAATCAAAAAGGTTTATGTGGAGATGGTCAGGGCAGTCGTTGAGGAGGAAATGAGTCATGAAGACAATTGAGTATTATATGGGTCTTCCATACCGCATCGAGATCCTTCCGGATCCGGATGAGGGAGGATATGTGGTCCGGTATCCGGATCTGCCGGGCTGTCTTACGGTCGGCGAAACGATGAATGACGCGCTGGCCAACGCCGAAGACGCAAAGCGCGCCTGGATCGCAGCGGCCCTTGAGGATGGTGTCAGGATCGCCGAACCGGAATCACTGGATGATTATTCCGGGCAGTTCAAGCTGCGGATCCCCAAAAGCCTGCACCGGTCACTGGCTGAACATGCTAAGGCAGAAGGAACGAGCATGAATCAGTACTGCCTGTATCTGCTTTCACGCAATGATGCCTTGAAAGTTCCGAATTAACGCAAATGTTGAATTATGGAAAAGCCAGCCGATAATAAGTCGGCTGGCTTTTTGAATCTGAGATTTCAGCACTTCCAGTTCGCAGCGATAAACGGGTCCATGAGACCAATCATCCCTCCTCCAAATACAGTTGAGATTCATGAGCCCGCGTGATAAAATCAATTATTGCGCGGGCGTCTTTATGCCCATATATCAGGTTCTATAGGGATACAAGGAGATATATACATGAAACTAGGTATCGTGGGGCTTCCCAATGTAGGCAAGAGCACACTGTTCAATTCGCTGACGAAGGCGGGCGCGGAGGCGGCCAACTATCCGTTCTGCACCATCGACCCCAACGTGGGCGTTGTGGCGGTTCCCGACGAGCGCATTAAGCTGCTGGGCGAGATGTATCACTCCAAAAAGGTGACGCCGGCGGTGATCGAGTTTGTGGACATCGCCGGACTCGTGAAGGGTGCCTCCAAGGGCGAGGGACTGGGCAATCAGTTCCTGGCCAATATTCGCGAGGTGGACGCGATCGTTCATGTCGTCCGCTGCTTTGAGGATGAAAATGTCGTCCATGTGGACGGATCCGTGGACCCGCTGCGCGATATTGAGACGATCAACCTGGAGCTGATCTTCGCGGATCTGGAAGTGCTTGAGCGCAGGATCTCCAAGGTGGCCAGAACTGCCAAGATGGACAAGGAAGCCGGCAGGGAGATGGACTTTTTGAAAAAAGTGAAGGCCCATCTGGAGGAAGGGAAACCTGCTTCCCTCATTGAGACGGAAAATGAAGAGGAGGAGAAGTGGCTTTCGGGCTACAATCTTCTGACGGCAAAGCCCGTCATTTACGCGGCGAATGTCTCCGAGGACGATCTTCTGGATGACGGCGCCTCCAATGAGGGCGTCGCGAAGGTGAGAGAGTACGCGGCTCAGAACGGGTCGGAGGTGTTCCTCATCTGTGCCAAGATCGAATCGGAGATCGCGGAACTGGACGACGATGAGAAGACCGCCTTTCTGGAGGATCTGGGGATCGCCGAGTCCGGCCTGGATAAGCTGATCCGCGCGAGCTACAGCACCCTCGGACTTATGAGTTTTCTGACGGCAGGGGAGGACGAGACCCGCGCGTGGACCATCAGGATCGGCACAAAGGCGCCTCAGGCAGCCGGCAAGATCCATACGGATTTTGAGCGCGGCTTTATCAAAGCGGAGGTCGTCAACTACGAAGTGCTGCTGCGGGAGGGGTCCCTCTCAGCGGCGCGGGAGAAAGGCCTGGTCGGAATGGAAGGCAAGGAATATGTGGTCAAGGATGGGGATGTCATTCTCTTCAGGTTCAACGTGTAAGGCCTAAACGGTATCGGCTGCGACTTAGTCGCAGCCGGTTTTTTTGTGCTCAAAAAGAGGGCGTCGGAAGGCTGTCGGAAAATTGTAACATTTATCGGAAATTCGCGACAGGGACACTGAAATAATTTGCTATTGCATATGTGGCGGGGAA
>CAJOLP010000099.1 GCA_905235465.1 uncultured Lachnospiraceae bacterium | reverse complement strand
TTGTTGTAGCGGCTTCTGTTGCGATAGGAGTCGAAACGCCCGCAATGATGACGGCTGCCATGACGGCTGCCAGTAAACGCTTGAATGTCTTCATACCTGCCCTGCCCTTTCTTGGAAAATAAAATTAATCGGTACTGCCTCTCTGTTTTCTACAGATTCTAGTCACAGCCCCATTATATTGGGGCTCTTGCGCGCATGTCAATAAAGATATTCCGTCCGGGACCTCATTTTTTGAGATAGTCTGTGCTAAAATATTCCCAACAGTATTTTTTTAAAGGAGGTACATGTTCCATGATCAGACAGGGAAGCGAATGCAAAGTTGAATACCGCGAGCACATGCGTGACGGCGACGGCACAGTACAGATCACAAACTTCATCAACGATCCGGTCGAGCTCAACGAAAAGGGCCGGCTCTTCGCCAAGATCACACTGGTCCCCGGCGCCAGCATCGGCTACCACGACGCAGAACTCTTCTACATCCTGAAGGGAACCGGCGAGTACAATGACGGCGGCACGCTCCGCACTGTCACAGCCGGCGACGTGACACTCTGTCCTACAGGCACCGGCCACGGGATCGCGAACAAGAGTGACGAAGTGCTCGAACTGGTCGCCGTGATCGTTTACGCGTAACCTGATATTTTGTGTCCAAGGGCACGTTTGACTGCCCTTGGTCCGTCAACAGACCAACAAAAAAAGGAGCAGCGCCCGCCAAGCGGACTCTGCTCCTTTCCTCTGCTTTCTCAATCACCTCAGCTCATCCATGTACTTCCCGTCCAGGACATCCTTGAGGTACTGTCCGTACTGATTTTTCTTCATCACCTCTAGGTCTTAAGCACATCCTCTCTGGAGATCCAGCCGTTCAGATACGCGATCTCCTCCAGGCATGCGATCTTGCGGTGCTGGTGCTGTTCGATGGTCTGCACGAAGACCGTCGCGTCCACAAGGCTCTCGTGCGTGCCCGTGTCGAGCCACGTAAATCCCTGTCCCAGCAGCTCCACATGCAGATCCCCGCTCTCCAGATAGACGCGGTTCAGGTCCGTGATCTCGTACTCGCCGCGGGCGGAGGGTTTGAGCGATTTGGCGATCTTCACAACGCGGTTGTCGTAAAAATACAGCCCCGTCACGCAGTAATTGCTCTTGGGATGCTCCGGCTTCTCCTCGATGCTGATCGCGCGCCCTTCCTGATCAAATTCCACAATGCCGAACCGCTCCGGATCATCCACATAGTAGCCGAAGATCGTGGCGCCCTGGCCGCTCTCAGCGATCTCGACCGCCGTCTTGAGGCGCTTCTTGAGCCCATGCCCCGCGAAAATATTGTCACCGAGGATCATCGCCACACAGTCGTCACCTATAAAACTCTCGCCGATCACAAAGGCCTGCGCCAGCCCGTCCGGGCTTGGCTGCTCTTTGTAGGAAAGCGAAATGCCATACTGATGCCCGCTTCCCAGCAGCATCTCAAACCGGGGGAGATCCTGAGGAGTGGATATGATCAGAATGTCCCTGATCCCCGCGCTCATCAGCACGGACAGGGGATAATAGATCATCGGTTTGTCATAGATCGGCAACAGCTGCTTGGATGTCACCATTGTCAGAGGATATAATCTTGTCCCGGAACCTCCTGCGAGTATGATCCCTTTCATAAGTCTGCCTTTCAACCCAAAATTATCGGTATTGCTCACTGCTCATATGCGCACATATATACATAAGAATATCATGACAAATGGTTTTTTCCAATGTACATTACTATTTACTTATTTATATGTGGTCCATTTTGTTATACTATTAAAGTAGCGAAAATTTTTTAAGGAGGTGCCATGGAAAAGCAATTTGATTTTAAGATCGTGGATAAGATCTTGGAGCACTACCCGAAGAGTGAAGTCTCCACGATCGCAATCCTGCAGGAGATCCAGGAACATTACCATTACCTTCCCAGAGAGATCTTCCCCTATGTTGCCAGAGAGATCGGCGTCGGCGAGGCCCGTCTGTACGGGGTCGCCACTTTTTATGAGAATTTCTCCCTGGAGCCCAAGGGCAAATACGTGCTGCGCTGCTGCGACGGAACGGCATGTCATGTCCGCGGATCACAGGCAATTCTGGATGCCCTGCGCGGCGAACTGAACCTTTCGGAGTCCAAAAAGACCACCGATGATCTCATGTTCACCGTGGAGACCGTTTCCTGTCTGGGCGCGTGCGGCCTCGCGCCGGCCATGACCGTCAACGGGGAGGTCCATCCCGCGATGACGGCTGACAAAGCGCTCGCTATCCTTCAGGAACTTCGTGATGGCGAGAAAAAGTAAGCTTCAAAAAAATTTAGAACCGGTATCCACACACACTATGGAGAAAAAAATGAAAAAACTTAAATCAAGAGAAGACCTGATCGCTCTCCGCAACGTATGTAAGAAGGCGCTCTCTCTGGAGACGCGCCGTGTATTCGTCTGCGGAGGCACCGGCTGTGTCGCCGGCGGATCGATCGAGATCTATAATCGTCTCAAGGAACTGATGGAGGAGCACGGTCTCCCCGTTGACGTCGACCTGTCTGAAGAGCCGCACGGCGAAAAGGTCGGCCTCAAAAAGAGCGGATGTCACGGCTTCTGCGAGATGGGTCCCCTTCTTCGCTTCATGCCCCAGGGCTGGCTTTACACCAAGGTGCGCCTTGAGGACTGCGAGGAGATCGTGGAAAAGACCATCATCGGCGGCGAGCTGATCGAGCGCCTGGCCTACAAGCAGGACGGCGTCGTCTACGCCCGCCAGGAGGACATCCCGTTCTATGAGAAGCAGACCCGTCTGGTCCTTGAGAACTGCGGACGCGTCAACGCCGACTCCATCAAGGGCTACCTCTCCATCGATGGCTTTACCGCGCTGGAAAAGGCTCTGTTCGAAATGACCCCTCAGGACATTATCGAGGAAGTCAAGGAATCCAATCTCCGCGGACGCGGGGGCGGCGGCTTCCCGGCAGGACGCAAATGGGAATCCTGCGCCGTACAGAAGGAATACCCTCACTACGTCGTCTGCAACGGTGACGAAGGAGACCCCGGTGCTTTCATGGACCGCTCCGTCATGGAGGGCGACCCCTACCGTCTGCTGGAAGGCATGATCATCGCCGGCATCGCCATCAACTCCGAGATCGGCTATATCTATGTTCGTGCGGAGTACCCGCTGGCGGTCGAAAGACTGCGCGAGGCCATTCGCAAGTGCGAGGCTTACGGTATTTTGGGCAAGAACATCCTCGGCTCCGGCAAGAACTTTGAGATCCGCATCAACCGCGGCGCCGGCGCTTTCGTCTGCGGCGAAGGTTCCGCTCTGACCGCTTCCATCGAGGGCAAGCGCGGCATGCCCCGCGTCAAACCTCCGCGCACCGTTGAGCACGGCCTGTTCGACAAGCCCACCAACCTCAACAACGTCGAGACATACGCAAATGTGCCGATGATCATCAACCGCGGCGCGAAATGGTACCGCAGCATCGGTCCCGACAACAGCCCGGGCACGAAGGCGTTCGCCCTGACCGGCACCATCAAAAATACAGGACTCATCGAAGTTCCCATGGGCACCACGCTTCGTGAAATCATCTTTGACATCGGCGGCGGCATGCGCGGCGGCACGAAGTTCAAGGCCGTTCAGATCGGCGGTCCTTCCGGCGGATGTCTTACAGAAAAAGACCTCGACCTGCCCCTTGATTTTGACTCCCTCAAGAAGGTGGGCGCCATGATCGGTTCCGGCGGACTCGTCGTCATGGATGAAAATACCTGCATGGTCGAAGTCGCACGCTTCTTCATGAGCTTTACCCAGAACGAATCCTGCGGCAAGTGCGTGCCCTGCCGTGAAGGCACCAAGCGCATGCTTGAGATCCTGCAGCGCATCGTCGACGGCCAGGGGCGCGACGGCGATATCGAGATGCTCGAGGAACTGGCGGATACCATCTCCAACACCGCTCTCTGCGGCCTTGGCAAATCCGCGCCGAACCCCGTGATCTCCACGCTCAAGAACTTCCGTGGCGAGTACGAGGCACATATCTACGACAAGCGCTGTCCCGCAGGCGTCTGCGCGAAGCTCCGTCACTTTGTCATCGACCCGACTCTCTGCAAAGGCTGCACCAAGTGCGCGCGCAACTGCCCGGTCGGCGCGATCAGCGGCAAGGTCAAGGAGCCGCACGTCATCGATCAGGACAAGTGCATCAAGTGCGGCGCATGTATCGCAAACTGCAATTTCAAGGCTATAAGAGAGGAGGCGTAATCGATGAAATCTGATAATACTATGATCGTAGACGGCGTTGTAGTCGAAATAGGAAACGAGCGCAATCTCCTCGAAGTCATCAGTAAGGCCGGCATCATCCTGCCTGTTTTCTGCTATCACTCTGACCTGTCCATCTACGGCGCATGCCGCATGTGCATGGTCGAGGACGAAAAGGGCAGACTTATGGCTGCCTGCTCGACCCTTCCCAAGAAGGGAATGAATATCCGTACCAATACCGGGCGCATCCGCCGCTATCGCAAGAACATTCTGGAGCTTTTGCTTTCCGAGCACTGCCGCGACTGCACGACCTGCGGCAACAGCGGCAAATGTAAACTCCAGGATCTGGCGCTTCAGTTCGGCATCGGCGATGTCCGCTTCCCCAACAACCGCGGCAATGTGGAACGCGACGAGTCCTCGCCCAGCATCATCCGTGATCCCGGCAAGTGCATCCTCTGCGGCGACTGCGTCCGTGAGTGCAACGAGATCCAGCATGTCGGCGCGATCGACTTCGCATTCCGCGGATCCGACGCGACCATCAGCACGGCATTTAACCAGCCGCTGAGCGAGTCCCTCTGCGTCGGCTGCGGCCAGTGCGCGGCGGCATGTCCTACCGGCGCTCTCATCGTCCGCGACGACACGTATAAGGTCTGGGATATGCTTGACGATCCGTCCGTATTTGTAACATGCGAGATCGCACCCGCCGTCCGCGTCGGCATCGGCAAGGAAATGGGCGTCGAGACCGGCGAGAACTCCATGAGCCGCATCGTTGCCGCGCTGCACCGCATGGGCTTTGACCAGGTCTATGACACCTCCACGGGCGCTGACCTGACTGTCATTGAGGAGGCCAATGAGTTCGTGAACCGCCTCAACAACGGCGGCACACTTCCGCTCTTCACCTCCTGCTGCCCCGCATGGGTACAGTTCGTGGAGAAGAAGCACCCCGACATGCTCGAGCATGTCTCCACCTGCCGTTCTCCCATGAGCATGTTCTCCGCGGTCATCAAGGCTTACTATCGCGAGCACCTGCCGGCAGGCAAGAAAAAGCACTACCACGTAGCGCTTATGCCCTGCACGGCCAAGAAATTCGAGGCCAAGCGCGGTGAATTCAGGAACTATTACGGCCCTGCGACCGATGACGTCATCACGACACAGGAACTCATCCACATGATCCATGAGTCCGGCATCGTCTTTGACGAGCTCGAGCCCGAATCTGTGGATCTGCCCTTCGGCACCATGTCCGGCGCGGCCATCATCTTCGGTGTCACCGGCGGCGTCACGGAGGCAGTGCTCCGCAAAGTCTCCGAGGACAACTCCCGGACCACCCTCCAGCAGATCGCCTATACCGGCGTCCGCGGTATGGAGGAAGTCAAGGAAGCGGTCGTCCCTTACGGCGACAGGCAGCTCAGGATCGCTGTTGTCAGCGGCCTTGCCAACGCGGACCGGCTGCTTGAAAAGATCAAGGCCGGCGAGGCCGAATACGACCTCGTGGAAGTCATGGCCTGCCCCGGCGGCTGCATCAGCGGCGCCGGCCAGCCGTACATCTCCCATCGCCACAGAGAGAAACGCGGCGAGGGACTGTATCGCTCTGACCGCGTGAGCACCATCAAGCGCTCCCAGGACAACCCCCTCATGCCGCAGCTCTACAACGGCCTCCTCATGGGCCGCGTCCACGAACTGCTGCATGTGGACTACACCAAAAAATAATCTACTGCATAATGAAAGAGCCGTCCCGGTTGGGACGGCTCTTTCACCCGTTAATCAATGCTGCTCCAGTCAAAATCGAATCTTTCGACGTCTTCTTCCGTAAGCTCATCACCGACCTGAACCTCAATGAAATGGAGTTCGGTGTCCGCTTTGATGGCGTGCTTCACGCCCTGCCTAATGAAGGCCACCTCGCCTTGCCCCACACTTCTGACCTCTCCATCCAGGATCGTGCCATCGACAATAGTCCAGATCTCTGACCTGTTCTGATGTCTCTGATAGGAGATGTGCTGTCCGGGTTTAATGACCAAATGCTTCGTCAAAAAACTCTTGCCTTCCGGTTTGATCCCGTAGTCCAGGACCTTATACAGACCCCAGTCACGCTTTTCAACCATCGGGCGCTGATCGACCACATAATCCTTGAGGTTGTCGCTCTTTTTCTTATCAATGACCAGAATGCCATCCGGCGTCGCCGCGATGGCCAGATCGGTTACGCCCAGCGCGACAAGCGGGATATGCAGTTCATTAATGACATGGGTATTGGCGCAATCGGCGATGACCGCATTGCCGGCGACCTCATCGCTCATGGCTTCCGTAAGTGTATTCCAGGTGCCGAGGTCTTTCCACTGGCCTTTAAAACGCATCACTTGAATACGCTCTTCCTTCTCAACAACAGCATAGTCGAAGGAAATCTTCGGAAGAGTGCTGTAGTGATCAAACAGCCACTGATAATCCGACGATCCGAAGACCTTTTTTGCAATACCAAGAACATAAGAGAGCTTAAAGGCAAACACGCCGCTGTTCCACAGCGCGCCCTGCTCTATATATTCTTCCGCCGCAGCTTCGTCAGGTTTCTCCTTGAATGTCTTGACCATGGCGACCGGATCATTGCTCTTTGGAATGATGTATCCGTACTTTTCAGAAGGATAAGTCGGCTCGACTCCCATCAGGACGAGATTGGCTTCCCCCTTGGAGGCCTGCTCGCTGAGTTTCTCAAGCATCCGGAAATAATCGGACTCAACGTAGGGATCGACAGGGCACACGATTACTGTTTCGTTTTCGTCCACACCCTGCTGATCGTGCAAATACGCCGCCGCCAGAACAATCGCCGGAAAGGTGTCCCGGCGGCACGGCTCAATGGAAATACCCACCGAATCGCCAAGCTGTGCCTTTATGGATGGCACCTGATTTTCGGAAGTGGCGATCGTCACAGCAGCGGAATCATCCACTTCCCGGATCATCCGGTACATCCGCTGTGCCATTGACTCATGGCTGCCGTCCTCTTTTTTAAAGATCTTTAAAAACTGTTTGGATCGGACTTCATTGGACAGCGGCCATAACCGCTTGCCCGATCCCCCCGAGAGCAAAATAACTTTCAAAGATATAACTCCTATTCTATTTCCAGGCGGCCCCACTTCTGGTCCTTCTCAATGATCTTCAGCGGCGTTCCATCCGCAAAACAATACCCGCTCGC
>CAJOLP010000098.1 GCA_905235465.1 uncultured Lachnospiraceae bacterium | reverse complement strand
TGAGAGGGGCAAAGAATTATGATCAGGAGTGACTATCACACACATACGAGCTTTTGCGACGGCAGGAATACGCCGGAGGAAATGGTGCAGGCGGCCGTCGCGAAGGGGATGGAGTGCATCGGTTTTTCCGGACACGCACTGACGAGTTTTGACACGTCGTGGTGTATGTCCCGGGAAGGGACAAAGGCGTATGTGGAGGAGATCTCCCGCCTGAAGGAGGCCTTCCGGGATCAGATCCGCATTTATTGCGGCGCGGAGGTGGACTATTACTCGGATGGTCCGCTGGAGGGGCTGGACTATACGATCGGCTCCGTGCACTATATTGAGAAGAACGGATCGAGGAAAAACGTGGATGAGAGCCCGGAATTTCTGACACAGCTGGTGGAGGAGTGGTACGGCGGCGACTTCTATGCCGCGGCAGAGGCCTACTACGCGAATGTGGCCGATGTTCTGGACAGGACCGGCGCGGATATCATCGGTCATTTTGATCTGATCACGAAATTCAATGAGGGCGGCCGTCTTTTTGACGAGTCTCATCCCCGTTACCGCGCCGCGTGGCAGCAGGCCGCGGACCGGCTGCTTGAGTGGGACAGACCCTTTGAGATCAATACCGGCGCGATGTTCCGCGGCTGGCGGACGGCGCCGTATCCGTCCGCGGAGATCATGGATTATATTGCGGGGCGGGGCGGCCGCTTTATCCTTTCCGGCGATGCCCACTCGACAGAGGCGCTGTGCTGGGAATTCGACCGCTGGGAGAGATATGTGAACGAGAAGGGATATGAGCTGGTAGAGGGGATAAAAGGTATTGGCAGATTTTAGGGAAAAGGATCGGGCAGAAAGGGCGCTCGAAGAGAAGGTGCGCGCGAAATACGCGGATCTCACAGGGCTTCTGATCGAAAAGAATATCACGATCACAACAATGGAGAGCTGCACATCCGGACAGGTGGCTTCTCTTTTGACAGATACAGAAGGCGCCTCCGCAATCATGAAGGGAGCCTTTGTCACATACAGCAATGAGGCCAAAATACGGCAGGGCGTGCCGGCTGAGGTGCTCCTAAAGTACGGGGTTTATTCCCGGGAGACGGCCGCCGCGATGGCTGAGGCATGCCGCCGCGCGTATGGCGCGGACATCGGCGTCGGCATCACCGGAAGCTTTGGTAATGTGGATCCCGGGAACGCGGACAGCGTGCCCGGCGAGGTGTATTACGCGGTCTGTGCCGCCGCAAATAAAAGTGCCGCCGCAGACGGAACTGCTTCCGCAGCGAACGGCACCCAAAGTTTCCATATTGCGATCCCACCGCAGGCCTCCAGACTGGCCTATAAATTATATGTGGCAGACATAGTCGCGGACGATCTTCTCTCGCGAATTCGAAAGAAATGATTTTCTCATGCGCTCGCGTCTGAGCTGTTCTGGATCTTGTGAAGGACGCGGAGCAGGGGGTTGGACATGACCGCAAGCGTGATGAGCTGGATCGGAATGAGGATCAGGACCTGTACGAGCCTTGTGGGCAGAAGCGCCGCGTAGGGCGCGCCGTATGTGATAGAGATCCAAAGGGTCTGGACAAACAGACTCAGGATGAGCTGATTGACCGCCACCGCACCGATGATCCGCTTCATATCGATTTTGTCGTGCAGGAACAGGCCGAAGACGGCTCCCGTCAGGAAGGCGTTCAGCGTGAATCCCGGGAAATAGGGACCGGTGGGGAACAGAAGCATTCCGAGGATATCGCCAAGTGCTCCGACAAGGCCGGCCTCCAACGGACCATAAAGCATACCTGCGAGTGCCAGCGCAATAAAAGAAAACCCGATCCGCATATTCCACACGTTAAAGGAGAGAAATCTCTCCAGCACAATAAAAAGTGCGGTGAAAAAGGCAAGCGTGACCAGTTTCTGCGCAGACATCTCTGTTCTTTTGCTATTTCTGAGCATAAGAAAACTCCTTTCGTGAAATAGACAGGGACAAAATGCTGCGCCACCACGTAAAGGAGCTGATGTTCTTAGTTTATGATCGTGGCAGCGGATGCGAAAGAACACCGCAGGAGAGATGGCCCCTGATGCCGTCTCACCTTTCGTCCGCGAACAACCTCCCATTTCGCGGCACTTGACGCATTCTTCCTACTCTGACCACTCATAGTATTGAGTAGTACTGATCTCATCCACATTGTAGAGCATAATATGGATAAGCGCCAGAGGAATTTTATAAATATTTTTTGACGGTTTGTTGTGTGTTTGTCATCCGGAGCTAATATGAGATCGTTCCAGTTGTTTTACAGTTTATGCAGCCGCTGTTCTTATTTGATTTTTCTTAAAGGAGGATGCGCCATGTCCGAGAAAAAAGAGAAACAGTCAGTTGTCGAAACGATCTACCTTCAGTACGCCGGGAACGAAGTATCGATGGAAGAGGTGGAAGCCTCTGTCAGAGAGAACTATGAATCGGTCAAGAAGGGAGAAGATCCTCCGGAAGACATCAAAATCTACTTAAAGCCGCAGGATCACAAGGCCTACTATGTAATCAACTGTGACTATGCTGGAGAAGTGGACCTGTTGGCGAAATAATCCATTATTACTTTTTAAGAAGGGTTATTAGCCAGGGGGTTGTTCTCTCCCCTCCCCCCTGGGCCGCCACTGCACAGTGGCGGCCCTTCCTCGTAAAAACAAGCACGACCTCCGGGGCATTCGTGTTCCGGAGGTTTTTTGGAACAATGGGGTTTGTTGGTGGTCAGTTTGTAATGAACACAAATGCACGCAGAAGGAAGTGAGACAGTGGCAGTAAAAAGCAAAAACACCGTTACTTATAAGATGTTGGCAGAGACGATGTTTGAGAATTATGAAAGCATCTACGACGTCAATATGGAAACAAACGAATATAAGACATATTACCAGAGCGACTTCTACAGCACCCTGAAGATGGCCAGAAGGGGAGAGGACTTTTTCGCTGCACTTCCGGGGCAGATCGATCAGATCATCGCACCCCGGGACAGAGCATATGTCAACCGCATGCTTTCCAAGGAAAATCTGGTGAAGGGGCTGGAAAAGGAGAAACATTACCGAATCGTCTACCAGATCCAGAACGGGGAGGAGAAGATCTACCATCAGCTCAGCGCGACTTACCAGATGGCCGAGGACGGGCAGCATGTCCTTATGGGCGTCACAAATATCGACGACCTGATCCGCGAGAGGATCGAGAGGGAAAATGAGGTCATGGCGATGCAGCAGATGAAAAACAATCATCTCGAAGCTGTACTGGCCAGCGCCGCCGCTTTTCTGGAAGCAAACCTGACCCGAAACGAGGTGATCGAGAAAGCGTCCGGCCGCCAGAGGAATGCGCAGAAGCGGCTGCGGAGGACCCCCGAGGTCATGGACATCCCTCATTATGACGAGCTCCAGAGATGGATCGGGGACGAGATGGTGGTGGAAAACAAGGAGCAATATCTTAAGGTCAGCAGCCGGGATTATCTCAATGAGATCTTCCAAAAAGGCGACAAGAGAGCGACGGTCTCTTTTTCCTCCCTCTCGGCAGCGGGCGGTGTATTGCCGTGCAAGGCAGTATTTTTCCTGTATGAGGAACAGGTGACCCGAGACCTCCATGTGTTCTGCGTCATCTACGATCTGACGGAGGAGCAGAGGAAGGAGAAGGAGCTGTCAGAGCTGGAAAAGGAACTGAGCATGAGCAGGATCCGCAACTCAACGAGTCAGATGCAGCCGCATTTCCTCTACAACGCGCTTGGATCCATACAGGAGCTCATGCTGATCGATCCCCTGTACGCTTCAGATCTTCTGGGAGACTTTATGGTGCATCTGCGCAGCTGTGTGCGGGCGATGTCGAGCGACGATCCGATCCCGTTCGCGGAGGAGCTTGAAAATATCAAGGCCTATACCAATATTGAGCAGATGCGGATGGGCAAAAAACTGGAGATCGAGTATGAGACAAAAGAGACAGATTTTGACGTATTGCCGCTGAGCATTCAGCCGCTTGTGGAAAACGCGATCCGGCACGGGATCTACAGGAGAGGCAAAAGGGGCGGCAAGGTGATCGTACGCACTTACAGCGACACGGACGCCTGGGTGGTGCAGGTGGAGGACAACGGCGTGGGGTTCAATGTCGGGAAGGTCACCTCTGATGTGAAGGCAGGGAAGAAGGACTCGACGGGCCTTATGAACATTCGATTCCGTCTCGAGAAGGTGCTGGGCGGTTCCATGAAAATCGACAGCAGGGAAGGGAAAGGAACGATCATTACGATCCGGATACCAAAGAAGAAGGGAGCAGTGCAGAGATGAGAGCAATCATAGTGGATGATGAACAGCTTATGATCCGCAAATTTGAGCGGCTGACAACAGATATAGAGGATCTTCGCGTCGTCGGCGCGTTTGAAAACGCCAGAGAGGCGCTGCAGTTTGTGGATAAGAATCCTGTCGAAGTCGCGTTTCTGGATGTGGAGATGCCGGAGGGAAGCGGGATCGAACTGGCCAAAAGACTCAGGGATATACGCAAGGACATCATGATCGTGTTCATTACGGCCTATGATGAGTATATCCGCGACTCCAACGAGATCGGCGCGGACCACTATATCATCAAGCCTTATACCAAAAACACGCTGGACAATGTGATGGAAAAGCTGAGGCTGATTTCCGCCCGTCAGGAAAAAGATATTTATATCCAGACCTTCGGACGCTTTCTGGTCCGCAAAGGGGACACGCCGATCCGATTGTCCGGCAAAGCGAAAGAGATCCTGGCGCTGGTCGTCACAAGACAGGGAAAAGAGATCAGCAATGAGGAGATCTATTCCACGATCTGGGAGGGAAGGCCCTACAGCAATTCCCACATGAGTGTCTACTACAATGCCCTCAGAAGGCTCAAAAAGACGCTGAAAGCGGAGGGGATCGAGGACATCCTGGTGTCGACCCCGAGAGGGCAGACGGTCAACACGGCGCTTTTTGACTGTGACTACTACGCCTGGAAGGATCAGAATACAGGCAAGAGAGATCAGTTCGAGGGAGAGTTCATGTCGGAGTATTCCTGGGGGGAGTATATATTGGGCTCGATCATGAATGACGATTGGATGGAGCAAAGCTGAGATCTGAGGTATGTTTTAAGGTGCGGCGCCGGCCGCGGAATAAGTGTTTTGTGAATGCAGTTTCTTCCGTTGGAAAGGGGGAAACTGCATTTCTGTTAAAGACAAGTAACGCGCGATTTGTGGTAATATATGTAGTGGATGTCCGTTGTATTTACGGACAATACATCAGTTATCATCAAGTTGTATGATATTTTGAAAGGAATAGGAAGCAAGATGGGTGGTCAGACATATGAAGGGAAAGCAGAGGTAAAGAACGGCGTGAAGCGCATGATCTTTACGGTGATATCAATTATCATCGAACTGGCAGTGATCGCGGCGCTGATCTATTTTGCCGGGCAGAAAGCAGCGTGGATCTACACGATCCTGCGTATCGCTGCTGTAGTGATCGTGCTCTACATCTACAGCGAGCACAACTCAGCCACGATCAGGATGACTTGGATCATGCTTGTCCTTTTGATGCCGATTGCCGGAACGCTGTTGTATCTGTTGATCGGCTTCAACGGATATTTAAATGTCATGCGCAAGCGCTATGTGGAGATCGATAAAGTATTGCTGCCGTATCTTCCGGACAATCAAAAGGTGATCAAGCGCGCGGGGATGAGGGACGGACGCCTGAAGGGTCTGATGAATCATATCAAAAACTACTCCGAGTATCCGCCCTATGAAAACACCAAGCTCGAGTACTATGCGGATGCGGAGGAAGGGTTCGAGCAGCAGAAGAAGGACCTGGCGAAAGCGGAGAGATTCATCTTCATGGAGTATCATGCGATCGAAGACGCGAGCGCATGGCATGAGATCGTCAATGTTCTCGTCGACAGGGTCAAAGCCGGTGTGGAAGTGCGTGTGTTCTATGATGACATGGGGAGCCTTGGCTTTATCAACACGGATTTTGTCACCCGCATGGAAGCGCTGGGGATCCAGTGCCGCGTATTCAATCCTTTCGGCCCCGGCCTCAATCTGTTCCTGAATAACCGCGACCACCGCAAGATCACTGTGATCGACGGGAAAGTCGGGTTCACGGGCGGCTATAATCTGGCCGAGGAGTATTTTCACAGAACAGAGCCCTTCGGCTACTGGAAGGACACCGGCCTGCGCCTTGAGGGCGACGCGGTACAGAGCCTTACCATCACATTCCTGGAGATGTGGAACGCCGTGAACAAGGAGGACAGGGACGACAAGGATTTCAGCAAATATATTCCGGCCGCCGCGGCGGAAAGGGCTGCTGCCAAAGTCTGGGAGGAAACGGATCAGAAGGCAGCTGAGGAAGCGGCGAAAGAGGCTGTGGCTGCGGAGGCGCCGGTCAAGGCCCCGGAGGGAGCGGGAAACCTGGGATTTGTCGTTCCTTATGCGGATTCGCCGCTGGACAAGCGGCGCATCGGTGAGGAAGTGTACATGAACATCGCGGATGCCGCGCAGGACTACCTGTGGATCATGACGCCTTATCTGATCCTTACGGATGAGATGACCCTTACTTTATCCCTCGCCGCAAAGAGAGGCGTGGATGTGCGGGTCGTCACGCCGGGCATCCCGGACAAAAAACTGGTGTACACAGTCACGCGTTCGTATTACAACGGCCTCACCCGCAACGGCGTCAAGGTCTATGAATATACACCGGGCTTCTGCCACGCCAAAATGACGGTCTGTGACGACCTGTTCGCGACCTGCGGCACGATCAATTTTGATTACCGCAGTCTCTATCATCATTTTGAAAACGGATGCCTGTACGCGGACAACGAAGCGGTCATGGCCACAAAGCGGGATTTCGAGTCGGTCTTCCCGCAGTGCAGAGACGTGACAGAGGAATACACGACCGGACGGAACGCTTTCATGCGCTTGGAGCAGCTGTTGCTGCGCTTCTTCGCGCCTTTGATGTAAAGCGGCAGGGGGAGCTTTATGTGGATCAAACCCAAGTATTTGTTCCATGAAAATTTGGTGCTGACAAATTATCCGGAGATCGATGATCTGATCCGGGAATATGGAGGAGACATCCTCGAGTCAGAGCGCTTTAAGCGCGCGGAACAGGTGACACATCATGGAACGACCAGCGTAGCGCAGCACAGTATAGATGTGGCGCGTTATGCGCTCATGCTGTGCATAGAGCAGAAAAAACAGGGCAAGAAGGTGAGCAGGCGGGACGTGGTGCGCGCCGCGCTTCTGCACGACATCGGCATGACGGATGACGATATCTCGAATATGGTGTCCGCCAGGAAGACTTATGCGCACCCCGTCAGGAGCGCGCTGATCGCCAGAAAAGAGTACGGCGCCAATCTGATCCAGGTCGACGCGATCCGAAAGCATATGTGGCCGCTCTATGCGATGCCGCCGAGTTTCACGGCGGGATGGATCCTCATCGACGCGGATAAGTTCTGCTCGGTCAGAGAGGTGACAGTGCGCAACATCAGGGGCGGCGCGGATACGCCGGTCACACTGTCGGATTAAAGCAAACGATCGGATTAAAGAAAACGAAAAAGAGAGGGCTGACATATCACGGATTGATATGCCAGCCCTCTTTTTGTGTGTGTCTCAGATCTTTGGCAGCTTGGCGCGGTACGCGGCGAGCTCTTCGTCTGTGGGGATGGTGTCATCCAGCGTGCCGTTGTGGTAATTCTCATAGGCGACCATATCGAAGTAGCCGGTGCCGGTGAGACCGAAGACGATGTTCTTGGCCTCTCCGGTCTCCTTGCACTTGAGGGCCTCATCGATGGCGACGCGGATGGCGTGTGAGCTCTCGGGCGCGGGAAGAATGCCCTCGACGCGGGCAAACATCTCAGCCGCTTCAAAGACGCTGTTCTGGGTCACGGAGCGGGCCTCCATGTAGCCGTCATCATACAGCTGGGAGAGCACAGGACTCATGCCGTGATAGCGGAGACCGCCCGCGTGGTTCGGCGCGGGAATGAAGTCGCTGCCGAGGGTGTACATCTTGGCCAGCGGGCAGACCATGCCGGTGTCGCAGAAGTCATAAGCGTAGACGCCGCGAGTGAAGCTCGGGCAGGAAGCGGGCTCGACCGCGATGATCTGATAGTCAGCTTCGCCGCGCAGTTTTTCGCCCATAAAGGGAGCGATCAGGCCGCCCAGGTTGGAGCCGCCGCCGGCGCAGCCGATGATCATGTCGGGCTTGATGCCGTATTTGTCCAGCGCGGTCTTGGTCTCAAGACCGATGACGGACTGATGCAGGAGCACCTGATTGAGAACGGAGCCGAGCACATAGCGATAGCCGGGATTGGAGACCGCGACTTCCACCGCCTCGGAGATCGCGCAGCCAAGGGAACCTGTGGTGCCGGGATGCTCAGCCAGGATCTTGCGTCCGACCTCTGTCGTGTCGGAGGGGGAAGGTGTGACGGAAGCGCCGTATGTGCGCATCACTTCGCGGCGGAACGGCTTCTGCTCATAGCTGACCTTGACCATGAAGACCTTGCAGTCCAGATCAAAATAGGAGCAAGCCATGGAGAGGGCGGTGCCCCACTGGCCCGCGCCGGTCTCGGTCGTCACGCCCTTAAGGCCCTGCTTCTTGGCGTAGTAGGCCTGCGCGCTGGCCGAATTGAGCTTGTGGCTGCCGCTGGTGTTATTGCCCTCGAACTTGTAATAGATATGCGCGGGGGTCTGAAGCTTTTCTTCCAGACAGTACGCGCGTACAAGCGGGGACGGGCGGTACATCTTGTAAAAATCCTGGATCTCCTGGGGAATCGCGAAGAAGCGGGTGTCGTTGTCGAGCTCCTGCTGAACCAGTTCCTCGCAGAACACGCCTTCCAGCTCCTGAGCCGTCATGGGCTGATGCGTGCCGGGATTCAGAAGGGGAGCGGGCTTGTTCTTCATGTCCGCCCGCAGGTTGTACCACGTGGAGGGAATCTCGTTCTCTGAAAGATAGATCTTGTAGGGAATCTTCGTGTTTTCGCCGTTTGCCATGGGGTTTCTCCTTTCCTGATAATGATAGTTGCTGCGATCGCCGGTGCTTTTGGCCGGTGCCTTCAGCTGGTGCTGCGGTTTGGGGAAGGGCCCAAAAGCGGGCGATCGTACAAAAAAAGACCCTGTCCCAGAATTCTTGCTGGGACAGGATCGGAATCTGCTGCTATCTGACTCTGATCTTGCGGTGCCACCCGGCTTGGCGTGTTCCCACGCCCACTTAACGCATACAGACATATGCTGACAATTGATCACGGAGAGTCTGCTCCGTCTCACATACTGCGGCCCGCCGCCCGCGGCCTGCCGTTTCTGCTCGCCCTCAGAAGTCCATTCAGTCCTCGTGTCTCACTGCAATTCCACCGCCTGCAGCTCTCTGTGGAAACATGGAAAGAACCTACTCACTCTTCCTCAACGGTTTGAAAAATGTGTTTTGTTAGATTTTTTATATCATTTAACGGGTGATATGTCAACGCTTTTTGAAGAGGTCCGCGTGCTATAATATTGACTGATGTTCCGAAAAAGTGCGGGAAGAAAAAGGCTCGGAGAAGTGCGGACGGAGAAAGGGCCGGAGAAGTGTTGACAGAGAAAGGCTCGGAGAAGGAGACGGAGGAAGTGATGGAAAAGGGAAGAACGCGCAGGATAAAAGGAATTCTTTACATTCTTCTTGCCGCTTTTTTCTTTGCGCTGATGTCGGTGTTCGTGCGCCTGTCGGGGGATGTGCCGACCATGCAGAAGGCTTTCTTCCGCAATATTGTAGCTGCCTTTGCGGCTGCGGCGATACTTGTAAGGAATGGAACCGGCCGCCCTGCTGTTTTTGGACATATTTTTCGCCGGGAAGCCATGCCGACACTCTTCGGGGAGGCACTGCCGACGCTCCTTTTGAGGAGCATCTTCGGGACAGCGGGCATCCTGGCCAATTTCTGGGCCGTCGATCATCTGGGGATCGCGGACGCAAACATGCTCAACAAGCTTTCGCCCTTTTTTGCCATTTTAATGTCGATCTTCATCCTTGGGGAGAGGCCGAACAGAGTAGAATGGCTGAGCGTCCTGCTGGCCTTTATCGGCGCTGCCTTTGTGGCCAAGCCGTCCGCCGGGATAGTTGCTTTTCCCGCGCTTGTCGGTATTTTTGGCGGTTTTGCCGCAGGGACCGCTTACACCTATGTGCGCAAGCTGGGCCTTATGGGCGTGAAGGGACCGGCGGTCGTCCTGTTCTTTTCCGCATTTTCCACCCTTGTCCTCACGCCGAATCTGCTGCTGCACTATCAGCCTATGACCGCGCAGCAGCTTGGATTTCTCCTTCTTGCCGGGGCTTCTGCCGCCGGCGGTCAACTGTCGGTCACGGCCGCCTACCAGAATGCGCCGGCGAGGGATATTTCCGTGTTTGACTATTCTCAGGTGGTCTATGCCGCGCTGCTTGGCTTCATGCTGTTCGGAGAAGTCCCGGACGCGTGGAGCCTGGTCGGCTATGTGATCATCATCGGCACCGCGTTCGCGAAGTGGGCCTATGTGATGCGGACGTCGTGAAGGACGGCGGAGCTTGCTTTTTAGCTTGCCGGTACGGACTTTTTAGCTTGCCGGTACGGAGAAGATTGCCGGATGGGGGAGTTGTGGAGGTACCTAACGGTTGGCGGAGCTTGCTTTTTAGCTTGCCGGTACGGAGAAGATTGCCGGATGGGGGATTGTGGAGGTACCTATCGGTGGACAGGGCTTGCTTTGAAGCTGGGCGGTACGGAGAAGATTGTTGGATGTGGAAATTGTGGCGGTACCTTT
>CAJOLP010000097.1:5592-11867 GCA_905235465.1 uncultured Lachnospiraceae bacterium | reverse complement strand
GCCAGCCGCCTGTGAAAAGGTCGGTTTGAAAGACGAAAGTGGTACGGCAGCCAAAGATACCACTTCCATAGGATCAAGCGATCGCGTAAGCGGAGCAGATCGCATGGGGGTGGAGGTTCATATTTATCTGTCTGTCGGCACCAAGGACCCCTGGTGCGTCGACCCGACGCTCTTTTACGGTGAGCGCATGGACGACAAGGGGATCCGGAATCAGACGGACCTTGTGGAGGGATATGACCACGGCAATGATATGTGGGAACTGGGACACTACAACTATCTGCAAAAGATATTTCGTGAGGCTGGGTGAGGGGCGATCCCTTTGTCTCTAACGCGAATTTTGATATAATTTTGGTAACGGAAAACTGAGTTTTAAGGGGGGTTATTATGAGCAATCTTTCGGACAGGATCTGTATCATCGGCGGCGGGCCGGCAGGCATTTCCGCGGCTATGTATCTGCAGAAAAAGGGGTATGAGAACTACGTCATTTACGAGCGCCAGAACAAGGTGGGCGGCAAGTGCTATTCACCCTCGATCAGCGTGAACGGAGAGAGCCGCTCCTACGAGACCGGCGCGATCATGGGCGCCGTCACGTACCACGCCGTGCATGAAGTGGAGGAGTTCGCGGGCGTCAGCCACGCGGACGGACCCAACATGCGCAGGATGTACCGCGACAAGAACGGCAAAGAGATCTATCCCTTTGACATCAAGAAGAATTTCTCTATTTCCAAGACGTTCGGCCTTTTGAAGCTGAAGAATCAGATGAAGAAGCTGGTCGAGATCATGGAGACAAAATACAAAGGGTATGACTGCTACGGACACCGGGGCGTCGCGCAGGGCCGCTACAACGGCCTTTCCAAGGGACTGGACGACGCGCTCCGGATGATCGAAGGCGAAAATCCCAATCTCAAGGATCTGGCGCTGCCTTTTGACCAGTTCTGCAAGCTGAACGGCGTCGAAGAAGTGATGCGGATCTGGATCGCCCCTTATACCTCTTTTGGTTACGTTTTTTGACGAGATCCCTGCCGCCTACGTCATGAAATATCTGGACACCACCACCGCGATTGAGTTTATCAATATGCGTCTGTGGACCTGGAAGAACGGCACGCAGTCCATCTATGAGGAGGCAAACAAAAAGCTCAAGAACCCGGCGGTCCTGAACACCGAGGTCGTGAAAGTAGTGCGCCCCGCTGAGGGGACGGACGGTAAGATCAAGATCACGGTCAGGGACGAAGCGGGCGAGCGGACGGAGGAGTTTGACCAGCTGATCGTGACGACGCCGCTGGATCACTTCGCGAAGTACGCCAGGGACGAGGAGAAAGAGCTCTTTGACAAGATCATTCACGAGAAATACGTGAACTTTATCGCGACATTTGATGAGAACGAGGGACCGACCATCTCCGGCTATATTTTTGACAACATGACCGTGGAGCGTCTGGGCCACGCGATGGTCTACTATCACAGGTGGGAGGATCTTGAGTCCAACTGTCCCAGCGCCGTATATGCCCTGCGCAATCACATGGGCAGCAAGGACGTGCCCTATGATAAGACGATCAAGTATATGATGAGGGATATGAAGGCCTGCGGGTTCCCGGTCAAGGAACGCCTCTACGAGCAGGAGACCTATTACTGCCCGCATATCAGCCCCGCGGACTACGCCGACGGCTGGTATGACAAGCTGGACGCCATACAGGGCAAGCAGAAGACATGGTATGCCGGCGAAGTCATGGGATTTGGCGACATGGAGGATACGTGCGCCGCGTCCAAGGATCTTGTGGAGAGATTCTTTTAAGGGAGACGCTTTGTAAGGGGCCAAAAGTACATCATGAAGATCATAGAGCTGAAAGAAACCATCACGGCGTCCAACGACAGGGACGCGCAGAATCTTCGAGAGGAGCTTCGGGAGAGCGGGGCCCTTCTCATCAATCTCATGGCCTCTCCCGGCGCGGGCAAGACGACGCTTTTGGACAGGACCATACGCGATATCGGCACCCGCCACAGGATCGGGATCATTGAGGCGGATATCGATTCCGACGTCGACGCCAGGCACCTGGCGGCGCTGGGCGTGAGCGCCGTGCAGGCACACACCGACGGGATGTGCCACATGGACGCGGGCATGACGAGGGCCGCGCTGGAGGAGCTGGGGTACGGGGACAAGGATCTCATCTTCCTGGAGAATGTCGGAAACCTCATCTGTCCCGCCGAGTTTGACACCGGCGCCGGCAAAAACGTCATGATCCTAAGTGTGCCGGAGGGAGATGACAAACCGCTCAAATATCCGCTCATGTTTCGGACCAGCGACGTCCTTCTGATCACGAAGACGGACGCCGCCTGCATCTTCGATTTTGACTTCGACAAATGTGAGGAGCGCGCGAGGAAGCTGAATCCGGACATCCGGATCTTCCGCGTGTGCGCCAAAAACGGCGAGGGCATGGAGGCCTGGGAGGACTGGCTCGAGGAGCAGGTCAGGGGCTGGAGAGCATAAGATACGCTATGCATGAGATGGGAATAGTCGTTCATCTGGCAAAAACGCTGGATGAATTCGCAAAAGAAAATCACGTCACGAAGATCGGGTCGGTCACGCTGTCCGTGGGCGAGGTGTCGGGGATCGTAACGGATCTGTTTACCGACGCCTGGCAGTATTTTTCCCGGAAGCACCCGATCCTGGAAGGGGCCGAGCTCCGCATGGAGGTCATTCCCGCGATCACCTACTGCGACGGGTGCGGGAAGACATACGAAACCGCCACGCACGGCAGGACCTGTCCGCACTGCGGGAGCGGGGAGACATGGCTCGTGCAGGGCAATGAAGTCATTATCAAAGAGATCGAGGCGGAAACGGACGATCCCAATGCCGTCAGAAATTAAGTCGGAGCGGAAACCGGGCGCCTGACAGCGGGCGCCGGTGATCAATGACAGGAGAGAAGGAGACATAAAATATGCCGGAGATTTACAGAAGCAAAAAGGAGACGATCTCCCGATATGAGGGGGAGAAGGACTTAAACAAAAAATACGCCCGGCTGGCGAGAAAGATCACCGACAATGTGAAGACCAAGATCGGCGGCGTGAAGACGACGGATCCGGAGTACTGGGGACTGAGGGAAGTCCTCACGGAGGAAGAGGTGGACATAGGTCTGACCATGAAGCTCCGCAAGTGGTATTCCTTTGACGATCTGTACGCGAAGAACCGCGCGCAGTTTTCAAAAGAGAGATTTAAGGAAGTCCTGGATCTGATGTGCGTGCACGGGATCGTCGAATATGACTATGGCGATCACTATGACGATAACGGCCCGACACAGGAGGAGCGGGGGGAGATCCGCTATCGCCTCTCGTTCTTTGTGCCCGGGAGCGCGGAGCTGTTCAATTCCTCCGTCGACAGAGTGGACAAGGCGCCGCCTGTGGCGTCTTTCTTTGAACGGATGACGTTCCTTCCCCTGGAGGACATCACGTCGATGGTGCGCCCCGGCGGCGACGGCATCGGCATGCACGTCATTCCTGTTGAGAAGGAAGTCAGCATGCACAACGAGGCGCTGGACATCGAGAAGATCTCCTACTGGCTCAAAAAGTACGATGGGCATATCTCGGCCGGCATCTGTTCCTGCCGCTATTCCCGCGCGAAGCTCGGCGACGGCTGCACGGACGATATCAACGACTGGTGCATCCAGGTGGGCGATATGGCGGACTACACCGTGGAGACGGGCCGCGCGCACTACATCACCACTGAGGAGGCGCTGGAGATCTTAAGGCGCGCGGAAGAGAACGGCTACGTCCATCAGACCACGAACATAGACGGTGAGGATCACATTTTTGACATCTGCAACTGCAACGTGC
Source organism: uncultured Lachnospiraceae bacterium (assembly GCA_905235465.1). Lineage (GTDB taxonomy): Bacteria > Bacillota > Clostridia > Lachnospirales > Lachnospiraceae > CAG-791. The sequence continues at coordinate 8,042 of CAJOLP010000097.1, read as the reverse complement.
AGATCTGCAACGCCCTTCGGACTTCCCAGCTCTACAACACGCGCAACATGTCCAAGAGCGCGTACACGGCGGAGGTGGACAGGGACAAGTGCGTCGCCTGCAACCGCTGCGTGGAGATATGTCCCGCCGGCGCGATAAAGCTCGGGCAAAAGCTCTGCGACAAAAACGGCAGGGAGATCGAGTACCCGAAACAGATCCTTCCGGACAAGGTGCGGTGGGGCAAATACGCATGGGATGAGAACTACAGGGATACCGCCCGCGTGAATACGCACCGGACGGGAACCTCGCCCTGCAAGGCGGCATGTCCCGCGCACGTCCCGGTACAGGGATATCTGCAGATGGCCAAGGAGGGGCGGTACGACGAGGCGCTGGCGCTCATCAAGCGCGAGAACCCGTTCCCCGCGATCTGCGGGCGCGTCTGCAACAAGCTTTGCGAGGACGCCTGCACAAGGGGCACCATCGACAAGCCGGTCTCTATCGATGAGGTCAAAAAGTTCCTGGCCGAGCGCGACCTCCACGCGGATACCCGCTATGTACCTAAGAAGGTCATCAACAACCTGACCGGCGAATGGAAGCAGAAGATCGCCATCATCGGCGGCGGCCCGGCGGGCCTTAGCTGCGCGTACTATCTGGCGGAGAGAGGCTATTCGCCGACTGTTTTTGAGAAAAATGAGAAGCCCGGCGGGATGATGACCTATGGGATCCCCAGCTATAAGCTTCAGAAAGATGTCATCGAGGCGGAGATCGATGTGATCCGCCAGCTGGGCGTCACGATCCGGTGCGGCGTTGAGGTCGGCAAAGATGTGACCATCAAGGAGCTGAAGGACCAGGGCTATCAGGCGTTTTACATCGCGATCGGCTGTCAGGGAGGAAGGCTTCCCGGCGTCGCCAATGAGACCGCGGAGGGAACAGACGTCGCAGTCCGGTTCCTCAGGGGGGCGCTTGGCGATCCCAATCAGAAGATCGACGGGAACGTCGTTGTCGTGGGCGGCGGCAATGTTGCCATCGACTGCGCGAGAACAGCACATCGCTTTCATCCGGAGAGCGTATCCATGTTTTGCCTGGAGTCCAGAGAGACTATGCCCGCCTCAAGGCAGGAGATCGCCGAGGCTGAGGAGGAGGAGATCGCCATCCATGCGGGATGGGGACCGAAGGAAGTCCTGGTGGACGACAAGGGGCATGTGAGCGGCATTGTATTTAAGAAGTGCGTTTCCACCATCGATCCGGAGACGGGCGCGTTTCGCCCGCAATACGACGAGAGTAAGACCATGACCGTACCCGCGGACAAGATCATTTTCGCTGTCGGTCAGACGATCGAGTGGGGGAGTCTTTTGGAGGGAACAGGTGTTACATTCTCAAGAGGAACATATCCGGCAGCGGACGCCTTTACCTATCAGACTAAGGACCCCTGTATTTTCGTGGGCGGAGATGTTTTCACAGGGTCCAGATTTGTGATCGACGCGATCGGTCAGGGACATGAGGCGGCGGAATCCCTCGCCCGCTTTGTATCCGAGTACAACGTGCCGCAGACCACCGGCAGAGACAGGCGTTTCTTTAAACCGCTGGATACGGACAACATCACGGTACCGTCCTACGACCACGCGGGGCGGCAGGAGCCGGATATGGAAAAGATCGCGGATCCCGGTCATTCCTTTGCGGATCTCAGAAAGGTCTTTACCGAGGAGCAGGTAAAATGCGAGGCATCCAGATGCCTTTCCTGCGGACTCAACATTGTGGATGAGAACCGATGCATAGGGTGCGGTCTGTGTACGACAAGGTGCGAGTTCGACGCGATCCACCTTAAGCGCGATCACCCGGAGATGACCGACTACCGCCGCGCGGAGGACAAGATCACGGGGCTTGTCTCCTACGCGATCCCCAGGGCGGTCAAGATCGTCCTGAACAGCGGCTCGCCTGAGGCGAAGGAAATGGCGGCGAAACGGAAGGCCTACAGACAGGACCCCGACAAGCCGCATACAGGAAACGCGGTGGATATCAATGAAATGATGAAATAAGACAAACGGAAGGGCTGGCCGGGTTCAGAAACTTCTTACGAATCTGTGTTTACCGTTTTTGTATTCGTAGACCCGCACCTCGCAGTTTTCGGGCCTGCGCCAGCGCAGTCCGGTGGGTTCGTTCTCCAGGTAGCCGCAGAGAGCGCGCATAATGCCGCCGTGGCAGGAGATCAGAACATTCTTGTAATTCTTTTTTTCCAGCTCAGAGAGGAAGGAAGAGCTTCGCGCGACCATAGAGTCTGTGCTCTCCACTGACTTTGGCTTGGGAAAAATGGTCGGTTTCCACCAGTAAAGCGTCATGTGCGGCCCAAGCAGGTAGTATTTGCGCTTTTCGTATATGCCAAAATCCGTCTCGATGAGACGTTCATCGATGATGACTTCCGACTCCGGCACGTCTCCCACGATGGAAGCCGTGGCGACCGCGCGGTGAAGGGG
>CAJOLP010000097.1:0-5569 GCA_905235465.1 uncultured Lachnospiraceae bacterium | reverse complement strand
CGGACTGCCTATCTTTTTGCGCGTCACTTTCGCCTGTAATATTCCGGTTTTGTTGAGACGGGCGTTCGTTATCCCCTGCATGAGTCCGTTTCTGTTGAGGTCTGTCTGCCCGTGCCTTATGATCCAGATTTTCATTTCTTACCTTCTGACTCTTATGTTTTTGAAAGGTGTTTTTATCACTACCTCTATGTTAATACATTCGGGGGTGCTCGAAAAGCACATAATCATTTTAATACCATTTAAGGATTTTTTATGCTACGATGATTATGCGCGGCCGGTCACGGCGGGGCAATATGATCCGACGGCAGTTGGAAGTGTTGGATCGGCGTTAGAGGTCATATATCAATATTGGAATGTAAAATGAAAGTTAGACAATCACTCATCCGCATAATGATCACGTTTGTCCTGGCAGGCGTGTTTTTGTTTGGCATAAGGGCGCGGGCAGCTTCTGAGACCGGCGAGGCCGCGGAATCCGGGGAAGTGTCCGTCCCCGACGAGTCCTCGGAGCTCAGGATCACCGTCATCGACTTCGGCGAAGAGGGCTGGGGCGACGGCGCAATGATCGAGAGCAATGGGGAGTGCATGCTCATGGACACGTATCTGCCCGATTGCGGAGAGACGCTGACGACGTTTCTAAAGGACCACGGGTACACGAAGTTTTCCATGTATTTATCCCATTATCACGCCGACCACTTCGGCAACATGCAGCGGATCATGAAGGACGAAGACTTCACAGTCACGCGGCTGTATCTGCCCAAAGACGATTACATGACGACGACACCCGGAGACTATGAGAACAACATGAACTGGTTTACCAGCATGGATCACGATATCCGGGACAAGGCGAAGGAGCTGGACATTCCCATCACGGATCTGCAGGGCGGCGACAGCTTTATGATCGGAGACGCGAAGGTGGAGGTCCTGTACGGCCCGAACTTTGACAGCGACGATCACAACCGGACGTATCTGAACAGCAACAGTCTGGTCACCCGCATCACCGGCGGCGGGATCCGGTTTCTGACCTGCGGCGACATCGAGAAGCCCATGGAGCGGCAGACCATCGATGCGGGGATCGATCTGGACGCGGACATTTTAAAGCTCAATCACCACGGCGGGGATACGAGCAACAGCTGGGATTTTATTGAGGCGGTGGACCCGTCCTTCGCCTACTTTGACTACATGGGGGATTCCCCGAATCACTATGCCATGGACTGGGCGTCGGAAGGCGCCGCCACGGCGATGGAATTCGCGAATGTGCACAGTGTGCGCTACAACGGGACGATCGTGTACCGGGCCCTGGACGGCATCATCACGGTGCATTGTGAGCGCAACATGGTGCCTCAGTTCAGAGTGTATACGCCTGAGGGAGGCGGGATCATCGCGACATATCAGATGTTCAATGACATGTCGGAACCGATCGAGACGGAAAAAATGAAGGCAGCGGAGGAGCGTGCCGCGCAGAAAGCGGGACCGCTTATTCCAAAGGTGTACAAGTAAAAGAGGTATTGTATGAGTCCAAGTGAAATGTTTGTAATGTTTGGCGGAATAGGCATGTTCCTGTACGGCATGACGATCATGTCGACAGGTCTTAGGAATGCCTGTGGCGAGCATTTGCAATCGATTCTGGAGAAGGCCACGCGCAGCAGGCTGACCTCTGTCGGCGTGGGCATCGGCCTCACGGTCCTGATGCAGAGCTCTTCCGCCACGGACGTCATGGTCATTGGCTTTGTGACATCAGGTCTTATGACGCTGACGCAGGCGCTGGGCGTCATCATGGGCGCGAATATCGGAACGACTGTGACCGCGCAGATCACAGCTTTTAATATCGGCATGTATGCGCCGGTGATCCTGTTTGTGGGCGCGATCATGACCCTTTTTGTCAAAAAACAGACGCTGCGCGACATAGGAAGCGTCATTTTGGGCTTCGGCATGCTGTTTGTCGGTCTCTCTATGATCAAGCAGTCCATCGCCCCTCTGGCGGAGACGCCGCTGTTCATAAGGCTCATCTCCGGGCTGGAGAATCCGTTCGCCACCATTTTGTTTGGCGTGCTTTTCACGGCGCTTCTGCAGAGCTCTTCCTCCTCGACGGTCATCTTTCAGGCGTTCGCTGTGGAAGGCCTGATCTCATACCAGACAGCGGTCTGGCTGGTTATCGGCGCGGCGGTCGGCTCGGTCATGCCCAATCTCCTGGCGGGACTGACGGCCAACAGAGCGGGCAAGCGCTGCTCCGTACTCAATCTCCTGTTCAATCTCCTCAGGGCGGCGCTGATCGTGACGCTGATCACTGTTTTTCCCCAGATACTGACTTTCCTGCAGGCCACGGCGCCGGGCAATATTGCGAGACAGATCGCGAACACGCACACGGCGTTTGCGATCATAGCGGTGGTGATCTTGCTGCCTTTCTCCAACCAGATCGTGGCGCTCTCGGAGAAGCTCATTCCGCTCAGCGCGGATGAAAACAAAATACAGGAGGAGCGCAGGCTCGTCTATCTCACCAATATCGAACGGATCCCGCCGGCAATGGTCATAGATCAGGCGCACCGCGAGGTCTCCCGCATGGGGCATATCGCGGCCGACAACCTGGCGGATGCCGTCGATTGCTTCCAGGAGCCGAGTGAGCGAAAGCAGGAGGAGGTGCTGTCCACGGAAAAGACTGTGGATTATCTGACGAAGGCGATCCTGGATCAGCTCGTTCAGGTCAGGATGGACGAATTGACGCCGAGACTTACGACAAAGCTGTATGATATGATCCGGGTCGTTGACGATATAGAGCGCATCTCGGATCACGCCCAAAACATCGTGGAGTATTCGGAGGTCATGCGCAGCGGGAAAGCGAAGCTAAGTGAGGACGGCATGCGTGATCTGCGCGAACTGTCGGATCTGGCGGTGAGCTCTGTCAGGCTGTCGGTGGAAGTATTTGAGACCGAGGATGTGAGCAGGATAGGAGAGGCCAGAAAGCTTGAGGAGCAGGTGGATCTGGCCAAGGAGCGCGTGCTGGACAACCACGCGGCCCGACTGGCGCGGGACAAGTGCGACCCGCAGGGCGGCATCATCCTCACGGATATGGCGACCGATCTGGAGAGGTGCTCCGATCACGGCATGAATCTGGTGGACGTGGTGGAGAATGGATGAGAGTATATGAATACAAAAAACGGGCGGCGGATCCATTTGAGGTTCCGCCGCCTGTTTTTATTTTACGTATCTTAGGATCGCCTATATTTTGATCACTCAAAGTCCCTCGGTGGAGAACAGGAGACTGCCGAGCTTCTCGCCGTCTTCCTCGGAGACGCCGTAGACCTTCTCGCCGTTCTGCTCCAGCAGGCCGTAGTGAACGGTGATTTCCTCGGCGGGACCATAGGCCGGATCAGCCAGGTTCTCACGCATCAGTTTGATGAGGGTGGAGAAGACAAGGTCGTTGGTCTCTCTTTCTGACATTTCCGCCAGATTTTCGGTCTCGGCCAGCGTCTCGAGTTCCGCGTTGAGCTTTTCCTCCACTCCGTCAAAGATCAGCAGGGGTTCGATGGTAACGGTCACATCATATTCGCCGTCGCCTGCCGCTGTCGCTTCACCCACATTATAATGGCACTTGGAGAGCGCCTCTACCAGAACGTCCTTGAAATCATCTTTGACGTCGCTGCTGATGCTTACGTCACCAAGTGACTCCATCGCGGAGTTTATGACCTCGTCGCGCATGTCGCCTTCTGTACCGGCCTCGATATCGTCGATCTTGACGGAATGGTCATAGTCGCCGGTGCACATCAGGTCGAGCGCAGCCTTGACATATTTTTCCGCGTCCTCAGCCGTGGGTTTCTTGCTGCAGCCGCACAGCGCGCCCGCCGCAAGGATCAGGGTCAGGCTCAGCGCCAGCACAGACTTCAGATGTCTTGTGTTTGCTTTTTTCATAATAACTTCCTCCTATTGCAAATGAAGTATTCTCAAGATGTAGTGTGAATGATATCTGTCATGTAAGTATATTGAGAAAGCTGTGCTTTCGTCAAGTCTTTGGGGAAAGATTGTTTTTGGGCGTTTCTTGTCTAAAGACGGAACCGGTTGTATAATAGCTTATTCAAAAACTGCGAGGAGAAGTCAGAATGAAATTTTGGGATATACCTTATAACAGACCGGATGCGGAGGCAGTGAAGGGGCAGATCGCGGAGATGACGCGGCGTATGGAGAACGCGGTGAACGCGCAGGAAGCGGAAGAGGCATTCCGCGCCATGGATGCGGTCGACCGCGAGCTGGAGACGCAGAGGGCACTGGCCTATATCCGCCATTCCATTGACACCAGGGACGAGTTTTACGATCAGGAAGTCAGGTTCTGGAATCAGGCAGGGCCGGAAATACAGGAGTATGTGCAGTCCTATAACAGGGCGCTTTTGGGGAGCACCTTCCGCGCACAGCTTGCGGAGACTTTCGGCGATGTGGTATTCAGAAGGCTCGAGCTGGAGGACAGGAGCTTTTCACCGGAGATCATCCCCTATATGCAGCAGGAAAATGATCTCGTGCAGGAATACGACAAGCTGATCGCGTCGGCGCAGATCCCCTTCGAGGGCGGGGTCTATACGCTGGCGCAGCTGGCGCCGTTCAAGACGGATCCGGATGACGACAGAAGGCTGGCCGCGTGGAAGGCGGAGGGCGCCTGGTACAAGGAGCATCAGGGAGATCTGGACAGGATCTATGACCAGCTCGTTCATCTGAGAGATTCGATGGGGCGCGCTCTGGGAGGAAAGGATTTCATTGAACTGGGGTACGACCGCATGAGCCGCACCTCGTACCGAAAGGGCGACGTCGAGAAGTTCCGCAGGGCCGTGCAGCACTATATCGTGCCGCTGGCGGACAAGATCGAACAGGCACAGGCGGCGCGGATCGGCGTTCCCTATCCCATGAGTTTTTCGGATATGGCGCTGAAATTTCGAAGCGGGAATCCCCGGCCGGCGGGCGGGGAGGAAGAGATCGTCGCGGCGGGGCAGAAGTTTTACGACGCACTCTCGCCTGAGACGGGCGCCTTCTTTAAGATGATGCGTGAGGAGGGGCTCATGGATCTGACCAGCCGGACCGGCAAGGAGAGCGGAGGTTACTGCGAGGGCCTTCCGGCCCGCGGCGTGCCGTTCATCTTCGCCAACTTTAACGGCACGCAGAGCGATGTGGAGACGGTGACCCACGAGGCGGGGCACGCTTTTGCCTATTATATGAACAGGGACAGGGTGCCGATGTCCGCCATCTGGCCGAGCCTGGAGGGGTGTGAGGTGCACTCCATGTCGATGGAGTTCTTTGCCTGGCCGTGGGCGGAGGATTTTTTTGGCGGGGACGCGTCAAAATACAAATACAGCCACCTGGCCGATGCCCTTACATTTATCCCCTACGGGACGATGGTGGATCACTTCCAGCACATCATCTACGAGAAGCCGCAGATGAAGCCGGCAGAGCGGCATGAAACATGGAAGAAACTGATGGGCATCTACATGCCGTGGGTGCGTCTGGACGGTGAGATCCCCTTCTACGGCGAAGGAGAGGGCTGGCAGCGGCAGAGCCACATCTATGATGTGCCCTTCTACTACATCGATTATTG
>CAJOLP010000096.1 GCA_905235465.1 uncultured Lachnospiraceae bacterium | reverse complement strand
GGACACGGAAAGCGAGGAGCCGACCATGCGGAACTCGAATTTGTTGCCGGTAAAGGCCATGGGCGAGGTCCTGTTGCGGTCCGTGTTGTCCTGGGGAATAGCGGGCATGGAGTCCACGCCGATCTGGAGCGTGCGCCGGCCGACCTGCTTATATTTGGTATCGTTGATGATGGAGCCCACGACGCCGCTCATTTCCTCGCCGAGGAAAATAGAGACGATCACCGGCGGCGCCTCCTGCGCGCCCAGGCGATGGTCGTTGCCGGGGGTCGCGACGGTGGCACGCAGCATGTCCTGGTACTCGTCGACGCCCTTGATGAAGGCGGTCAGAAACAGCAGGAACTGCGCGTTCTCCCGCGGTGTGGAGCCGGGACGGAAGAGGTTGTGGCCGGTATCCGTGCCCAGGGACCAGTTGTCGTGCTTGCCGGAGCCGTTCACGCCCCGGAAGGGCTTTTCGTGCAGCAGGCAGACGAGGCCGTGGCGGGCCGCCACTTTTTTCATTATCTCCATGGTGATCTGGTTTTGATCGCACGCCGAGTTGGCGTCACAGTAGACCGGCGCCATCTCGTGCTGGGAGGGCGCGACCTCATTGTGCTTGGTCTTGGAGAGGACGCCGAGCTTCCACAGTTCGTTGTCCAGGTCCTGCATGTAGGCGGCGACCCGCGGGCGGATCGCGCCAAAATAGTGATCCTCCAGCTCCTGTCCTCTGGGCGGCTTGGCGCCGAAGAGGGTGCGGCCGGTCATGATGAGGTCTTCTCTCTTCTCGTACAGTCTTTTGTCCACCAGGAAGTATTCCTGCTCCGCGCCCACCTGCGCGATCACGCGGTTCGTCTCGGTGTCGCCGAAGAGGCGCAAAATACGGACAGCCTCCTTGCTGACGGCCTCCATGGAGCGCAGAAGGGGCGTCTTCTTGTCCAGCGCCTCGCCGGAATAGGAGCAAAATACTGTGGGAATACACAGGGACCCTTCCTTGATAAAGGCAAAGGATGTGGGATCCCAGGCGGTGTAGCCGCGGGCCTCGAAGGTGGCGCGCAGGCCTCCGGACGGGAAGGAGGAGGCGTCGGGCTCGCCGCGGATCAGTTCTTTGCCCGAAAATTCCAGATCGATCTTGCCCTTCCCGATGGGGGAAATAAAGCTGTCGTGCTTTTCGGCCGTGACGCCGGTCATGGGCTGGAACCAGTGCGTGTAGTGCGTGGCGCCCTTTTCGACCGCCCACTGTTTCATAGCCTCCGCGATCTCGTTGGCGGTGGAAATATGCAGCGGGCTGCCGTCCTCCACGCTCTTTTTCCATGCCTCGTAGCAGGCCGGGGTGACGCGCGACTTCAGGGTCTCCTCGTTGAAGACCATGCTGCCGAATATTTCTGTAAGAAATCTGGAGTTACTGTTCATATATTTGTCGACCTCCTGTGAAATCCGCAAAACGCGATCCGCATGAGCGCTGTCCGCAGTCCGAGCGGGCGGCATCTGCAAATCGCAATAACATAGTAACACAACTGTTCAGAACATCACAAGGGGAGGAGAGCGCCCGGTTTTTTCGTTTACGCACGGTTTGATTCGTGATAAGATGAATTGCAGCCGGAAGAATCCAAGTGATAATACGGAGCTGAGCCATGATAGATTACGGTAAGAGCCGAAAGAAGAAGCAGGCAGACTCCGCGGTGACGGAACAGCAGAAGACACAGCAGCAATGGGAAAAAGAAAGGCAGATGCCCGCCCCCTGGCTGTCACTGTTCCTTGTTTACGGAATCGCGGCGCTTTTAGGCATAGGCGCTTTTTTCGGATACAGATGTTATTACGAGAGTCAGAATGACGGCTTTTTGGCCGGAACGACGGTGGACGGACTCGATGCCAGCGGGCATACGATCCGGGAGACCATCGCCATGATACAGGACAAGTACGCGGATTCGGAGATCGTCCTGACGGAAAATGATGAGGTCGACTTAAAGGGCGGCTTTGCTTATTACGGCTATACGGTGGACGAGGAGGAGCTCACGGATCTGCTGGGGAAGGACTTCACCGAGTCCAAGGGGAACTGGCAGTCCATCGTCATGAGCCTTCTGGGGCTGTATGAGGATACCATCGACATCGATCTGAAGTTCGACGAGGATGTCTTTAAAAAGAACGTGAACTCCAAGACGCTTGGCGTCGAGCGCTTCCCGTCGGAGGACGCCTATCTGTACTGCAATGATGAGACGCGGTCCGCGGAGATCATGCCGGAAGTACAGGGGAATGAGATCGAGGATGAGGTGCTGCAGTCTTTTGTCAAAGATTGCGTCGACAGGACCCTCGAAGCCGAGGATTTCCATCAGGAATATGTTTTTCCCGCAAAATCGTGCGTAAAGCCCGAGGTCTACCGGGACGACAAGGATCTGGTGACGCGGCAGAAGGCGCTCAATAAGTACGCCGGCGCGGAGGTCACCTATGATTTTGGCGACAAAAAGGAGAAGCTGGATCTGTTCGCCCTGGCGGAGCTGATGGATATCGACGGCGAAAACGCCGAGCTCAATGAGGAGAAGGTGGAGGAGTTCGTCAGCGATCTCGCGTCCAAATACAATACGAGGTATCTCGACCGAACGTTCCACACGTCCTTTGACCAGGATGTTGAGATCGCCGCCAAGTACAACGATTACGGCTACACGATCATCGAGGACGAGGAGGCGGAGCAGCTTTACGAGGACATCGAGTCCAGGGAGCCGGTGGAGCGGGAGCCCATCTATTATGAGACGAATTCCTGGGGCAATCCCAATTACCTGCGGCGCAGCGGCGAGGACGATATGGCCGGGACCTACATCGAGGTGGATCTGACCGCGCAGCACATGTGGTATTACAGGGACGGCGAGCTGTATCTGGACAGCCCGGTGGTCTCCGGCGACGTGACGAAGGGCCGGGGCACGCAGACAGGGTGCTTCCCGCTGGCCTACAAGGAGAGCCCCTCCGTCCTGACCGGCGGCCAGGGTGACGGGGAGTACGAGACCGAGGTCACGTATTGGATGCCCTTCTACGAGGGGCAGGGCCTGCACGACGCGGACTGGCGGTACTCCTTTGGAGGGTCGATCTACCGCGGCAATGGGTCGCACGGCTGCGTCAATCTTCCCGTCAGCGTGGCGGCGGAGCTGTACAATGCCGTGGAGACCGGGACGGCCATTGTGATTTATTACGAATGATATGGTCATTGGGAAAGTGATCAGGCAATAGCTGGAAGGAGACAACGTGAAGAAGGACAGAATTGTCGTCAAGGTGGGAACGTCGACACTCACAAATGAGCTGGGAAACAGTAATTTGCGCACGATGGAAAAGCTGGCCATGGTGTTGGCGGATATCCAGAATATGGGGCATGAGGTGATCCTCGTCTCCTCGGGCGCGATCGCTGTGGGCGCCAACAAGATGCATCTGAAGGAAAAGCCCTCAACGATGCGCATGAAGCAGGCGGCCGCGGCTGTCGGGCAGTGCACGAATATGTTTCTGTACGATAAGTTTTTTGGCTATTATGACAAGACGGTGGCCCAGATCCTGCTGAACGCCGAGGATATCACGCAGGAGGAGAAGAAGGAGAATCTGAGCAACACGTTTTCCGCTCTTTTGGAGCAGGGCGTCATTCCCGTGGTCAATGAAAATGATTCGGTCAGCTACACGGAGATCGAGTCGGAGGAGAGGCTTTTTAGTGATAACGATGTTCTGTCCGCGGTCGTTGCAGTACTTTGTCAGGCGGACAAGTTGATCATTCTCTCGGACATTGACGGGTTTTTTGACAAGGATCCGAGGCTTTTTAAGGACGCCAAATTGATCTCGCGCATCGAGAGGATCGATGACAGTGTGTATAAGCTCGCCGGCGGCGCCGGTTCCAGGCGCGGTACGGGCGGCATGCGCACCAAGATCCAGGCGGCCGATCTGGCCACGGCGCAGGGGATCGAAACGATCGTTACGAACGGCAAAAATCCTGAGATCCTGTACAGAGTGGTGGACGGCGAAAGTGTGGGGACGCATTTTGTCGGAGTGAACTGAGTGAGCTATATTTTTCATGTAATAGCTTTCGGTTTTCGGTTATTCGTAGTAAAATCATTATTATATAATGAGGTTACTGTGAAATAAATGTTGGGAAAGTCAGCAGCTATAGATCAATTCAGATTCATTTAGTTAGGAGAATTCGATGAAGCAAAGGCCAGTTGTATTAATGATTCTTGACGGCTACGGAATCAATGAGAATCCGGAAGCAAATGCGGTCGCGATGGCGAAGACGCCTGTCATGGACAGTCTTAAGAAGGAATATCCTTATGTCCAGGGCTATGCCAGCGGCATGGCCGTCGGTCTTCCGGACGGACAGATGGGCAACTCCGAGGTCGGCCACATGAATATGGGCGCGGGCCGCATTGTTTATCAGGAGCTTACCAGGATCACCAAAGAGATCCAGGACGGGGAGTTTTTTGAAAATCCCGAGATCCTCGACGCCATCAATAACTGTAAGAAGAATAATTCAAACCTGCATATTTACGGTCTTTTGTCTGACGGCGGCGTGCACAGCCACAACACGCACCTGTACGCGCTTCTTGAGATGTGCAAGCGCAACAACTTCGACCGCGTTTATGTAGACTGCTTCCTGGACGGCAGAGATACGCCGCCCAAGAGCGGCGTCGATTACATCGCGCAGCTCGAGGAAAAGATGAAGGAGATCGGCGTGGGGCAGATCGCGATGATCAGCGGACGCTACTACGCGATGGACCGAGACAACAACTATGACCGCGTGAAGCTTGCTTACGACGCGCTGACGAAGGGCGAGGGCCTGACGGCGGAGAGCGCGCACCAGGCGATCACGGAGTCCTATGACAGGGATGAGACCGACGAGTTCGTTAAGCCCACTGTCATCGTCAAGGACGGCAAGCCGCTGACGACGATCAAGGACGGCGATTCCATTATTTTCTTCAATTTCCGCCCCGACAGAGCGCGTGAGATCACGCACTGCTTCTGCGACGATGAGTTCGACAAGTTCGACAGGGGTCCCAGACCGAAGGTCACCTATGTCTGCTTTAAGGATTACGATCCGGATATCCCGAACAAGGAAGTCGCCTTCAAGAAGGTGGATGTCACCAATACGTTCGGCGAGTGGCTGGCGTCCAAGGGTCTGAAGCAGGCCAGGATCGCTGAGACGGAAAAATACGCCCACGTCACTTTCTTCTTTAACGGCGGCGTGGAGACGCCCAATAAGGACGAGACCAGGATCCTGGTCCGCTCCCCGAAGGAAGTTCCCACTTACGACCTGAAGCCCGAAATGAGTGCTTACGGCGTTCTGGATAAGCTTCTGGAGGCGATCCACTCCAAGAAGTATGATGTGATCGTTATCAACTTCGCGAACCCGGATATGGTCGGCCACACCGGCGTCCTGCCGGCAGCCATCAAGGCGGTTGAGGTCGTGGACGAGTGCGTCGGCAAGACGGTCGAGGCGGTCAAGGAAGAGGGCGGTGTCCTCTTTATCTGCGCGGACCACGGCCGCACACGGCCCACACCACAAATCCTGTGCCGTTCATTCTTGTGAACTATGATGAGAAGGTAAAGCTCAGAGAGGGCGGCGTGCTCGCGGACATCGTGCCCACCCTGATCGACATCATGGGCTATGAGCAGCCCAAGGAGATGACAGGGAAGTCGCTGATCGTGAGAGAGTGACGGCTCCTGAGGGGCGCCTTAAATCGCGAGAGAGCGGAGGCCGAGAAGGGCACAAATGAATTAGATATGAGGGGGGAGCTGTGAAAAGCCGGGATGTGAACCGGGTTTTTACAGCTCCCTTTTTACCTGGTGGGAGAAACGCTCAGTCAGCTGTATCGCTTGTTGACCGCGTTCTCCAGGGCAGAAATATAAGGCGCAAATTTCTCTCCCGTTTCAGGAGACAGCATCGCGCTGAATCCGTCCGTACCTGACGAAACAGAAATAGTGTATGAGAGCGGAGTTTTCCTGCTC
>CAJOLP010000095.1 GCA_905235465.1 uncultured Lachnospiraceae bacterium | reverse complement strand
AAAAGATGAGTGCAGAAAAAATGATGGCCATTTCCGACGCCCCTTGCTGCGACGTCCAGGAGGTGCACGCGGACAAAGTGCAGTACCTTCACGACAGAATGCCGGACGAGAGCAAGCTGTACGATCTGGCGGAGCTGTTCAAGGCGTTCGGGGATTCCACGAGGATACGGATCCTTTTCGCACTGTTCGAGTCGGACATCTGCGTCTGCGACCTGGCGGAATCGCTGGGGATGACGCAGTCCGCCATCTCACATCAGCTGCGGCTGCTCAAGCAGGCGCGCCTGGTGGGCGGCAGACGGGAAGGGAAACAGATCATCTATTATCTGGCGGACGATCATGTGCGCACGATCATTTCCATGGGCATGGAGCACATAAGCGAGTGACAGCATAGGATGTGTGAAGTAACAGACAACAGAGGACAGCAGCTGCCGGTTGAGCAGCGGAAAGGATGACGAGATGAAGAAAACCTACAAGATCGATGTGGACTGCGCGAACTGCGCGAACAAGATGGAGCTGGCGGCCCAGAAGACAGACGGCGTCAAGAGTGTCGTGGTCAATTTTATGACGCTCAAGATGAAGGTCGAATTCGAGGAGGGCGCGGATCCGGCGGCCGTCATGGCTGAGGTCCTCCGCAACTGCAAGAAAGTGGAGAGCGACTGCGAGATCTTTATCTGAGTAAACAGAACGGAAGTGAGCAAATGAAATTCGTAAATGAGTTGTCCAAAAGTCAGAAGAAACGGCTGTACAGAATCACCATTGCGGCGGTCCTTGAGATTGCGCTGGCCTTTATCCCTCTGGGGAATCAGCCGGTTCTGCGCTTTGTCCTGTATTTGATCCCCTACCTGATTGCCGGGTACGATATTCTGATCGAGGCATTTGAGGGGATCAGGAACCATCAGGTATTTGACGAGTGCTTTCTGATGGCGGTCGCGACGCTCGGGGCCATGGCGCTGGGCGATTACGCGGAAGCCGTCGCGGTCATGGTCTTTTATCAGATCGGCGAGCTGTTCCAGGATGTGGCCGTTGGCAAGAGCCGCCGGAGCATCAGCGAGCTGATGGACATCCGCCCCGACTACGCGAATCTGGAGCAGGACGGGGACGTCACCCGCGTGGATCCCGACGAGGTAGAGGTGGGGAGCGTTATCGTGGTGCGCCCCGGTGAAAAAGTGCCGATCGACGGCTTGATCGTCGAGGGGACTTCTTCCGTCAACACCTCAGCGCTGACCGGAGAGAGCCTGCCCAGAGACGTGAAGGAGGGCGATGAGCTGCTGAGCGGAACGGTCAATATGTCGGGCGTTCTGCGGGTGCAGACGACGAAGGAATTTGAGGAGTCCACGGCCTCCAAGATCCTGGATCTGGTGGAGAGCGCCAGCGACCACAAGGCAAGATCGGAGCAGTTCATCACAAAATTCGCGAGAGTATATACGCCGGCCGTCTGCTACAGCGCGCTGGCGCTGGCGATCCTGGGGCCGGCGATCAGTATTTTGGCCGGGGTCGCCGACCCCTCCATGGAGACCGTCTCCCAGTGGGTCTACAGAGCGCTCACATTCCTGGTCATCAGCTGCCCCTGCGCGATCGTCGTGAGTATTCCGCTGTCGTTCTTTGGCGGACTTGGCGCGGCCAGCAGGCAGGGCGTTCTGATCAAGGGCTCCAATTTTATGGAGACGCTGGCCGACGTCAAAGTCGTCGTGCTGGACAAGACCGGTACGATCACGAAGGGCAACTTCGAGGTGACGGACGTGCACGAGAACCAAAGGCCCAAGGAGGAGCTGCTGGAACTGGCGGCGCTGGCCGAAGGGCATTCGACACATCCGATCGCGCTGAGCATCCGCCGCGCCTGGCAAAAGAGCGTGAGCGGCGCTGCAGCTGACGCTGCCGCGCCCGCGCCCGACCTTCAGCGCGTGACGAGAGTGGAGGAGATCAGCGGCAAGGGCGTGGTGGCAAGGATCGACGACAAGGAGGATGTCGCGCTGGGGAACCTGCGTCTGATGGAGCATTTGGGCATCGACTGCAAGCCCTGCGAGAGCATAGGCACCATTATCTATATAGCGGTCGACGGACACTATGAGGGCCATTTTGTCATTGCGGACGAGATCAAGCCGGAGGCAAAGGAAGCGGTCGAGGACCTGAAAAAAGTAGGGGTCAAAAAGACAGTTATGCTGACAGGCGATGTGCAGAGCGTCGCCGACGCGGTGGCTGAAGAGGTCGGCGTGACAGAGGTGTGCGCGGGTCTTTTGCCCGCGGATAAGGTGACCAAGGTGGAAGAGCTCCTGAAGACAGACGGGAGTGAGGCGGGCGGCCATTCCTCGCTTGCCTTTGTCGGCGACGGCATCAACGACGCGCCGGTCCTGACCAGAGCGGATCTGGGCATCGCGATGGGCGCGCTTGGCTCCGACGCCGCGATCGAGGCGGCGGACGTGGTGCTGATGGACGACGATCCGCGCAGCATAGCGAAGGCCATCCGCATTGCCCGCAAGTGCATCCGGATCGTTTATGAGAACATCATTTTTGCCATCGGCGTCAAGTTCCTGTGCCTGATTCTGGGCGCGGTGGGCATCGCGAATATGTGGCTCGCGATCTTTGCCGATGTGGGCGTGATGGTCATCTGCGTGCTGAACGCGGTAAGAATGCTGAAGTGACTGACTAAGCCGTCTTATGCGCGCCCGTGACGCGGGCGATGCGGCCGGTGCTGTAGATCGCGCCGAGGACGGCAAAAGAAGCAATGCTGCCGACGAACAGGAGCATTGTTTTGACAGGATAGTGATCCAGAATGAGGCCGACAAACGGACTGGTCAAAAGACCGCTGAGTCCGCTGGTGAAGACGCCGAGGAGCGCCTGACCCCGGCCTCTTCTGTGTTCTCCGAGGATATCATTGATATAGTAGGCGGAGGACGGGATGAAAAGGCCGTAGGAAAACAGCTGCAGGACCTGCGCGACATAGATCTGATAGATCTGTGTGGCGATGGCAAACAGGAGCACCTTGATCACAAAGCAGGCCAGGGAAAAGCACATGATCCTCCTGTAGGAAAACTTCCTCGACAGGGGGAGAAAGGCCGCCATGGCGGGGAGTTCCACGACCGCCATGATCGCGTCGGAGACGCCGAGCTCCTTGCTGCCGCCGCCCAAAGCCTGAATAATGTTGATATGATAATTGTTGCCGGCATTGTAACAGCTGTAGATCAGTAGTATGCTGACAAAGAGAAGCCACAGATTTACATTCGTCAGGGCGACTGTCCCGTGCGGAGTACCGTGAGAAGAGGAACCGGCCGGGGCAGTATTTTGACTGTCCTCATCCGCGGTATCCGGCCCCTCATTGTCCACGATGTCGCTGCGGCGCACGAGAGGGAGCCTGAGCAGCACGAGAAGCAGAAGCGTGTGCATGAGGATAAAGAAAATGAAGATGTACCTCGTCGAATATTTGCTGATGATCACGCCGGTCAGGATCGTGAAGAAGGACGTGGAAAAGGACCCGATCCCTCTGGACAGGGAGTAGTTGAGCTTGTAGCCGGCATTGATGTACGACATGCCGAAATTGTTGTACAGGGACTTGTCCAGGAGTATGATCATGTTGGTGACGACAAAGCCCCAGAAGATCAGCCAGCGGGCCTGGGCAAAGTAAACAAGGGCGGCATCCAGAATGCCGAGCCCGGTGACCGCGCAGAGCATGTGCTTGGCAGTGATCCTGTCCTGTTTGTCCAAAAGCGTGCCGAGGAAGACCTGGGAAATGATGGAGAAAGCGGAGCCCAGAGAATAAAAAATGCCGATCTCCGCGTTGGTAAAGCCCTCGTTCTGCAGAAAGAGCGTGGCATAATTGCGGACAGTCGCATACGAAATGCAGTACAGCATCATGGAAAGAGTGAACATGGGGAATATGTTCTTTTTGGTGTTTTCCATTCTCGTCAGCCTCCAACTGTGATACATTATCTGCTGTAAAGAGTATAGTAAAAATTCGCAGCATTACCCCATATAAAAATCATAGCACCGGCCGATAAGCCACACAATATCGGCCAATAAAAGAAACAATTGCCACGGCGCCGCCGACCGGAGCGATAAGATCGGTCACAAATGCAAACTTTTCGCCGCGGCGCCAGGGTGTGGGCGGATATGTACAAGTGAACTATGAATGACAATAAACCTATTTGGAGGCAGATCCTTCTGTTTTTCATACCGCTTCTCGGGGCGTCCTTCTTTCAGCTTCTGTACAACACGGTGGACACGATCATCGTTGGCAGATTTGTCGGCAAGGCCGCCCTTTCCGCAGTGGGCGGGTCCGCCGGGCAGATCTATATCATGACCAATGATTTCCTGATCGGTATTTCCGGCGGCGCGACGGTACTGATCGCGCAGGCCTACGGGGCAAAGGACAGAAAGCTCCTGGACGACGGACTGCACAACGCCATTGCGATCGCGCTGGTAAACGGCGCCCTTTTCATGTGCCTGGGCATTCTGTTCTCCCGGGCCGCGCTGACGGCGAGCCATGTGCCGGCGGACACGTTTGACGCGGCGCTTACCTATATGAGGATCGTCTTCTGCGGGATGATTCCCAACGCGGTCTTCAACATGGGCGCGGGGGTTCTGCGCGCGGCGGGCGACTCCCGCAGGCCTATGCGCTATCTGGCCGCCTGCTGTATCCTGAATATTTGTCTGGACGCGCTGTTTGTCATCGTGCTGCACATGGGTGTCGGCGGCGCGGCAGCGGCCACGATCCTGAGCCAGACGATCTGCGGCGCGCTGGTGCTGCGGGCACTGATCGGCGCGGGCCGGCCGGCTGGCGCGGAGGGGCGTCAGGCCGCAGAGCGGCATCAGGCTTCGGAAGGGCTCGAATTCCAGGAAATGCTGCTGCCGCCGCTTTCCCTGAACCGGCTCAGGATCCAGAGAAGGGTCGCGGGCAAGATGCTCGGCATAGGCATCCCGCTGGGCATGGAAGAGCTGATGTACACCTTTTCGTGCGTCTTCCTCACGGCCGCGATCAATGTGTTCGGCACGGATACGGTGGCCGCTTACGCGGGGTTTGTCCGCATTGAGTCCTTTTACTGGATGCTGGACGCGGCCTTCGCCGTTTCGATCACGACTTTTGTGGGCCAGAATATCGGCGCCGGCCGGATGGACCGCGTGCACAGCGTGATCCGGCAGGGGGGCGCGCTGATGTTCCTCATCATGGGCACGACGCTCGCGGGCATGTTTGTGGGATGCCGCCTTCTTTTGAGCGTATTTACCACGGATCCGGCGGTGATCGAAATCGGCGTGGATATGATGCGATTCCTTCTCCCTTTCTATATCCTCTATATTCCAAGCGGAATCTTCTTTGCCGCACTGCGCGGTATGGGGGACGCGCTTGTGCCGCCGCTGATCACACTGTTCGGCGTCTGCGGGGTGCGTATTCTGTGGATCCTCTTTGTATTTCCACATTATCACACCGTGAAGGGCCTGCTGCTCTGTTTCCCGGTCTCGTGGGTCATCACCGGCGTCACCTATGCTCTGTATTACAGTCATTTTATGAGGAAATTCGACGGCTCGACCGTATATAGCGATAAGTGATTGATTCACCACAAAAAGAGGTGGATTGGCGCTGTAATACTATTCAAGAAAACGGATTTACCGTGTATAATAAATAGTGACAGT
>CAJOLP010000094.1 GCA_905235465.1 uncultured Lachnospiraceae bacterium | reverse complement strand
GCTTCAGCAGTTCCTTCGCTTCCTTGCTGAGCTTGGCCGGCGTCTGGACAATGAGCGTCACATAGTGGTCTCCCCGGATCGAATCGTTCCGGATGGTGGGCACGCCCTTGTCCTTGAGCCTGATCCTCGTGTTCGTCTGCGTTCCCGGCTTGACGTCGTAGAGAACTTTCCCGTCCACCGTATTGATCACGATCGTGCCGCCCAGAGCCGCCACGGCGTATGAGATATTGACTGTGGAAAAAATATCGTAGTCCTGCCGGATAAATTCGGGGCTCTGTTCCACGATGACCTCCACCAGAAGATCACCTCTGGGGCCTCCGTTGATGCCGGGCTCACCCTTCTCGCGGAGCCGGACGCTCTGTCCGTTGTCGATGCCCGCCGGGATCTTCACCGAGATCGTCTTCTTGCTGGAAACATAGCCTGTGCCGCCGCACGAGGAACACTTATCCTTGATGATCCTGCCGCGGCCGCCGCAGTCCGGGCAGGTCTGCACGTTGCGGACCGTTCCGAAGAAGGACTGCTGCGTGAAGACCACCTGTCCCTTGCCGCCGCACTTCGGACACATCTGCGGCTCTGTGCCGGGTTTGGCGCCGCTGCCGCCGCAGGTGGGGCAGGGATCCTTTAAATTGAGTGAGATCTCCCTTTCCACGCCAAAAACAGCCTCCATGAAAGTGATCCGCACGCTGGTGCGGATATTATTGCCCTTCATGGGGCCGTTCGCAGGTCCTCTTCCGCGGCCGCCTCCAAAGAAATCACCGAATAGATCGCCGAAAATATCACCGAAGTCCATGCCGTTAAAGTCGAATCCGCCCCCGTTTTCAAACGCGGAGAACCCGTACTTGTCATACATGTTCCTCTTTTCGCTGTCGCCCAGGATCGCGTATGCCTCCGAGGCCTCCTTGAACTTGGCCTCAGCTTCCGCATCCCCCGGATTCATGTCCGGATGGTATTTCTTTGCCAGCTTCCTGTATGCCTTTTTTATATCATCTTCCGACGCGTCTCTGCCGACGCCCAGCACTTCGTAGTAGTCCCGTTTTGTTTCTGCCATATCTATCCTCTGCTGTGCAGCTGCCTTTTCACGCCGTATGCCCAGACTGCCGTTTCCGGCAGCCTGGGCACTGCTGACAACTTATGTCTCAAAACCCAGATCCTGGATGTCTGTTACACCTCACGATAGTCGCCATCAACAACGTCGTCATCCGAACCGCTGTTGGTCTCTGTATAGTCTGAGTACTGACCGCCGCCCATGTCAGGGCCGGGGCCTGCCTGCCCCTGGCTGTTCTGATACAGCTGCGCGAACAGCTGCTGGGAGTCAGCCATCAGTTTTTCTTTGCCGCTCTTGAGCGCGTCGATGTCGGCGTCGCTGATATCAGTCTGATCTTTTGTCCTCTCAAGGACAGCCTTCAGATCAGCGATCTCGGACTCAACCGTTGCCTTCGCGCTGCTGTCGATCTTGTCGCCGACTTCGTTCAGGGCCTTCTCCGTCTGGAAGACGATGGAGTCCGCTTCGTTTCTGGCGTCGACCGCTTCCTTGCGCTTCCTGTCCTCAGCCTCGAACTGCGCTGCCTCTTTGACAGCTCTCTCGATCTCTTCGTCGGACATGTTGGAACCTGCCGTGATCGTGATATGCTGCTCCTTGCCGGTGCCCAGATCCTTAGCGGATACATTCACGATGCCGTTCGCGTCGATGTCGAAAGTGACCTCGATCTGCGGCACACCACGGGGTGCGGGCGGAATTCCGTCCAGTCTGAACTGGCCGAGGGACTTATTGTCTCTGGCGAACTTTCTCTCGCCCTGAAGAACATTGATGTCAACCGCGGTCTGGTTGTCCGCCGCTGTGGAGAACACCTGGCTCTTCTTGGTGGGGATGGTCGTATTTCTCTCGATCAGAGGGGTAGCGATGCCGCCCATGGTCTCGATGGAAAGGGTCAGAGGTGTGACGTCCAGAAGAAGGATGTCGCCTGCGCCCGCATCGCCCATCAGCTTGCCGCCCTGGATGGCCGCGCCGATCGCGACACACTCGTCGGGGTTGATGTTCTTGCTGGGCTCGTGACCCGTAAGCTGTTTAACCTTTTCCTGCACACACGGGACTCTGGTGGAACCGCCGACCAGCAGTACTGTGCCGAGGTCCGCATTGGTGATGCCCGCGTCCTTCATGGCGTTCTGTACAGGGATCACTGTCTTCTCAACGAGATCGTTGATCAGCTCCTCGAATTTCGCCCTTGAGAGGTTCATATCGAAGTGCTTGGGACCCTCTGCCGTCGCGGTGATGAAAGGCAGGTTGATGTTGGTCGTTGACGCGCTGGAGAGTTCCTTCTTGGCCTTTTCAGCGGCCTCTTTGAGTCTCTGCAGTGCCATCTTATCCTTGGAAAGATCTACGCCTTCCTTGGCCTTGAATTCTTTGACCATCCAGTCGATGATCCTCTGGTCGAAGTCGTCGCCGCCCAGATGGGTGTCGCCGTTGGTGGCAAGAACTTCGATGACGCCGTCGCCGATATCGATGATGGAGACATCAAATGTGCCGCCGCCAAGGTCGTAGACCATGATCTTCTGTTCTTTTTCGTTGTCCAGGCCATAGGCAAGCGCCGCTGCCGTGGGCTCGTTGATGATACGCTTGACATCAAGACCCGCGATCTTGCCGGCGTCCTTGGTCGCCTGGCGCTGCGCGTCATTAAAGTAAGCGGGAACCGTGATGACCGCTTCCGTAACAGGCTCGCCAAGATAGCTCTCCGCGTCAGCTTTCAGCTTCTGCAGGATCATAGCGGAGATCTGCTGCGGTGAATATTTCTTTCCGTCGATCATGCGGTAGTGGTCTGTGCCCATGTCTCTCTTAATGGAAGAGATCGTGTTGTCCGCATTCGTAACAGCCTGGCGCTTGGCCGGCTCACCGACGAGACGCTCGCCGTTCTTTGTAAAAGCAACGACGGACGGTGTGGTTCTTGAACCTTCCGCGTTCGGGATGACGGTAGGCTTGCCGCCTTCCATAACAGCTACGCAGCTGTTGGTTGTTCCTAAGTCAATACCAATAATCTTACTCATTATCAATTCCTCCTTGGTTGTATATAAAAAGCAAAGAGCATTTATGCGCTTTGTTGTTTCGTGTTCCAACCATATATACGCATCTTTTTGCTTTTATACACTATTAATTTAATATTTTTTTAATATTTTGTTTATTATGACACAACGCCCACCATGGAATGGCGAAGTACCGTGTCGTGGTACATATATCCTTTCTGGAATTCCTGAGCGACTGTGCCGCTGGGATATTCATCACTCTCCACCTGCATCACGGCGTTGTGGAAGTTCGGATCGAAAGGTTTGCCGACCGCCTCGATCGGTGTGACGCCCAGATCCTCGAACTGCTTGACCATCTGCTTGTAGATCATCTCCATGCCGCTGGCGATGGCGCTGTCCGCCTCGTCCTCGGGCACTGCCGCGAGACCTCTCTCGAGGTTGTCGACCACCGGCAGCATCTTCTCAAGCACTTCCTTCTCGCCCATCGAGAACATCTGCTGCTTTTCGCGCTCTGTCCTCTTGCGGTAGTTTTCAAACTCGGCCATCTGGCGCTTGACTCTGTCCTCGAGTCCGTCGATCTTGGCCTGCGCCGCTTTGGAAGCCGAATCCGGATCCTCCTTTCCGCCGTCCTCGGTATCAAAACCTTCCTCTGCCTTTCCACTTTCCCCGGATCCTTCGGTATACTCCGCGGCGTCTTCCGCGTCCTCGCAGATCTCAACTTCCGGATCTTCTACCGGGATCTTGTGTCCCCTCTCATCTGCCGCCGCTCGCGCGCCGGTCTTTTTATTTTTCTTTTCTCCCATACATTATTCCTCTGTTTCCGGATCGGTCAGTGCCGATCCTGTTATTTTTGCGCTACTTATTATAAAGGTCATCCAGCTGTTCCATAATGATCGTCAAAACACTGACGACCTTTTCGTAGTCCATTCTCCTGGGGCCGATGATTCCGATCTTGCCCCGCATGCCATCTCCCAGATCGTAGGTCGCGGTCACCGCGCTGCAGTCCCGCATACTCGCTACCGGCATCTCGTCTCCGATGTATACCTGAATGCCCGTCTGTTCCTCCCCGTCGAACGCGTCCTGTACGAAATTTCCCAGCGCGCGCTTCTCCTCGAAGTCGCTGATGATCTCGCTCGCCTTTCGGTGGTCGGCCAGTTCCGGGTAGCGGAAGATGTTATTCGCGCCGCTCGTGTAGATCTTGAGATCCTCCTCGCTGCGGACGATCTCCGCCGCCGCGTCGAACACATCATTGACGAGATCGGTATGAATACCGGCGTCGCGCTTGATGGATTCGATCAGGCCCAGCGTGATCTCCTCAACGGGCAGACCGCAAAGGTTCGTATTGAGCAGCATGTTGAGCCGCAGCATCTCCTCCTGC
The DNA here is from genome assembly GCA_905235465.1 of uncultured Lachnospiraceae bacterium. Taxonomy (GTDB): domain Bacteria; phylum Bacillota; class Clostridia; order Lachnospirales; family Lachnospiraceae; genus CAG-791. Next base: position 1,235 of record CAJOLP010000094.1, on the reverse strand, counting down.
GTGAGGGCCCGCTCCACCGGGATCACCCGGTTGCGGATCACGTTGCCGTCCATCACGATCACGGCCAGGACACTGTCGTCATCCACCTGCGAGAGCTGAATGAACTTGATCTTGTTTTGCCGCATCATCGGCGTCGTGATCATGGACGTGTAATTCGTGTTGGAGGCGAGCGTTTTGGCGACCTCCTGCAGCATGGTGTCGAGCTGTTCCTGCTTGTCCAGCAGGAGATTCTTCATGACCTCCACCTGCTGCCGCTCCGATCTGAGCATGTCATCTACATATACGCGGTAACCCGCGTCTGTCGGGATCCTTCCGGCAGAAGTATGCGGCTGACAGATCAGCCCCATCTCCTCGAGGTCCGCCATCTCATTGCGGATCGTCGCGCTGCTCAGATTCAGGTCCGTATATTTGGAAATCGTTCTGCTTCCTACAGGCTCACCGGTCTCAAGATAATTCTGGACGATGGCCTGCAAAATTTTCATCTTTCTTTCTTGCAGTTCCATAAGGTCCCTTCTCTTTCCGACTTATGGTTAATGCCTACGCTATGTTGTTTTTTTGATTGTTAGCACTCATCTCTTTTGAGTGCTAACATCTCTTCTTGTCTAAAATATCACTAGCGTTATCAGATGTCAACAAGAATTTATTACATTTTTTACGCATGTTTTTAAAACTTTTCCGGGGCCGTTTAGGGCACAAAAAAACAGACCCGCCCCCGGCGCGCCTTACCCGGCGCTGCCTGAAGTTCGGATCTGTCCTTTGAGCATAATGACTGATGGCCCGGACGGGCCGTCCTGATCTGATTAAATATCAAAGCTGCCTGTCTCTGTGCTGTTGATCACATAGTAAGCCTTGGACTCCTCGGGCTTGACATAGAGCTGGACTTCCTTGAAGTCTGCCTCTTTCTGGCCAAGGTCGTACTGCCATACGTCCTTCGCGATCTCAACAAGCTTCTCGGTCGTATACTCCTTACCGCCAAACTGAACGGAAATGCTCTGCTTCACGGTTGCCTTCTTCGCTGCAGTCTTCTTAGCTGCAGTCTTCTTAGCAGCTGTCTCAGCCTTCTTAACGGTCTTCTTCGCTGCTTCCTCAGTAGCCTTCACGACCTTCTTAGCTGCGGTTGCCGCACCGGCAGTCTTCACAGCCTTCTTCGCAGCTGTCTCAGCCTTCTTCGCTGTTGTCTCAGCCTTCTTTACTGCGGGCTCAGCCTTCTTTGCAGCTGTCTCAGCCTTCTTTGC
>CAJOLP010000093.1 GCA_905235465.1 uncultured Lachnospiraceae bacterium | reverse complement strand
GAAAGCATGCTGCTGCCTTTAGAGTACCATAAGCGGACAAATTTGTTAAGTGACAGGTGTGGCCGGCACGAAAAGTCTGTTGTCCTGACCGGGCTTTACCGCATTGGCCTCCCGGACGGCTTCCTCGCAGAAGATAAGCTGGGAATTGATGTATTCCTTCCCCCTTCGGTCCACGCGGTCATAAGTTCCGTCGGGCCTTAGGATATGCGCCTTGACCGTATCCTCCAGCTCCACCTCCAGAATATGGAGCGCCTTCTGGCGGATCGCCGGATCCTCCAGCGGGAACATGATCTCCACGCGCCTGTCCAGATTTCTGGGCATCCAGTCGGCGCTGGCGGCGTAGATCTCGGAGCTGCCGCCGTTTTCAAAATAGTAAATGCGGCTGTGCTCGAGGAAATTGCCGACGATCGAACGGACCGAAATATTCTCGGACACGCCCTTGATCCCCACCTTCAGGCAGCAGATGCCGCGCACGATCAGATCGATCTTTACGCCCGCCTGGCTGGCCTTGTAGAGGGCCTCTATGATGTCCGGATCGCACAGAGAGTTCATCTTGGCGATGATATGAGCCGCCTCCCCGTTCTGCGCGTGCGCGGCCTCTCTTAAGATCAGGTGCAGGAAGTCCTTTTTGAGCCACAGCGGCGCCACGGAAAGCCGGTTCCAAAATCTGGGCTCGGAATAGCCGGACAGCATGTTGAAGACAGCCGTCGCGTCCTCACCGATGGGATCGCTGCAGGTCATAAGGCCTATATCCGTATAGACTTTGGCTGTGGAGTCATTGTAGTTGCCGGTGCCCAGGTGCACATAGCGCCTGATCCTGTCCTCCTCCCGGCGTACCACAAGCGTGATCTTGCTGTGGGTCTTTAAATTGGCAAGGCCGTAGAGCACATGGCAGCCCGCCTGCTCCAGCTTTTTGGCCCAGACGATGTTGTTCTCCTCGTCAAATCTGGCCTTGAGCTCCACAAGGACCGTCACCTGCTTGCCGTTCTCCGCGGCCAGCGCGAGAGCGGCGATGATCGGCGAATTGCCGCTGACGCGGTAGAGCGTCTGCTTGATCGCCAGCACGTCCGGATCCTGCGCGGCCTGCAGCACAAAATTCACCACGGGATCAAATGTCTGATAGGGGTGATGCATGAAAATATCGCCCTTGCGGATCTCCTCAAAAATATCGCACCCGGCGGGAAGCCGCGGGTTCTGCTGCGGCGGCGCGTACATGTGCTCCCTGAGATGATCGAAGCCCTCGATGTCGTAGGCCTTGTTGAGGAACGTCAGATCAATGGCGCCGTCGATCATATAGACCATCTCCTCGTCCAGCTCCAGCTCGTCCATGAGGAATTTGAGAAGTCTGTCGTCAATGTCCTTTTTGACTTCCAGACGGATCGCCTGGCCCCGCTGCCTCTTCTTGAGCTGTTTCTGGATCTCCTTGAGCAGATCTTCCGCCTCATTCTCCGCGATGGAGAGGTCGGCGTTGCGCATGATGCGGTATGCGCAGGAGCACTTGATCTCATAATTGACGAACAGCGTGGGCAGATAATACTCGATCACATCCTCAAGAAGGATCAGGAGCTTCTTCTCCCCCTCCTTTGTGGGGATCTGGATGACGCGGGAAAGTACAGAGGGCACCTGCACGGTGGCGAACTCATATTTTTCCTTGTTTTGCTTGCCGCCCTTTTTGGACTTTTTGGCCGGGCCCAGGATCCCGGGCGTCGACGTCTCTTTCCTCGTAAGGAGCGCCCCGATGTTGAGGCTTCTGTTGCGGATCAGCGGGAAGGGCCTGGAGCTGTCCACTGCCATGGGCGTGAGCACGGGAAATACTTCCGTCCTAAAATACTCCTCAAGGAATATTTTCTGCGATTTGGTCAGACTCTCCATATCGTGCGTGATCACGACCCCCTCTTCCACCAGGAGCGGGACGAGCTGTCTGTTGAGGGTGTAATACTGCTGCTGCACGAAGGAGTGGGTGTCCTTAATGACCGCTTTGAGCTGCTCCTGCGCCGTCATGCCGGCAATATCGGTCTTTTTGTAGTTCTCGTCCACCATATCCTTGAGGGATGCCACGCGGACCATGAAGAATTCATCCAGGTTGGACGCCGTTATGCTCAGGAACTTGAAGCGCTCCAGAAGGGGGACCTCCTTATTGCGCGCTTCGCTCAGGCACCTGCGCTCAAACTGCAGCCAGCTGAGCTCCCGGTTCAGGTAGTATTTTGGATCTCTGAAATTGATGCTCTGTTCTTCCGCCATTATCAAATACCTCCCCCTTATTCCTTGTCAAAATTCTTTTGCTTGATGACCGGCCTGACGCTGAACACTTCCTCAAAAAAGTCCGCGCGGTAGGCGATCAGCCCCTTCTCAAGCGTGATGTCCTTCTTGGCGCTGACCGTGATGATGAGCTGCCGCTCTCTTAAGCGGATCCGCAGCTCGTTGAATTTCTTCTTGTGCGAGCGGTCCAGCGCGTTCGCCAGGCGGAGGATCGCCGTCAGCTTGGTGACCGTATTGTAGTCCTTGCGCGTGAGCGTGCAGTCGGGATACCGCTCCTCATAGTAGCGGAAGGTGTCGTGATTGAAACGCACGACATTGGCCACGATCTCCTGCTCCCTGGCCGAGAGACCTATGATCTCCGTGGAGCGGATGATATTGTAGGAGCAGTCCGCCAGATTGTTCATGCTGATGTATTTGCCGCAGTCGTGCAGCAGCGCGCTGATCTGCAGCAGCAGCCGGTCTCGCTTTTTCATCCCGTGGATCCGCTTCATGCTGTCAAAGATCTGAAGGGAGATCTTCTCGATGGTCTTCTGCCGCTCCTCAAATCCCTTATACCGCTTGCCGGTGTGCAGGGCGCAGGCGAGGATATCCTGTTCAAAATCATGCCCCGATACGACATAGCGATTGCTGAGGGCGTAATCGTAGGCGATGCCGTCACAGAGAGAAACACCGGGGATCCAGACTTTTTCCGCCTTCATTAGTTTGAGGAAACAGTGAAGCATCACGGCCGAGATCTCGAGCATCGGCACCTTGCCCTCGGAGATCTGAAGACTGCGGGAGATCTCCGATTCGCTCATCTCGCTCAGACGCGCGATAAAACCGTTCAGCGCCGCGGCATCGATAAACTCTGCCTGCCCGAATCTGCCGACGGTCACATTGCCGCCCAGGCCCTCAAAATTCAAGGCGCTGCGCGCCGCGTCCGAGATATAATCGTCAATGAGAATGATATTTTTGATATTGCTGTCCTTGGACAGATAGAGCTTTTTGTAGACCATCAGCTGCGCGTTGACCATCTCCTCGATCAGCGAGTTGTTCTGCGCGGCCCTGGCGCCGATCCGGTTGAGGCGCTCGTGAATGCGAAGGATCCCGAGTTTGAGATTGACGGAGTCCCGCAGATTCCCCTGCTGAAACTGAGAGATCTGTATGCTGCCGCCGCCAAAATCGATAAAAGCGGCCGGTTCCGCCAGAAGATTTTCGAACTGGTCCCCGTAGTAGGCGGCGGATTTGAAATCCATAAACCTCTGCTCCGCGTTCTCCAAGAGACTAATGTGAACACCCGTCTCCGATTCGATCTGCTCGAGCACCATGGAACAGTTTTTCATCTCGCGGAAGGCACTTGTCCCGTAGGCCCTGTAGCCCTCCACGCCGTAATTGTCCATGATCGCTTTGGACTCCGCGATGATGGTCTTTAACTGTGCCAGATTCGTGCGGCTGATCTTGCCGTCCTCATAGGTGTCCGTTCCGATATCGATCATATGCCGGATGTCATCGATCTGGCGGATGCCCTCTTTTTTGGACATCTCGAATATCTTCATCTCGTAGACATAGCTGCCGACGTCGATCGCCCCAAACAAATGTACTGCCATCTTTTCCCCCTGTCTTTATGTCTTCAAGTCATACCATTGTACTTATTGCTGTCCTGCCCGTATCCCCGTCAGCCCGCGCTGTCAAGCTTGAGAAGCTTGGCCGCCTGGTCCGCCGCCTGGAGCGGGTCTATGATCTCGTCCAGATCCCCGCCCAGGATCTCGCCCAAGCGGTAGATCGTGAGCTTGATCCGGTGATCCGTCACTCTCCCCTGCGGGAAATTGTACGTGCGTATCTTCTCTGAGCGGTCGCCCGTTCCGATCTGGCTGCGGCGAAGATCCGCCTCCTCGTCGTGACGTTTAGACACCTCCAGATCATACAGCTTGGACCTGAGAAGCGCCCACGCCTTATTCTTATTTTGAAGCTGCGATTTTTCCGTCTGGCTGTAGATCACGATGCCGGTGGGATAATGGGTGAGCCGCACGGCGGAATCGGTCGTATTGACGCACTGCCCGCCATTGCCGGAAGCTCTCATCACGTCGATCCGCACGTCCTTGTCCGGGATCTGTATGTCGATATCCTCGTCCACTTCCGGAATCACCGCGACCGTGACCGTGGATGTGTGGATCCTGCCGGCCGACTCCGTGGAGGGCACGCGCTGCACCCGGTGCACGCCGCTCTCGTATTTCATGCGGGAGTACGCGCCCTGGCCCTTTATCATAAAACTGACCGACTTCATGCCGCCGATTCCGATCTCTTCGAAATCAATGAGCTCCGGCTTCCAGCCCCGCTTTTCCGCATAGTGCACATACATCCTGTAGATCTCAGCGGCAAACAGAGCCGCTTCGTCGCCGCCCGCGCCCGCGCGGATCTCCACAATGACATTCTTGTCGTCATTGGGATCCTTGGGAAGAAGGAGTATCTGCAGCTTCTGCTGCAGGTCGGCGGTCTTTTCCCGCGCGCTGGCCAGCTCTTCCCTCGCCAGTTCCCGCATATCCTCGTCCTTTTCGCTCTGCAGCATCTCCAGGGAATCCTCTTCAGCTTTCCTGCTCAGCCGGTATTCCTGATAGGCGTCCACAACGGGCGCCAGGTCGCTCTGTTCTTTCATCAGGGCGCGGAAGCGCTTTTGGTCCGACGCGATATCCGGACTGGTCAGTTCCCGGGAGATATCCTCATATCTGAGCACTACGCCGTCTAATTTTTCAAACATTATCAGTCTTCCTTTATATATCTCTTCCCCCTGGGGAAGCTCAGTCCTGGTGAATGCTCCTGATGCCGCGCACGACGCGGGTCTGCCCGCCGTAATCGCGGTATACTCGGACGTCATAATATCCGTTTTCACTTAACAGTGAGAGCACCGGCTGCGCCTGGTCATACCCGATCTCCATCACAAGGCACCCGCCGATCACAAGGTGCCGCGCCGCCTCACGCGCGATCCGCCTGTAAAAAGAAAGGCCGTCCGCGCCGCCGTCCAGCGCGATCCTCGGCTCGCCGTCCCTGACTTCGGGCGAGAGCGAATCGATCTTGTCCGACGCGATATACGGCGGATTGGATACGATGAGATCAAATTTCTCCCCCGGCTCCAAAGCCCCGAACAGATCCCCCTGCGCAAAGGACGCGCGGCCCGTAAGCCCCAGGCGCTCAGCGTTGCGGGCAGCCACCTGCAGGGCCTTTTGGGAGAGGTCCGTCCCCTTTCCGACGGAGCCGTTGGAGTAATGGAGGAGACTTAGCAAAATACAGCCGCTCCCCGTACACAGATCCAGGATCCTGCTGCCGTCCGGAGCATCCTTCATGGCCTCCTCCACCAGGATCTCCGTGTCCTGCTCCGGGATCAGCACGTCCGGCGTCACATAAAAGGGAAGGCCCATAAACTCCCATTCACCGAGAATGTACGCCACCGGCTCTCTCTTCATGCGCCGGGCCA
>CAJOLP010000092.1 GCA_905235465.1 uncultured Lachnospiraceae bacterium | reverse complement strand
CAGAACATGATTGATGGTATCCTGTATAAGCGCAAGCGTCACAATGCCAAGTCCGAAGATGCTCAGGAGCATGTAAAGTATATTGGAATCATTGTTTCTCTGCGCGATCTCATCGCATTTCTGACCCATTTTGTAAGACCAGTATATTCCATAGATACCACATGTGAGAAAAGTAAACAGGAGCACCAGTCCCGAGCTTGTCGCCGTAGGATCCTGCGGGATCCTGCGCCAGCTCATTGACCTCATTATTGAGCTCATACATCCAGTACAAGCCATAGATGCCGCAGGTCACGATCGAAAGCACGATGCTCAGCACAATGCTTCTGGGCGCCACATTCGTGTAGATGATCTCCTCTTTTTCCATATCAGCCTCCTTCGCTTCGTCTGCGCCAAAGTTTCCGCTGTTATCTGTATTTGCCTCAAGCGGCGCGCCGCAGGATGTGCAGAATCTTGACTTATCCTCATTGGGTGTGCCGCACTGTCCACAGTATTTCATAGCTTCTTCCTCCGTTTCATTATGCTTTGTCAATATAAGACTCGACAAAATCTTTTACGATCTCATAGGATCCGTTCAGACCAAGCCGGCTTGTATTTATGATAAGGTCGTAGGCTCTGGAATCGCCCCACTTCGTGTCGCTGTAGTAGTTGTGGTAAGTGCGCCGCAGATTGTCGGTCTCCTTGCACTCTTCCGCCGCCTCTTTTTCGCTGATCTTGCGGATATGCGCAATGCGGTCCACCTTGTCCTCCTGATCCCCGGTCACGAAGATCCTAAGGACGTTGTCTCTGCCCGCAAGCACGGTGTCGGCGCATCTGCCGACGATCACGCAGCTCTCCCCGCTGTCCGCGATCTTGCGGATATAATCAAACATGCTGTAGGCGACGTTGCTTTCAGGCGTATCCGCAAAAGTACCGATGCGTCCCGAGAAAGGAAAACCGGCCGGTTTCTCATCCAGCTTTTTGATCATTCCCTTATCGATGCCGCTGAGCTCAGCCGTGCCTTCAACGAGTTTCTTCTTGTCATAATAGTTAATGCCGAGTGTATCCGCAAGTTTTTTGGCGATGACATGACCGCCGCTTCCGTACTCTCTGCCGAATGTGACAATGATCTGTTCGTTTGCAGCCATATTCCTCTCCTCCTTTTGTATTGTACTCAGTATTTTGTATCCGAAATAATTATATGCTTTATCCGCGCCTTTTGACAATATATACGCATCTGGCGGCGCAAAATTACATGCTTTACAAAAATTTTATGGTTCGTCTCTTTCGCTCGTCTCAATCCGCGCGCAGCTGCCAGAAAGCGACTGCGCTGGCCGCCGCGACATTGAGGGAGTCGACGCCGCCCGACATCGGGATCCGCGCCGTGTGATCGCAGAGCGCGATCGTCTTTTCCGAAAGACCCTCTCCTTCCGTGCCCATGATCACGGCCATTTTGTCCGCATGCGCAAGGACCGGATCGTCGATCGGTACAGAGCGGTCTGTCAGCGCCATTGCCACCGTCATAAAGCCGCGCTCCCTGAGCTTGTCGATCGCGGGGACCGGCCAGTTCGGCGCAGCGCTTCCCCCGACGCCGTCCAGAAATGTCCACGGCACCTGAAAGACCGTACCCATGCTGACACGAATCGCGCGTCTGTACAGGGGATCACTGCAGCCGCGGGTAAGGAGCACCGCGCCCATGCCCAGGGCTGCCGCCGAGCGGAAGATCGCCCCCACATTGGTGGGATTCATCACATTTTCAAGAATGCAGATCCTGTCTGTGTTTTCAAGGATCTCCTCCCAGTGCGGCAGCTGCCCCCGTCGCATCGCGCACAGGCACCCCCTGGTGAGAGGAAAGCCTGTGAGGGCGCGCAGGACATCCTCACCGGCCACATAGACGGGGAGATCCAAATGGACAGGCACTGCATCCAAAACGCCCTCCGCGCCGCGCCTGTACTGCTGCTCCTCCATAAGAAAAGAGACCGGTTCATAGCCGGCCTCCATGGCTCTTCGGATCACCTTGGGACTCTCCGCAATGAAAAGACCGGGTGCCGGTTCGTTTATATGATACAGTTCCGTTTCCGACAGATTCCGGTAGACGGAAAGTGCCGGCATATCAAGGCTTTCGATCTTCTCTATTCTTATCATAACTGCAGCTTCTGTCCCACCTCATTACGGGAGCATCCGGGGATGGTCCGTCTGCTCGATCTGCGCGTTCATGAGCTTCTCTTCGATCCGCTCGCACTCGCCCTTTAAGGCGTAATACTTCTTAAGATTTCCTTCCTCCTCCCACCAGCGCAGAAATTCCTCGTCAGAATCCCTGTCGCGGCGAAGCTCCATTTCAATGAGGATATCTGTCATCTTTTCCCTGCAGGAGGCCAGCTCATCCTGATATTTGCGCGCCTCATAATCCGTCAATATCATATCTTTATTTAATAGTATTTCCTTCGCCCCAAATGGCCCGCGCCGCGGTCTCTCCACAACCGGATGCCGCGCCTTTTCATGATGGCAGCCTGCCTGCGCAGCGAGGCGCTCCTTGCGCCGCACTGTACGCTCCGGCTCCGTTCCAGATACACCAGAGAGCGCCTTCTGTACGGACGCGCGGCTTTTTCTTCCGGCTCTTCTGCCGCTTCTTCTGCCGGCTCTGTCTGTACGGAATACTCCGCCAATACTTCTTCCGGCTCCTGTTGTATGGCGTCTGCCGCAGGCTCTTCTCTCAGTTCGATCTGTATGTACTTCTCTGCCGTCACTGTCTGTACATACGCCTCTGAAACCTCTCGTATTGGCTCTTCCTGAGGGTATTTCTCCTCTGCCGCTTCTTCTATTTCCGCTTCTTGAGTGTCCGCTGGTTCTTCCTCAGCTGCAGGTTCTTCCTCAGCTTTCAGTTCTTCCTCATTATCGGACTCTTCCACCTCTTCAGGCTCCTCTTCGCAGAGCTCGATGATGATCTTTCCGAACAGGTCTTCCTGCACGATGCGGACCTTCTGATTTTTCATCAGTTCGAGGATCACGAGGAACGTGACGATGACTTCCACCTTGTTGGAAGCGGTCTCAAGAAGTTCCCTGAAATCGGCGCGCCCGTGGGACGCCAGATACGCGCGTATGTAGAGCTCCTTATCGGCGACACTGATCTCTTCTCTCTGGATCTCGCCGAAGGAACTGCGTATGGGATCCACCCGGTTTTTCTTGCGCCGAAGGACATCTTCAAAAACAGTCTGAAGGCTCTCCAGCGTCTTTTCCCCGATCAGCTCCTCATAATCGATGGGCGGCACATACCCCGCGACTTCCTCGGGCAGATCCTGCGCCTTGTAGTAGCTGAGCCCTGCATCCGCGCTCCTGTCCCTGAGTTCCTCGGACAGAAACTTGTACTTTTTGTACTCAAGGAGTCTTTGCACCAGCTCATCTCTGGGATCGCCCTCCTCTTCCTCATCGCCCTGGGCGGGCAGCAGCATCCTGCTCTTGATGTCCAGAAGCGTCGCCGCCATCACGAGGAATTCGCTGGTGACATCCATATCCTCATATTCCATCTGCTGCACATATTCCAGATACTGGTCCGTGATCGTCACGATGGGAATATCATAGATATCGATCTTGTTCTTTTCGATCAGGTGCATGAGCAGATCCATCGGACCCTCAAACACCTGGAGCTTAAGCGGGATCGCCATATTACTTTGTCTCTCCTTCAGCGGAGGTTTCCGCTGTTTCCAGCAGCTCGGTCACCTTCCATACGCCGTCGATCTTCTTGAGCGTCAGGATCGTGGACTCCACCGTATCATTGCTTCCGGCGAGCTCCTCTTCCATCTTTGTGACAATGATGGGGGGATCAGGTCATCGTAGATCTTCTGATAGAGCGCCTTTTCCCCCTGCTCCACATACAGATCCACCAGCTCGTCATAATGCTCTGTGCGGTATTTCTCAATTTCTTCCATTGTGGAATCCGACAGACTGGATTCTTCATTGGGGTCAAATCCGAGCGTGATCTCGGTCGTCACGGAGGCGGTGTCCCCCTGTATTTTGATATCGCCCACCTTGTAGTCCTTGTAGACGCTGTCCACCACTCTGTCGACATAGATATCCACGGCCTTCACCGCCTCCTCGCTGAGGTCTTCCTTTTCAACACCGATCGCCTCATAGAAGGAATTCGCGAGATTTTCCTTATCGAGCAGTTTCATCTCATCGGACTGCATCAGTTCCGGTGTGGAACATTCGGCGAGCACGTCCAGATCGCTGTCCACAAGAGCCTGGAGAAACTTCTCTGTAGTCTCCTGCACGGCCTTCTGTTCGGAATTGCATCCGGTGAGCATGACTGTCACAGCTATAACGGTCATCGCCCATACCAACAATTTCTTCATTATTCGTCACTCCTCTAAACAATTAATCAACATTTCTATATTACCATAAAATGTTTAATTTGTAATGGAATCGTCACAACTTACGTTCGCAGCAAAGTCAAAATACCGCTGCCGCCCCTTAGGTTCTCCTTCTTTTAGTCAGGTTGAACCTTATCGAGCCTTCGACGGGCCCAAATTTCTACACTTTCAAATGCAATTTAGTGTGGAAATTATGGGCGTGTTCCTATACAATTTATAAGGTTATACATTTAATACACATATAAGAAAGAGAGGAACCATGGCACAGCGCACAGACATCCATAAGATTCTGATCATCGGCTCGGGGCCCATTGTCATCGGGCAAGCCTGTGAGTTCGATTACTCCGGAACGCAGGCCTGTAAGGCCCTTCGCAGTCTTGGTTACGAAATCGTTCTGGTCAATTCAAATCCCGCCACAATTATGACAGATCCCGAAATGGCGGACATCACTTATATTGAACCTCTCAATGTAAAGCGCATGGAACAGATCATCGCTAAGGAAAGACCTGATGCGCTTCTTCCCAATCTCGGCGGCCAGTCCGGCCTCAACCTTTGCTCCGAATTATACAAAAAAGGCATATTGGACAAATACGGCGTCAAAGTGATCGGCGTACAGGTCGACGCGATCGAGCGCGGTGAGGACCGTATCGAGTTCAAGGAGACAATGAATAAGCTCGGCATTGAGATGGCCCGCAGCGAAGTCGCCTATTCCGTCGACGAAGCGCTGGCGATCGCCGACGAGCTCGGTTATCCGATCGTCCTTCGTCCCGCCTACACCATGGGCGGCACAGGCGGCGGTCTTGTCTACAATAAAGAGGAGCTGCGCGTCGTCTGCGACCGCGGCCTGCAGGCGAGCCTGATCCACCAGGTCCTGGTGGAAGAATCGATCCTGGGCTGGGAGGAGCTCGAGCTCGAGGTCGTCCGCGACAGCGCCGGCAATATGATCACCGTCTGCTTTATCGAGAACGTCGACCCCGTCGGCGTGCACACGGGCGACTCCTTCTGCACGGCGCCCATGCTGACCATCGATGAGGATCTGCAAAAAGAGCTGCAGGAGCAGGCCTACCGCATTGTCGAGCACATCGGCGTCATAGGCGGCACGAATGTGCAGTTCGCGCACGATCCCAAGACCGGCCGCGTCGTGGTCATCGAGATCAATCCCCGCACTTCCCGTTCCTCCGCCCTGGCCTCGAAGGCCACCGGCTTCCCCATCGCGCTGGTATCCGCCAAGCTGGCGACGGGCCTGACGCTGGCAGAGCTTCCCTGTGGCAAATACGGAACCCTCGACAAATATGTTCCGGACGGCGATTACGTTGTTGTCAAATTCGCCCGCTGGGCCTTTGAGAAGTTCAGGGGCGTCCACGACCAGCTCGGCACGCAGATGCGCGCTGTCGGCGAGGTCATGAGCATCGGCAAGAATTTCAAGGAGGCCTTCCAGAAGGCGATCCGCTCCCTGGAAAAAGACAGATACGGCCTCGGCTATGTAAAAAATTATCACGACCTCAGCAAGGAGGAGCTGCTGCGTCTTCTGGTCACGCCCGGAAGCGAGCGGTATTTCATCATCTATGAGGCGCTGCGCAAGGGCGCGACCCCCGATGAGATCTTTGAGCTGACCGCCATCAAGCACTATTTCGTCGAGCAGATGAAGGAGCTTGTGGAGGAGGAGGAGTCCCTGATCGCCGGCCCCGTGACAGACGAGATGCTTGTTCAGGCCAAGAAGGACGGCTTCTCCGACAAGTACCTGAGCCAGATCCTTAATATTTCCGAACAGGAGATCCGGGAGAGAAGGCTCTCCCTTGGATGCGAGGAGACCTGGGACGGCGTACATGTGAGCGGCACTCAGGACAGCGCGTACTACTACTCCACTTACAACGCGCCCGACCACGATAAGGTAAATACGGACAGGCCCAAGATCATGATCCTCGGCGGCGGTCCCAACCGTATCGGCCAGGGTATCGAATTTGACTACTGCTGCGTACACGCCGCGAAATCGCTTCACGCGCTCGGATTTGAGACGATCATTGTAAACTGCAATCCCGAGACGGTGTCCACTGACTATGACACCTCGGATAAACTGTATTTTGAGCCTCTGACCCTTGAGGACGTCCTCTCCATCTATCACAAGGAGAAGCCGGTCGGCGTCATCGCGCAGTTCGGCGGACAGACGCCGCTCAATCTCGCTGCGGACCTCAAGGCCAACGGCGTGCGGATCCTCGGCACACAGCCCGAAGTCATCGACCTGGCGGAGGACCGCGACCAGTTCCGCGTCATGATGGACAAGCTCGGCATTCCGATGCCCGAGTCCGGCATGGCCACCACCGTCGAGGAGGCCAAGGAGATCGCGGGCAAGATCGGTTATCCCGTGATGGTACGCCCCTCTTACGTACTGGGTGGAAGAGGCATGGAAGTCGTCTATGACGATGACGCCATGTCCGATTACATGAAGGCGGCTGTCGGCGTGACGCCTGACCGTCCGATCCTGATCGACCGGTTCCTGAACCACGCGATGGAATGTGAGGCGGACGCCATCAGTGACGGCACCCACGCCTATGTGCCCGCCGTTATGGAGCACATCGAGCTGGCCGGCATACATTCCGGCGACTCGGCCTGCATCATTCCCTCCAGGCACATCCCTGCCGACAATCTGGAGACGATCAAGGAATATACCCGAAGGATCGCGGAGGAAATGAATGTTGTCGGACTGATGAATATGCAGTACGCCATCGAGAACGGCCGCGTCTATGTGCTGGAAGCCAATCCCAGAGCTTCGCGCACCGTTCCGCTGGTATCAAAGGTCTGCGGGATCCGCATGGTGCCGCTGGCCACCGAGATCATCACGGCAGAGCTCACGGGCAGACCTTCTCCGGTCAGCTCCCTGGGCGAGCGTTATATCCCCTATTATGGCGTAAAGGAAGCCGTCTTCCCGTTCAATATGTTCCAGGAAGTGGACCCGATCCTTGGGCCGGAGATGCGTTCTACCGGCGAAGTGCTCGGCATTGCGGAAAAGACCGGCGAGGCCTACTTCAAAGCGCAGGAAGCAGCCAATGCGGCGCTTCCGCTGGAGGGGACCGTTCTGATCTCCGTCAACCGCAAGGACAGGGATGAGGCCGCTCAGATCGCCAAAATCTTCCACGAATGCGGATTCAGGATCGTCGCGACGGGCCACACCTGCGAGACCATTCAGGCGGCGGGCATCCCCGCGGAACATGTCAAAAAACTGTATGAGGGACGTCCCAATATCCTGGATATGATCACGAACGGAAAGATCCAACTGATCGTCAACTCTCCTGTCGGCAAGGACAGTGTTCACGATGACAGTTATCTTCGCAAAAACGCGATCAAGGCGAGGATCCCGTACATCACGACCATCGACGCGGCGCGCGCCGCAGCCGAGGGGATCCGGTACGTAAAGCTCCACGGGACGAGCGATATCCGCTCTCTGCAGGAATGGCACTCGATGATCAGAGAATAACGCCCGCCGGGATTCAGACCGTAAATTAAGGCTTGTATTGTTTATTTTCCTGTGATATAGTGTCAAGGTATGCAAGGGCGTAGTTAATGTGGTAACTGCGCCCTTTTATATAGCATATTCTTTCAATAACTGATAACCATTTTGAAGAGGGGAGAGAGTTATTATGCAATCATTTCTGACTGCGGTTGAAAACATCAACGGTGCGATCAACGGCTTTGTGTGGGGCTGGCCCGCACTGATCCTGCTGGGTGCCGTCGGTATTCTGGCGACCTGTATGACAGGGTTTTTCCAGCTGACACATTTTAAATACTGGATGAAGCACACAATCGGTGCGATCTTCCGTGAAGAAAATGTGACCGCGCACACCAATGACAAGACCATTTCTCAGTTCCAGTCGCTGTGTACAGCCCTGGCGGCAACAGTCGGTACCGGCAATATCGTCGGTGTCGCGGGCGCCATTGCTACGGGCGGCCCCGGTGCTGTCTTTTGGATGTGGATCATTGCCTTCTTCGGCATGATGACCAACTATTCCGAAAATGTGCTCGGTATTTTATACCGCCGCAAGAACGAGGAGGGTGAATGGTGCGGAGGCGCCATGTACTACCTCAAGGACGGTCTGGGCGCCAAGAAAAATATGAAGGCGGTCGGCGCTGTTCTGGCGGTCCTCTTCTCCTCATTCTGCCTTCTGGCCTCCTTCGGTATCGGCAATATGTCCCAGGTCAACAGCATGGTCGGCAACATCAACCATGCGTTCGGCATCCCGAACATGGTCGTCGGCGTCTTCCTGTTCTTTGCTGTGGGTCTGGTCGTAATCGGCGGCCTCAAGCGCGTTGCCGCCATAACCGAGAAGCTTGTTCCGTTCATGGTCATCCTGTACCTGCTCGGTTCGATCATTATTATCTGCACACATATTACGTCTGTTCCGGCCGTGTTCGTCTCCATCTTTAAGGGCGCGTTCGCCATGAAGGCTGTCGGCGGCGGTATCGTCGGTTCCGGCATCGCGCTTGCAATGCAGATGGGCATGAAGCGAGGCGTCTTCTCCAATGAGGCCGGCCTCGGTTCTTCCGTCATGGTTCACTCAAGCTCCAACGTAAGAGAGCCCGTCAGACAGGGTATGTGGGGCATCTTCGAGGTCTTCGCGGACACCATCGTTGTCTGCACGCTGACCGCCCTCACACTGCTCTCTTCCGGCACTGTCAATCTTGACACCGGCACTCTCAGCGCAGAAGCCGAATCCATCGGATCCGCTTCCATGATGAGTTACGTTTACGAGCTCCAGTTCGGTAAGCTCGGCGCCTGGTTTATTGCGATCGCTATCTTCCTGTTCGCTTACTCCACGGTTCTTGGGTGGAGCCATTACGGTTCCAAAGCTTTTGAGTATCTGTTCGGCACGAAGGCGATCATCATATATCGCGTGATCTTCTGCCTGATCGTTCTGGCAGGCGCCGGCATCGAGGCGACGCTGGCATGGGATATCTCCGATACATTTAACGGACTGATGATGCTTCCCAACCTGATCGGCGTGCTGGTGCTCTCCCCTCAGGTCAAGGCCTGCACGGACAACTATATTGCCAGAAAGATAAAGGGCGACACTTCCGTAAAGCCCATTTACTCCCTGATTCCTGCGATCCAGGCGGAACAGGAAAAGGCAGCGCCTGCCGATGCCGATGACTGATCCGATCGAT
>CAJOLP010000091.1 GCA_905235465.1 uncultured Lachnospiraceae bacterium | reverse complement strand
CTTCCATGATAGCATTATCTTCCGTCATTTACAATTACCAGACGGCCATAAAAACTATCAAAAAAAATTTTGCGAATCTTATCTAAATTGAGCGAGTTTTTCAAACAATCAGACGATTTAAACGATTTTGTCTCTAAGCTCCTCGATTCCGTACGCCATCTTTTCCCAGACCTGCACGATCCCATCCACCGTCTTTTCCCACGGGGCCGGCAGCCGCTCGCCGAGCCAGAGCGGGTAGATCAGCGTGGAATCTGCCCAGCTCGTATTCATGTAAAACTCGTCCGGAAGCGGCAGCTTGGTCACGGACATATCCATTTGCTCGCGCTCCATCTGCTCCATCTCTGCCATGTAGCAGAGCGTGCGTCCGCGCCGCACGGAGCCGCCGTTATCCTCGCTCATGGCAGGATTGTTCATAAGATTTTGCAAAATGGCCGGGCGGTTGTATTTGTACTGCATATACAGCAGGTTCCCGATGATCACCTGCTTCTCAAACAGAGTCTGCTCCGCCGGGCCATAGCTCCTTGCGACCGCGGTCGGCAAAAGATAGCTCTGGTGCCCCAAAAGGGACGAGCGCAGGCCCAGATCCAGATCCTCGTTGAAGCCGAAGAGCCTCTCGTCCATCAGCCCGACTTTGCTCAGCACAGCCATGCGGTAGAGGGACGCGCTCATATCCGAAGCGGGGATCCTGCGGACCCTGCCCGGATCCCGGAACGCGCCCGCGTCTTTCCCTTCCGCCACGTGCACGCAGATATAATCGGGGCGAAGTTTCCAGCCCGCGCTGCGAATGGTGGTGCCGCGTCCTGTGCCCGTGCCGGCCGTGATCAGGCCCTGCACACTCAGAGGGTGAAGTCCACTCTTCTCCAGCTTCTTCATGCAGCCCAGCAGTTTTTCCACGTAACGGCGGCTGACCGCCACTTCCGGCGACAGAGAAAACACGTAAGGCGTGCTGACCATATGGACGCCTGTATTGAATGCGTGGGCGCGCCCGGTGTTGACGCCCAGCTCCACGACAAAATACGGCGTGCCCTTCTCTTCTTTGTCCGAAAACCGCGCTTTCAGATATTCTCTGGCCGCGTCGGCGCCCCCGTCTTTGGAGCCGCAGTCGATCATGAGGATCCGCGGCACGACAGAGCCCCGCAGCAAGTGTTTCAGACAGGTCCCGATCGTTTTTTTGTTGTTGTGCAGAACGATAATTGCAGTTACTTCATTTTGTGACGACTTGGAACTCATTGTTTCTCCCCTGCCCCTTAATAGTCACCTCACAGTACGGCGATATACGCCGGATCCCAGACGATGAGATACCCCATCTCACGGACCGTCCGGCAGAACGTGATGCTCTTTTGCCGCAGCTCCTGGGGATCTCCTTCCCATCGGGCGCGGGCATCTCCATACGCAAAGCCAAAGATCTCACTGAACAAAGACCTAAGCTCCGCCCGCACCTGCATACACCGCACATCCACCGCATAGGCGTCCTGTACGGTAAGGGCACGGTTTCTCGGACCGCCATCATCCTCATTCCTGCCCTCGTATACAGTCTGCCCCTGCGCGTTCATCATGCCGCCGACGATCTTGTGCGTCCGGCTAAGGACCCTGCCGCCCACGACGCCTACATCGCTCCGGCACGCGAATAATTGATCCGGTAGATGCCGCGCATATTCGTGTAGGAAACGGTCGCCTTGATATCGCGCACGCGCAGGTAGTCCTCCAGCGCCGCCTTCCCGGCGCGGATATCGGCGTCCACTTCGCGGCTCGCCTTCTTGGATTCGGACGACGCGCTGCTCACATGATAGAGGATGTGCGGCACGTGACTGACTTCCGATTTGGGCGCCCGCAGCATCAGATCATAGCTCAGCGCCCCGTCAAAAGCGTCCCGCATCCGCAGCGCCAAAAACAGCTCGCGCCGGATGACCAGAAGATGTTTTGTATAATTCGTGGACAACAGATAGTCCTTGTTGAAATCAGGTTTGTAGAAGGGCTGCTCGAAGCGCTTGCCCAGCGCGTCGCAGTTGTCCTCATCGGTGTACAGGATCTCCGCGTTCGTCCGCATCACCACCAAAAAGACCTCGTACAGAGCGTCCGGCGTCAGCAGATCGCCGCAGTCCACCGTGCAGATGTAATCGCCGTCCGCAAAAAGCGCCGCGTCGTTGATCAGGGACGCGTCTCCCCGGTTTCCGGGCACGCTGTAGTAGCGGATCCTCGTGTCGCGGTAGCGGTCGACGGCGTCGCGCACCGCCGTGGTCATGCTCATGTCGGCGACGATGAGTTCGAACCCCCCGTAGGTCTGGGACAGGATCGATATGACCGTCTGTTCAAAATACCGTATGACCGGCTCATAAGTCGTCACGATGACGCTGAATTTCGGGATGTGATTTGTCTTAAGCACCGAAAAGGCCATGCCAAGAGCGTCTGCCGGCTTTTCCCCGTCCTGCAGACGTTCCCATATCGCCTTCTGATTGAGAAGAACAGCCGGCTCAGGTTCCCTGTACGTATACTTGGTCCTGACCTTCGCCTTCTTTTGCGCGTCTCCCCTGTTCCGCAGCGGAATGGGGAGCTTTAGGCCCCTGGCGCCCGCCTTTTTGGCATCGCTCCCCCGGCCGCCTTCCGCGCCTGATCCGGCTTCTGTATTTTGGCCGTACTCCACAGCCCGGTCCGCGTCGCTCCCGTCGTCCGAGCCGTCCTGCCTGTCAGCGTTATGATCGCCTTCCGCGGCGCTGCCGCCGTCCCCTTTGGCCTTGCTCTTTTGGGAAGCACTCCTGCCGCGGCGGCTGATAAATTCTTTGGCGTCAGACGGGTGCATGGTGCGCACCGACTTTCTGAAGTCACTCCACCAGGACATATATACCTCCTGTGTCTTTTCGAAAATATGATTACTTTACGCTCGTGTCCTCAAGATTGATCCGGAAGCGGGGTTCCCTCGCGTCCTGGGTCAGATATTGGTGATAGTACGGGTCGTGCCCGGCAAGCTCCGGATGCAGCTCACGCAGCAGCTGCATCTCACGCGGCTTTTGCAGCTGGCGTTCCTCGCGGGTCTTGCTGTTCTCG
The DNA here is from genome assembly GCA_905235465.1 of uncultured Lachnospiraceae bacterium. GTDB lineage: Bacteria > Bacillota > Clostridia > Lachnospirales > Lachnospiraceae > CAG-791. The sequence goes on along the minus strand of CAJOLP010000091.1, from coordinate 4,315 downwards.
GGCGAATACGACTCGTAGTAAAACAGATACATGTTGTTGCGCACGACATTGTAGTATCCGCGCTCAAAGATCCTGAGGCAGAAATCAATATCGCCGCCGTAGGCCGGGAAATTTTCCTCATCGAAGCCGCCCACCTCGTTGAACAGCTCTGTGCGCACCATCAGGCACGCGCCGCTCATGGCGAGCATGTTGCGGACGCCCTTATTGAAGTCAAAATAGTACGACTCGTCATTTCTGCAGTACTGGAGCTTATATACGATCCCCTCCTCCACGGACATGATGCCCGCGTGCTGGATGATATTGGAGCTCGGATACAGGAGCTTCATGCCGACCGCGCCCACATAGGGAAGCTTTGCCTTCTCGGAGAGATGGGAAAGCCACCCGGTCTTCTGCACGACGACGTCGTCGTGGACAAAAAGAAGCATCTCGCCGTTGGCGTACTGCGCGCCCCGGTTATAGAAGGCGGGCATGTTGAAGGGTCCCCGCTTATAGATATAAATACACCGCCCGTCCTCGTTGATCTCGTCCGTGAGCTGCTGCACCTTGCGGCGGTTCTCCGGGTTGGATCCGTTGTCCACGATGATGATCTCGTGGGGCACGTTGGCGTGGTTTTCGATGGAATGTACGCAGCGGGCCAGCATCTCCGGATTGTCCTTGCTGGGAATGATGATGCTGATCAGGCGCGTGGCGGCGGAATTGACATTGTACCGTCCGGTCAGGGAATCCTTGATCAGGTTCCCGTTCCACAGCTCCACCCGGTGATCGCCGTGAAAGAGGACCTCCGGGATGTGCCCCACGGGAAATTCATCCCAGTGGTCGGCCGGGCGCTTCGTGTAGCCGCCGTCCGCCTGCGCGAGCTTGAGGCAGAGCGTACCGTAGATCCAGGCGCGGACCGGCCAGTCGTCCTCGTTGCTGCGGGCGCGCAGCTCCTCCAGCGTGTCCGCGCGGAGGGAGGAGGCGCTCTCATAGTAGGATGCCTTCCTCTTGCCCGGATTGATCATGGCGAACGCGGCGGAACGGAAAGCGATGATATTGCCAAAATAGAACGTCGACAAAAATGTGTCGGGCGCCCACTCCGTCTTGAACCACGGATCCAGATGTACGCCGTCTTCCGCGACGCGGTCCTCATCCCCGTACAGCAGGTTGATGTCCGGATGAGCGGCAAAATAGTCCTTGATCAGGATCTGTGCCAGATCATCCAGTTCGCCGTCGTCGTCGCAGGCGATCACGATGTCCGCGTTCTCGTCTTCGGAGAGCATATGATTTTTGAGATGCGAATAGGGAACCACCTCTGCCGAGAGCTCCGCCCCCTTGGAGTGATCCTCCGATTCCACCTTTTGCATAAGCAGCTTCTTGTGCTCCTGATACCAATCATTGTAGGTTCTGACTATCATTCGCCGATTCCTTCCATTCATTTGTTATCTGTTATTTATAGAATTACTTTAGCATTTTTCAGGGCGCAAAACAATGGCTTCCCCCGGCAAAGGAAACAGCCGGGCACACGCCCGGCTGCTTCACCCCCCAAACACTAAATAGGACCATTTACTTAAAGATCTCCTTGACCGAAGCGGAAAGCTGATCCTTAGCCTCCCTCGCCTCATCCAGATCCTTGCCGTACGTTGTGTAGTACGCCTTGATCTTCGGCTCTGTGCCGGAAGGACGAATGATGACCTTGGAGCCGTCATCCAGATCGTAGGAGAGAACATTTGCCTTGGGCAGTCCCGTCTCCTGAGGTTTGGCGTAATCCATGACCTTCACAACGTTCCTGCCGCCGAATTCGGTCGGCGGATCCTCGCGAAGTCCGCTCATGATGCCCGCCATCTTGTCCATGCCGGAAAGACCCGGGAACTCGACGGTATCGATCTTGTTGTAGCAGCGGCCGTACTCCGCATAGATCTCCTCCAGTCTCTGCTTGATGCTGGAGCCGATGCTGCGGTAGTAGGCGGCCATCTCGCAGATGAGCATGGAGCCGATAATGGCGTCCTTATCGCGGACATAGGGGCCTGCCAGATAGCCGTAGCTCTCCTCAAATCCGAAGATGAAGCGGTCTTCCTCTCCGTCCTCCTCGAGCTTTGCGATCTGATCGCCGATCCACTTAAATCCGGTCAGCGTCTGGCGCAGCTCCACGCCGTAATGCGCGGCGACTTTCTCTGCCAGCGGTGTGGAAACGATGGACATGACGGCCACGGGATTCTTGGGCATCGTGCCCTGCTCGATGCGGCCCGCCGCGATGTAGTCCAGTAAAAGGACGCCCATCTCATTGCCGGAGACCAGCTCATAGGAGCCGTCCGGACACTTCATGGCGATGCCGACACGATCCGCGTCGGGATCCGTCGCGAGCATGAGGTCCGCCCCGACTTTCTTGGCCAGCTCAAGGCCCTTCTGCAGCGCCTCGAAGATCTCCGGATTCGGATACGGGCAGGTGGTGAAGTACCCGTTGGGATACTCCTGCTCGGGAACGATCGTCACGTCGTCGATGCCCATATCGGCAAGGATCCTTGTGACGGGCACAAGGCCTGTTCCGTTGAGCGGTGAGTAGACGAGCTTGAGGCCGGCTGTTTTGCACAGACCCGGACGGACCTGGCGCGCCTTGATCGAGTCGTAAAGCGCCTCCTTGCAGTCGTCGCCCACAAACTTGATCAGACCCTTCTCAACGCCCTCCGCAAAGGACATGAACTTCGCGCCCGTGAGCACGTCGGTCTCCTGGATCGCGTTGTAGACAACTGCGGCCGCGTCGTCGGTCATCTGGCACCCGTCGGGGCCGTAGGCCTTGTAGCCGTTATATCTGGCCGGATTGTGGGAAGCCGTCACCATAATGCCGGCGTTGCACTTGTAATAGCGCGTCGCGAAGCTCAGCGCCGGAACGGGCATGAGCTCGTCGTAAATATAGACCTTGATGCCATTGGCTGCGAGAACACTCGCGGCGTCCCTGGCAAACTTCCATCCCTTGAGACGGCTGTCATAGCTGATGGCCACGGACTGTGTGCCGCCCTGCGTCAGCACCCAATTGGCAACGCCCTGCGTGGCCTGGCGGACCACCCAGATATTCATGCGGTTCGTGCCCGCGCCAAGCGTTCCGCGAAGACCCGCGGTTCCAAACTGGAGCGAAACGGCAAAGCGCTCCTTTATGGCCTCATCATCATCCGCGATACTGCGAAGTTCCTGGCCCAGATCAAAATCTTCCAGATCGGCAGCCAGCCAACGCTTATATTCATCCTGGTACATAAACCCCTCCTGATCAGAAAATACATTGGCAGTTAAGATAAACTATCACGGTTAAAAATACCTTGATTTCATCTTACGAATTATTGGGAATAATGTCAATAATCCGCACTCTCTTCGCAGATATTTTGGACAAAATGACGTCACTTACGGGTCCAGCAATGCGGCGATGCCCACAAGTCCCGGGCCGGTGTTGAGCGCCAGCGTCGCCGTGATCTGCTTGGTGAAGAGGATCTTTTTGTCCTCCATCTTGCTGTCCACGAGCGCGAGCATATTTTTGCCCTCTTCCTCGGCGCCGCCGGTTCCGATGATGACCCACGCGCTGTGCCCCTGACAGAATTTCAGCATCTCCTTCAGGAGCTTATTCTTGCCGCTCTTGGCGCCGCGGATCAGCGCCACAGTGTAGTAGATCCCGTTCCGGTCGCAGGAAATGATCGGCTTGAGCTTAAGCGCCTCGCCGACGATCGAAGTCACATTGCCGATCCGGCCGCCGCGCTTCAAATACTGCAGCGTATCCATGTAAAACATGACCTTGCAGTCATACACCTTGTCGGTCATCCCTTTTGTGATCTGTTCGAAGCTCCGGCCTTCCTCCAGCTTCACCGCTGCCCAGATCGCCCACATGCCGGACGCCACGGAGATATTCTTTGAGTCAAAAACGAAGACATCGAGATCTGTCTCCTCGGATGCGGCGAGTCTGATCGTATTAAAAGTACCGCTCAGTCCGCTGGAGATCGTCACAGCGATCACTTTCTCGAAGCCGTCATCCTTGATCCTCTGAAACATATCCTGCACTTCCGCCAGGGAAGGCGTTGACGTGCTCGGGTACTCCTCCGGAAAGCGCTCGTAGACCATCATCGGATCGATGTCCACGCCGTCCAGGTAGTCCTTTTCAGGATACATAATGTGCAGCGGAAGCACATAAATGCCGTATCGCTCGACAAAATCCGGCGCAATATCTCCGCCTGAATCCGCAAGCACAGCGACTTTTTCCTTGTTCATCTTCGGTCTCCCATCCAAATGACCGGCGGCCATAAAAACAGTTATGTAAACACCATCTCACCGCCTTGTAGTATTCGATACTATATATTTA
>CAJOLP010000090.1 GCA_905235465.1 uncultured Lachnospiraceae bacterium | reverse complement strand
CGGCATCGCCTGTCAGTCCGAGCCGCAGCCCGTCGAGGATCCCAGCAACATCCCCAGTCAGGAAAAGCTCTCCCGGGGCCTGATGCAGATCCTCCGGGAAGCGCAGATCATGGAGATGTTCCGCGATATCTCCGGCATTCCCGGTGTGGTGGAGACCTTCGAGGAAAATGACACCATCTATCTTGTCAAGGAATACCTGGAGGGCATGACCTGCCTGGATTACATGAAGCGCTTTGGCGGCAAACTTCCGATCATACTGGCCCTCTACATCATGCGGGGCACGCTCAAGATCCTGAGCCCCCTTCACAAAAGGGGCTACATTCACTGCGACGTCAGCCCGATCAACACCTTTTTGTGCCGCGACGGCACTGTCTATCTGATCGACTGGGGAAACGCGGTGGATCTGTCGGGCAGCATGGAGGATCACATCGTCCGCCAGGCCATCAACGTCCGGTACGCGGCGCCGGAACAGCAGATCAGCGGACACCTCCTCACAAGGGCCACCGACATCTATTCCCTGTGCGCCTCCGTGTACGAGGCAGTCTGCGGCCAGCCCCCCTGCAGGGCCATCGACCGCCTTCAGGGCGGAACCCTTGTCCCGCCGAACGTCATCCAGACGGACATCCCTTCTTTTCTGAATAACCTGCTTCTGCGCGGTCTGGAACTTCATCCGGAAGACCGTCCCCAGAGCGTGGACGAGCTTATTGAGATCATCGACCGCGAGATCACCTTCAAGATCTCGCCTGTGGAGGGGACGGACAACGTCTCCCTCTCCGGCACTTTTCTCCACGAGGAGAGCAGGCCCTTCAGCTTTTTGACATCCAGGCGCCTTAGGCGGCCCACGATCCTGTGAATACGGCAAAAACAAAAATATGGCAAAAGAAAAACGGCACCGCCGCCATCTGGCCGCTGTGCCGTATTTCTTCTTCAAATTATTCACTTTTCTTTTTCTTTGTTTTGCCCGAGCATCATGCTCTTGTCTCCGGCAGCGTTCACCATCTCCAATTCTTCCATAGAAAGCGCCTTGAATCGCATCGGGCTCTCGATCACATTGCCCTTTTTGCTCTTCTCTCTATGTCCGAACAGCTGCTGGCGCAGCTCGCTCTTAAAATCGGATTCTTTGCTGAAATCTGCCTGCTTAATCTTGTCGACCACGGAGCCCACTTCCTTTCTTCTTTACTCCCAAACCTGATATTTGTAACTATATACGGACGTCCCCAATCAAATCCACTATGATTTGCACTATCTTTCATTTCCCTGTATACTAATGCTGATAGTTTGTCTGCTAAATCTGCTCACTGGGGAGTTGATGTATGATTTCCGATAAAACCAATAGAGACAAAAAGGATACATCGTTTGTCTGCGACGCCATCGTCTCGAATCTCAGCCTTCTTCAGGAAAAGATCGACGAGTTCCTGGAGGGCATCGAAATCAGCAAGACTTCTGCGACGCGTCTGAAGATGATCGCCGAGGAGTTTTTTGTCAATATCGCCAGCTACGCCTATCCCAACGGAAAGGGACAGGTGCGCGTCAGCATGTCCTTGGAAAATGACCCGCCTGCCGTCAAGATCACATTCCGCGACAGAGGCATCCCTTACAACCCTCTTGAGGCGCAGAAGCCGGACGTGACGCTGGGCGCGGAAGAGCGCTCCATCGGAGGCCTGGGTATTTATCTCTCCCTCAAGTGCGCGGACGACGTCTCCTATGAATATACGGGCGCGGAGAACGTTCTCACCTTCACCAAGAACCTGTAAATTCTTATAATCTTAAGACAAACGCTTTTCCCGTCAGTCAAAACTGAGAAAGTCGCTGCTGTCCTTTCCCTCCTCCATCTTGCGGAGCTTGGACAGAAGGCGTCTGTGCCGCTCGCTGACCGCCTTCGGGCTGATGCCGAGCACCTTCCCGATCTCAGGATTTTTCATCTCCTGCATATAGATCATATTGAGCAGTTCTCTCTCATCATCCGTAAGCAGTGCCATCAGACGGTACACTTCCTTGTTGATGGGGTCTTTAAGACTATTGTACTCATCCCTTACTGACGGCTCAGCCACATCTTCGAGCGCTTCCGTCCTTCGGTTCCCGGTTCTTCTGTAATAATCTGTCAGCGTGTTGCGCGCGATGGTGCACAGCCATGTCCTGGGCGATGCCTTGGAGGGATCAAAATTGTCGTAATGCTGCATAGCCTTGATGAAAACATCGCTGACGATATCCTCTGTATTTTCCCGCTGCATGAGCTGCATGTAGACGTAGTTGTATACATAGGAATATTCCTGCTCGTAGACCTGTTCGAAAGATTTCTTTTCTTTTGCCATCTGCCCTTAACCCCTCTCTGTTTCCCGCATCGCTTCCATCGCCGCGTCGTATACGGTGCCAAAAGGCACACCGCACCGCCTCGCCGCTTCGGCAACACTTCCGTACTCGGGGTGAACGCGCTCCCGGCGCCCCTCCCCGCTGATCTTGACGGCGATCTCGCCGTACGCAGTCTGTGCTTTTACCATTCTTCTGGTCAAAATACTGCGCTCCATCCTCTGTCTGCGGATGCCGATCGTGGTCGTCTCCTCAAACAGGATGTCCTCCATTTTGCCGATGTGATCCTCATCACAGATCACGGTGATCTCCCAGCCCGGACGCCCTTTCTTCATGTAGACCGGGCCAAAATGCGCTTCCCGCGCGCCGCTGTTCATGAGTCTCTCCATGGCGTATCCGAGCTGTTCACCCGTGCAGTCATCCACATCGCACTCGAGCTTATAGATCACATCCGAAGTGTCATTCCCCGCGGTGTCCGCCCGCGGCTCTTCAGGCACTTCCAGCAGCATCGCGCGAAGGATGCTCGGGATCGTGTACTCCCGCTTGCCGGCGCCAAGCCCGATGCGTGAGATCGTGTATTCCCGGGGAAGCTCCGTTTTGGTCATGACCGCCGCCGCGAACGCGGCGCCTGTGGGCGTCACCAGCTCCCCTGTCCTTTGGGTGATCCTAAGAGGCAGTCCGTATGCCTGGGCGATGCCTGCCACTGCGGGCACCGGTACCGGCAGGACGCCGTGCTGACAGCGGACCGAGCCGCTCCCCTCTGTGATCGAGGTGAAGACGACCTCGTCTATATCAAGGTCGTCAAAGCACACAGCGGCCGCCACAATGTCGATGATCGAATCGATCGCGCCTACCTCGTGGAAGTGCACCTCATCGATGTCCGTGCCGTGCGCCTTTGCCTCCGCCTCCGCCAGGAAAGATCTTCAGAGCCAGCTCCCTGGCGGACTCCGTCATCTCCAGTGATTTAAGTATACCACAGATCTCCCTCATCCCAGTATGGTGATGATGATGAGTGTGATCCCGCGCGGAACTGTGGTCATGCGCGGAAATGCCGTCCCCGCGGAGATGTTCGTACAGGTACTCCATGTCGTGATCGCGGCCGTCGTGCTCCCTGTCCAGGATCACGTCAAAGTCGCAGCAGTCGATGCCGGATCGCTTCACCCGGCCTATCCTGATTTCATATCCGTCCGAGGGAATGCCCGCCAGCGCCTTTTCCAAAACGCCGCGGTCCGCGCCCAGATCCAGCAGAGACGCCGCGATCATATCCCCGCTGATGCCGGTGGCGCATTCCATGTAAAGTGTCCTCACACTTTTCCTCCTTCTTGTTCCCGGCGCGGGCTGTCCGCTCCTGCCGCCAGTCTGTTGATCTGCGTCGCCATGTACCCGGCGCCGTAGCCATTGTCGATGTTGACCACCGCGACGCCGTTGGCGCAGGAATTGATCATCGAGAGCAGCGCTGAGATGCCGCCCAGATTTGCGCCGTATCCCACCGATGTGGGCACCGCGATCACGGGATTTCGCACCAGGCCGCCGACGACACTTGCCAGAGCGCCCTCCATGCCTGCCACCGCAACGACGCAGGAGGCCTCCCGTATCGTTTCCGTCCGGCTAAGGAGCCTGTGGATCCCGCTGACGCCGACGTCGTAGATGCGCGCGACATTGCAGCCAAAATACTCCGCGGTCTGCGCCGCTTCCTCCGCCACGGGGATGTCCGCCGTGCCGCCTGAGACCACGGCCACAAGACCCGTTTGGGGCTTTTTGTCCTTTTCGACTTTCAGGATGCGGGAGATCGGATCATACTCCGCCTCCGGGATCTCACTTTTTACCAGTTCGTACTGGCGCCGGTCGGCTCGGGTCCCGAAAGCTCTCCCCTCCTCCTCCCGCAGGCGGCAAAAAATGGAGACAAGGTACTCGTCGGGCTTACCGCTGCAAAAGACCACCTCCGGAAATCCGGACCGCTTCTCCCGGTCCAGATCCAGCGTGGCAAAGCCCATATCCGCGACCTCTCTGCCACGCAAAAGCTCCTCCGCCTGCGCGATAGTCATCTCGCCCCTCTGCACCTTTTCCAGTATTTCTCTCATCATGCTTTTATATCCTCGTAAAGGCCTGTACTCTTAAGGCTTTGAAGGCTTTCCGTGTCCGCCCAGTCCGGCGCTTTTGCTTCCACCTCTATGCGCTCCCCGGTAAAGGGCTGCCTCATGGAGAGCCTCCACGCGTGAAGGCACATGCGTGGATCGCTTAAGGCGCTCGGCACGCGCCGCGCTTTCTCCTGCTCAGAGCCGCGGGGCGCGGCGCCGTAGAGCGGATCCCCGGCCAGCGGGTGTCCGATATAGGCCATATGCACGCGGATCTGATGCGTCCGCCCGTGCTCGATCCGGCAGGCCAGAAGCGTCCTCTGAACGCCCTCTTCGTCCTCACAGTACTCAAGGACCCGGTAAAAAGTCCTGGCCGGTTTCCCGTCCGGCGCTGCCGTCATGCGCTTGTCGATACGCGCGCTGTCCTGACTCGCAAAACTTTCACCCGGCCGCAGTCTCCGCAGCGGCACGTCCACAACGCCCTCCGTCTGCTCCACACGGCCCTCCGCCAGTGCCAGATATATTTTCGTAAGGCTCCCCTCGGCCCGCTGCCGCTGGATCATGGCGGCGGCCTCGGTATTTTGCGCGAAGGTCACGATGCCCGACGTCTCCTTGTCGAGCCGGCCGGTCACGCGGATATCCAGCGCCGTGCCCACCGCGCCCAGATGCTCCGCCACCTGGTTGGAAAGCGTGTCGCTGTAATGACCGGGGGAGGGGTGAACCACCAGTCCCGCCGGCTTATCGACCACAATGATGTCCTCGTCCTCATACAAAACGCGCAGAGGCGTGGCGCATAGGGACGGCGCCGGCGGTTCCCAGACGCGGGCTGTCCGGCCGCCCTCCGTATCCCGGCGGGACACCTGTTCGGTCAGGCCGACCGTCAGTATTTCTCCTTTTAAGAGCACATGGTTTACATAGACCTTGCGCCCGTCGACCCGGATGCCCTCCTCCTGAAATTTGAGCCGGCTGATCTGATGGGGCGTAAGCGCCAGCTCCTGTCCCAGAAAGGCGCGGACCGTCATGCCCGCCTGCGGGGCCGTGATCTGAAACCGCAGCACACGTTTATTATCCATTTCAATAATAACTCTCTACAGTTCTTGGAGGCAGCGCAGAAAGTGGTACAGAAGCTCCGCGGTCATGCCCCAGATGACGCCGTACCCGGTCTCGTAAAAATAGTAATTCCTGGGTATCTTTCTAAACGGATAGTGGCCGTTTCCGGGGATCAGGTCCGTGGGGAAATCTTCTCCCGTCTCGATGACGTAATCCGCCCTGTGAATGGCCGGCGGATGCGCCGCAAACCACGACAGCGGCAGGGTGAATACATGATCCACTTCCTCTTCGGAAAAGGTTCCCTCGTAATGGGAAAGGACGCCCAGACAGGATTCCACGGCTGCGCCGCCGGGCCCCATCATCTCGTGCATGGGGGCCAGCACCTCTATGTCTTCCCGCGGGATCCGCAGCTCTTCCGCCGTCTCGCGCGCGGCGGCCTCCGCCCCGCTCTCTCCGGCCTCGACCCGGCCGCCGGGGAAGCATATCTCACCGCCCTGCCTTATGCCGGCCTGCCTCACCTCGAACAGTATATGCCATTCGCCCTCCTTCTCAAGAAGGGGGATCAGGACGGCGTTCCGGCGCGTCACGGGATAGATCTTTTCCGCCCGCCGGCCGTCAAGGAGCTCCCGGATGTCCTCTTTTCTTATGCTATCCCATTGCCCGTTCATGGCTTCCTTCTTTTGCGCTGGTGTTTGCCGATTTCTTTTTGCTCTCCCGGTTTCCCTGCCTCGTCTCCCAGGCCTCGCGCAGAGAATCCTCCAGCGTCCTGCCTCCGCTTTTGACCAGCTGCGTCAGGACATCCTTGAACTGCTCCTGATCCTCCTTGGGAAGGTCCCTTGCCGCGCGCAGGATCGACGATATCTCCTTAAACGACTTGAGATCGACAAGCTTCTTCGCGCCGGAAGCCTGGATAAACGCGAAAATCTGGTCCACGAACATCTCCCGCGCTTCATCATCCACCTCATTGAGCCAGCCGGCCACCGTCTTTTCCACAAACAGGCTTTCTTTGGAGCGCGTCGTCGTCTCAAAGCGGGGCCCCAGCACCTGCCAGGTAAACGCGTCATGCTGCATAAGCCCGTCTTCGCTGCTCTTTACGACGAATTTGGCCTTGATTGGGTTCAAAAGCGCGCCGATGATCGTGTCCTCGGGCACGATGCTGACCGTGCGCTCGATGATCTGTTGAAACTGCGGCTTCTCTACGACTTCCTGGCGGAATCCCGGCCCGTCATTACTGTAGATCACCTCGATCTGCTTTTGGACTTTGGCGCCGGAAAAGGCTGACGCGTAGACGGCAAAATTGCCGCCTTTGGAATGTCCGCCCACACGGAGACGGAGTGATGTTCTGTCAAAATACCGCTTCATGTAATCCACCGCGCTCCGCTGCCCGGCGGTCTGTGTCATATAGCTGAGATTAAAGTCCTCTTTCCAGCCGACGATCGTCGCGTCCGTGCCGCGAAACGCCACGTAGACCGTGTCGTCCGGAAGCCGGAACTGTACCGCGGACATCTGGGTCTCGGTATTTACATCGACAAGATCGACATACCCGGACAGAAGTATATCCCCAAAGCGCGCGCTCTTTGCCGCTTGACGCATGAAGATCGCCCTCTTCCCGTTTATGGGATAGTCCTTCAAAACACTCGCGTTGTCTTTTCCCTCCCAGAAAAGCTTGCTGGCCTCCCGAAGGGTGATCGTCTTGTCCGCATCTTCCGATACGATCCCCGCAAAATCCACATAGGACAGCTGGGAGAATATCAGGTTGTCGATCTCATTGAAGGGGCACTTCTCAAACGTCAGATCCCCTCTCCAGATAACATAATCCACAATGTTAGGCATTGGGATAACCTCCCGTCATGAAAGCGCGCTTATCGGATCGCGCGCACCCTGTACACACCCGGAATCTTCCGGATCTGTTCGATCAGTTTGTCCGTGATCTTTCCGTCCAGATCGATCATGGTGTATTCGCTCTCGCCCTTTGATTTACTCACCATCTGGGCGATGTTGACGTCGTGTTTTCCGATCAGGGTCGTCATCTGGTTGATCATGTTGACTTTGTTGCTGTGCAGAATAGTGACCCTGCAGTCCGACTGGCAGATCCCCATGGTGCAGTCGGGATAATTGACGCTGTGGGAGATGTTGCCGTTTTCCAGATAATCCCGCAGCTCCTCCACTGCCATGACCGCGCAGTTGTCCTCGGCCTCCTCCGTGGAGGCGCCCAGGTGAGGCGTGGTGATGCAGCCCCTGCGGCCGGCCACTGTCGTGTTGGGGAAATCCGAGACATAGCGGCGGATCTGCCCCGCGCGAAGTCCCTCGATCACGGCCTTCTCATCCACCAGAAGATCCCTTGCCATGTTGATCAGGATCACGCCCTTCTTCATCCGGGAGATCGCTTCCTTGTCGATCATCCCCTTGGTCGCGTCCGTGGCGGGCACATGGATCGTGATGTAGTCGCAGCGGCTGTAGATCTCGTTGATGTCAAAAACGTGCGTGATCTTGCGGTTTAAGTGCCACGCGGCATCCACCGAGACATAGGGGTCATAGCCGAAGACCTCCATCCCCAGCTCCACGGCCATATTGGCAACGCGGACGCCGATGGCGCCCAGGCCTATGATGCCGAGCCTCTTGCCCGCGAGCTCCGTGCCGGCAAATCTCTTTTTTTCCTTTTCTGCTGTCTTTGCAATATTATCGTTGTCCCAGTTGGAGCGCACCCAGTCGACGCCTTCCACGATGTCGCGGGAAGCCAGGAGCATCCCGGCCAGCACCATTTCCTTTACGCCGTTGGCGTTGGCGCCGGGCGTATTGAAGACCACGATGCCTTCCTTCGCGCAGCGTTCCAGCGGGATGTTGTTGACACCTGCGCCTGCCCTGGCAATGGCCAGAATAGAGTCGGAAAACTCCATATCGTGAAGGGACGCGCTGCGCACCAGCAGCCCCTGCGCCTCCTCGACATTCTCTGTCAAAGCGTATTTGTCCGTAAATTTCGCAAGTCCCTTTTCCGATATATTGTTAAGACAAGCATATTTGTACATTGACTTCCGTCCTCCTTTGTAATGTCTGTTATCTCCCCACGAATTGTATCATATTTCAAAGATGTACAGTAGCCCCTGCCGCAAATCAAATATTATGGAAATTCATTGACTTTAACGTATATTTGTGTAAGAATTCACGAATAAGCTAAGGAGGTACCTATTATGGCTTCTATGAATATGAATACAAATTCTGAGTACAAAGCAGCGCGCCTCAATAATTTTGAGGGAATAGCACTGACCGACCGCACCTACAACGCGGCGATCGGTTTCACCGTTTTGTGGGGCGCCGTCATCAACGCGTGCATGTCGATGTTTTTACAGAGGTCGATCCTGTCGATGAACTACATTGTTGTATTGCTTGTCTACTTCATCGGAACGATCGGCTGTTCCCTGATCGTGCACAAAACCAATAACGTCGCCGTGGGCTTTGCCGCGTTTACGGGAATGGCAGCCTCTATGGGTCTGCTGCTCACCTTTTATGTATACGCGTTCACTTCCACTTCGGTGGCCTACGCGTTGACGGGACTGGTGACCATCATTATGATACTGCTGTCCATGCTGTATCCTAACTTCTTTTTGAGTCTTGGAAGGACGCTGTTCGTATCGCTCCTGGTGTGCATCATTATGCAGACGATCGTAGGGCTCGTCTTCCATCTTCCCATGCGCGCCATGGATTATGTTGTATCCCTGATCTTCTGCGGATTTATCGGATATGACTGGTCCAGGTCCCAGATGTATCCCAAGACAGCAAACAACGCCATCAGCTGCGCGAGCGACATTTACCTGGATTGCGTGAACATCTTTATCCGCATCCTTTCCATCTCGGGAAACCGCCGCAGCAACTAAGATCCGCCTTATGAGGGGTCCTGATCCCCCGTAGACTATGACCGGAACGCAGCCGGGACTAAGGCCGCCGCCCACATCGGGCGGCGGTATTTTTTTTGTGCAAATGCATAAAGAAATGTCTGTATTTTTGTACGCCTGCCCCTCGGAGAGACAGGCCCTTTGTGTTAGCATTTTAGTAGGTATAGTTATGTATTTAACCTTAAATACGGGGACCAAAAAGGAGGTATTTCGATGTTTGATAAGTTGTTTGAGCCCATTAAGATCCGGGATATGGAACTGCGCAACAGAGTCGTCATGTCCGCTATGGGTACGACGTCCAGCTCCAACACGGAAGACGGAAAGATGGTGACGGACAATCTGGTAACTTACCATGCGGCGCGCGCCAGAGGCGGCTGCGGCATGAACACGGTGGAGGTCACTTCCGTCGATATGGCCAGCTCCCCCGCCTGCTATCTGTCCATTGCGGATGACAAGTATGTGCCCGGATTCAAAAAACTGACCGATGCCGTTCACGCGGAAGGCGGCAAGGCATGTCTGCAGCTCTGGCAGGGCGGCATGGCGGTGTCCAGTGATCCCTCTGCGGAGATCCTGTCTGCCAGCCCTCTTCCGATCTCTCCCGAGGTCACCATTCCGGAGGTGACGACGGAAAGACTCAATTCCATCATCAAGGCGTATGGCGACGCGGCAAAGCGCGCGGTCGATGCCGGCTTTGACGCGGTCGAATTCCACTGCGGCCACAACTATCTCCCTCACTGCATGCTTTCCGGCGGTTTCAACCACAGGACGGATGAGTGGGGCGGAAGCTTTGAGAACCGCAAGAAATTCCCGCTGGCCTGCATCCGCTCGATCCGCGCGAACATTCCCGAAGGGATGCCGGTGTTCATGCGCATCGACTGCCACGACGATATGCTCGAGGGCGGCCTCACCGTAGAGGAAGTCATCGATTTCTGCAAGGATGCCGGAAAGGCCGGCGTCGATGTCCTCAACATCACCAGAGGCAATATTTCCACAGCCGCTTCCATCTATGAGGTGGCGCCGCTGGATATCCAGAACGGCTTCAACGTAGAGGTCGCTTCAAGGATCCGCAAGGAGACCGGCCTTCTGACCATGCCCTGCGGCCGCATCAATAAGCCCGAGCTGGCGGAGCAGATCCTGGAAGAGGACAAGGCGGATATGGTCATCATGTCCCGCGCGCAGCTGGCAGATCCGGAATTCTGCAACAAGGCAAAGGCCGGGCGCCTGAACGCGATCACTTACTGCCTGGGGTGCGATCAGGGATGCTTTGACAGGTTCTTCATGGTCCTGGCGGATCCGTCCTTCAAGCACATCTCCTGTACGAGAAATCCCGCTGTCCTTGAGGAGGCGACCATGACCCTCAAGAAGACGGACTCCCCCAAGAAGGTCCTCATCGCCGGCGGCGGCATCGCGGGTATCGAGGCGGCCGGACGGCTTGTCGAGTGCGGCCACACACCTGTGATCTATGAGGCGGGCGATCAGCTCGGCGGCCAGTTCAGGCTCGCGGGCATCGCGCCCAGAAAGGATGAGTTTAGGTATGCCTGCGAAAAGGCCATCGAGAATCTTAAGGACGAGAATGTTGAGATCCATCTGAACAGCCCTGTGGACGCGGATGTGATCGCTAAGGAGAAACCGGACGCTGTCATCCTGGCGACAGGCTCCACGCCCATCATGCTGAAGGTCCCCGGCATCGAGAATGTCGAGACGATCAGCGCGCAGGAGCTTCTGGGCGGCAAAGAAGTCAATGCCGCAACAGCAGTCGTCATCGGCGGCGGACTGGTGGGCATTGAGTCCGCGGAGTACCTCGCCTCCAAGGGCGTCAAGGTCACGATCGTCGAGATGCGCGATGAGATCCTGACCGAAATGGGTCTTCTCCGCAAGATCAGCACGCAGATGGCAATGGCACAGGAGCCCATCACCGTTATGACCGGCACGACCTGCAAGGCTCTGGAAAAGGGCAAGGTGATCGCGGAGAACAAGGACGGCAAGGTCGAGATCGAGGCGGATGTCCTCATCATGGCTGTCGGCTCCCGCTCCAAGGATGTCTCCGACCTCGAGGAAGCCTGCGAGAAGCTTGGCATCCCCTGCTACAAGGTTGGCGACGCCAAGGCCACGGGTCTTGCCATGAGCGCGATCCACGGCGCTTATGACGCAGTGATGGAGATCAATAAGTAAGAAGGCAAATCGTTCATTTTTAAATATCCTCTATACAAGGAAAGCCTGTCACCACGCGGTGACAGGCTTTTCTTACTCTACAACCTTCATCATCTTTGTATCAAACTTTGTCCCGATCCGTGTAAAGTATGCCCCGATTACAACGGCCCGCAAATAATCGCTGCCGCTATAATCAAGAAAAAGATGATCTCGTATACACCACTTGGAGCATTATTCATTAGAGCATACACCAGCATGATAATGAACGGTATCAAAAGGATCATGAAGCAACAGCCGCCGCCTCCCGATCCGCCGGAGCCATGGCCGGCACTTCCGCCTCCGGTTCCGGCATCTGTACTCCTGCTCTCGATCTCATCCTGTATGAATCCGTCTTTCAGATCGATTTTTCCATTATGATCCCAATCATGCATTGCTGGCAAAGCTCCTCTTTTAGTGTCTGTTTCCTTATTAATTTCTTTGACTGTTTTTCTCCATTCTGAAGACAAACCAGAGAATGGAAATGATTATCAGAATCAAAGCAGTGACCGAGCCTTCATAACCGTACATCTCATGGAAAAAGCCGTTCGCCTGATTCATCGTGCCTTTGAACATTCCTATCGTTGTCGGATTTCCGCTGGCTCCCACACTGAAGATGTACGACTGCAGATAATTCCAGCCGGTATGGAAACCTGCGGCGATCCAGAAATTTCCTTCCGTCCAGATCATAAAGCAGTACACCACCCCCAAAAGGAAGACATTCAGGCAGAACA
>CAJOLP010000089.1 GCA_905235465.1 uncultured Lachnospiraceae bacterium | reverse complement strand
GACGTCGCGATCGCTGTCGTGGCCGGTGAAGAGCTCTCCGACACATGGATCGAGGACAGCAGCATAGTCATGGAGAATATGCATCTGATGGCCTCCGCTCTGGGCGTGGGCAGCTGCTGGATCCAGGGGCGCGGGAGAACGGCCATAAACGGCGATGCGACCGAGGATTACGTCCGCACGATCCTGCAGTATCCGTCAGAATACAGGCTGGAGGCGATCCTTTCTCTGGGCATGCCGGAGAAAGATGAGGCCGTGGAGAAATCACCGGATCAACTGCCCTTCTTTAAGGTGCATTTGAATAAATACTAAGGAATGTTAAATGATATTGGGAGAGGAGGTACCTAATGGAGAACAGCAATTACGGAGCCGGCGCGGATAATGCGCGCATCATCGAACTTCTGGAAGAGATTGAGGAGAATACCAGAAAGCAGAGAAGATACAGCCTCTGATCTTCGGCTGCATCCGGGCGGTGTGCGCGGTCATTATCATGGTATTGCTTTACATAAGCCTGACCACACTCGTGCCCAAAGTGGCCGGCACGCTCGACAACCTGGAGACCACGACGAATTCCATCACATCACTGGCAAATTCGACAGATACGCTGCTCAATGAAAACGCGGAAGCGATGACACAGGTGATGAACGGCATGAGCAGCATCGACTTTGAGTCTCTTAACAATTCCATCAGGGATCTGGCCAATATCATTGCGCCGCTCGCCAATCTCTTTGGCGGATCCAGCAGTGCAAGCGGTGCCGGCAGTGCTGCAGGCAGCGGCATGTAACATATGTAAAAACAGGATAAAGACAAAAAGTGCCGGCGGGATACGCCGGCACATTTTTTGTATTTGTATATTACAGGGAGATCCATCCAAATGCGTTCGCGATGGAGCTCAGCAGAATGATCACGACGAAGACAGGGCAGATAAATCTGATCATGAAGTGGAAGATGGCACGCCTTTTAAAGGGGTGTCCGTCGGCCTCCACCTCCTCATCCAGTCTTTCCAGTCCCATGCACCTTGTCACCAGAAGGCAAGTGGCCAGGGCGGCGCAGGGCATCATGACGGAGTTGGAGAGGAAGTCAAAGAAGTCAAGGAAAGGCATCCCGATGACCGTGATGAAGGACAGGGGGCCGTATCCGAGGCAGGAGAGCGTGCCCAGAAGCACGATGATGACAGCGACGGCCGTCGCCGACTTCGTGTGGCTCCAGTGAAACTCGTCGGAGAAAGTGGAGACGCAGCTCTCCGTCAGGGCGATGGAGCTGGTCAGCGCCGCGAACAGGACCAGCGTGAAGAAGAGCACGCCGATCAGCCGCCCGAAGCCCATATCCGCAAAGATCTTGGGCATCGTGATGAACATCAGCGAGGGGCCTGCCTGCAGGCTCTGCGCGTCGCCGCCGGAATACGCGAAGACAGCGGGGATGATCATCATGCCGCCCAGGATCGCAATGGCGGTGTCAAAGAACTCGACCTGGTTGGTCGATTCCTCTATACTCACATCTTTTTTCATATAAGAGCCGAAAGTGATCAGAATACCCATAGCGATGGAGAGAGAATAAAACATCTGTCCCATGGCGGATACGACGGTCATCCACGAGAAGTTCTCGATATGCGGGATGAGAAAATAGGCCACGCCGGACATGGCGCCGGGCCTTGTGACGGCGTATATGCTGATCACGACCGCCAGCACCAGAAGGACCGGCATCATAAAGCGGGAGACGCGCTCAATGCCGTTCTGCACGCCCATGTATATGATGATCATATTCAGGGCGACGAAGACAATGAACCAGAATTCCGCGGAATAGCCGCCCGAGATGAAATCCGTGAAAAAAGTATCGGATGTGAGCGTTCCCATATCCTCCTCGATAAAGGAGAAGAGATACTTGCACACCCAGCCGCCGATCACGGAATAGTACGGAACGATGAGCATGGGGACGATGGCATTGAGCCAGCCCCCTGCCTGAGAGGCGGCCGATCTGTTGTAAAAACGAAAAGCGCCGACAGGGCTCTTCTGGGATGAGCGGCCCAGCGCGGTCTCCGCGACGATCATCGTGTAGCCGAATGTGACCGCGAGAATAATGTAAACAAGAAGGAAGGCCCCTCCGCCGTACTTCGCGGCCAGATAGGGGAATCTCCAGATGTTGCCAAGTCCCACGGAGGCGCCGGCCGCCGAGAGAACAAATCCTATTTTGCCTGTAAAAGAGCTGCGTTCTGTCGTATCCAAGATGTAATCCCTCCTTCATCTTAAGCGTTAGCTTTTCCATTATATAAAAAAGCGCGGACGCAATCAAGCATCCGCGCTTTTGCATGTGTTGTTTTTGTGTGCAGAAGGATCCGCGGCGCGCCCGTCAGATCTTCTGTGTATCTGCGCCGTCCGTTACTTTCTTTGTTTTGACAGAAAGGATATAGATGACCAGGATCAGAAGCATCAGACCCAAAAGCAGCGACATCCATACGTTCTTGGTAAGACCGGCGATGACGTAGGTGACCGCCGAAACTGCTGCGCAGGTGAGCGCGTAAGGGAGCTGTGTCGACACGTGGTTGAGGTGGTTGCACTGCGCGCCGGCGGATGACATGATCGTCGTATCGGAGATCGGTGAGCAGTGGTCGCCGCAGACAGAACCGGCCATGCAGGCGGACATGGAGATGATCATCAGCTGATAGTCCGTATTCTGGAAGCAGGCGACGACGATCGGGATCAGGATGCCGAAGGTTCCCCAGCTGGTTCCTGTCGCGAAGGAAAGGCCCACAGCGATCAGGAAAATGATGAAGGGCAGGAACCCGACAAGGCCGGCAGCTCGTTCGGATACGATGTAAGCGACAAATTCCTTGGCGCCCAGGCTGTCTGTCATGGCCTTAAGCGTCCACGCGAAAGTGAGGATCAGGATCGCGGGGACCATCTGCTTGAAGCCTTCCGGCAGGCTTTCCATGATCTCATTAAAGGTGAGGGTCCTGCGGATCAGGATGAAGATGATCGTCAGAATCAGCGCGCAGAATGATCCGAGCACAAGACCGACGGAAGCGTCAGAATTGGAGAACGCGTCTATGAAAGACTCGCCGCTGAAGAAACCGCCCGAGTAGATCATGCCGATGACGCAGCCGATGACCAGGGCGATGATCGGGAAGACCATGTCGATGACTTTGCCTTTGGAGGAGATCTTTTCCTCTTCCGCGTTGGCATAGGGGCGGTCCGGCGTGGTGTAGAGATCATTATTGTGGACCGCGTTGTATTCGTGCTTGTACATCGGGCCGTAATCCACATGCATCATGACCAGCAGGATCATCATGGCGATGGTGAACAGCGCGTAGTAGTTGTAAGGGATCGCCTTGATGAAAAGACTGATTCCGTTCTCCCCCTCCACAAATCCGGAAACGGCTGCGGCCCAGGAGGAGATCGGCGCGATGATACACACAGGCGCGGCGGTCGCGTCGATCAGATACGCGAGTTTCGCGCGGGAGACATTGTGCTTGTCCGTAACGGGGCGCATGACGCTGCCGACGGTGAGGCAGTTAAAATAGTCATCGATAAAGATCAGGCACCCGAGGGCGATGGTGGTCAGCTGCGCGCCCTCACGGGTCTTGATCCTGTTGGAGGCCCATTCGCCGAAAGCGGCGCTGCCGCCCGTGCGGTTCATCAGCTGAACGACGACGCCGAGAATGACAAGGAAAACCAGGATGCCGACATTGTATGAGTCGGACAGGACGGCGATGATACCGTCTGAGAAGATGTGATTGATCGTCCCCTCAAAATTGAATCCGGAGTACAGCAGCGCTCCGGTCGCAATACCGACGAACAGCGAGCTGTAGACCTCCTTGGTGATCAGGGCCAGCGCAATGGCGATGATCGGCGGGATCAGCGACCAGAATGACTGCTGCACGGATTCCGCATTCGTTACGAAGGCCATAAGGATGATGAGCACGATGACGCCAATGAGCGCCGCTGTGCTGACGGATACCTTCCTCTCTTTTTTTTCCATAACTCTTTCCCCTCTTTACAAGTATAGATTTGAACAGATAAGATCTGCGAGCCCGTGAAAAGGCTCTTTCCTATAGTAATACATTGGTGCGTTAACGCGCAACACTAAAATGGACATGAAGGCCGCCTATGCACTATAATATAGGGGATTATTGACAGGCGATCATTGCTTCCCGGTCATGGGACCAGAGCGCAGGACCGGGCTTTTCGGGAGGTAAATGGAAATGATCGATTTGCTGGAAGAGGATAAAGAGAAGCTGGAACAGAGCCTTGTCCGCAGCGGCACGCCGCAGGAAGCGCAGGATGTGCTGCAGGGCGAGCTGGACCGCATGCTCCTAAGATACAACGAGACCTGCAGTGAGGATTTGGTGCGGGAAGCGGCCGCGTCTATCACACAGACGGCCAGGACCGCGGTGCAGGTCATCGACAGTACCGGAGAGGTGCGCGTCTGGAACAGGAACGAAGAAACCGGCGCCCCCGCCGGTAAAAAGGTATCCAAATGGGCGCTGATCACCATGATCGCCGGTTTCGTGCTGACAGGCGGCGCCGTGATCGGTTCCGCTGTCGCGGCGGGAGGCGGCGCGGCCGTTATCTTTAAAGCGCTGCCGGCCGTGCTGTGCGGGAGCGGCCTCATGTACTTTTCCGGGCGCTTTTCCTCCGGCACAGACGGGGAGAAGGCGGCGTTAAAAGGCGCTGCCGGGACCGGCGGATCCGCGGGAAGCGGCGCGGCTGTTCGGACAGAAGTCCTGGTGGATCCGGGGAAAGTGATGAACTGTATGCGCGCGGTCGCCATGGTCATGGACCGGAATCTGAAGGCGGCGGAGCAGGCGCTTGCGGTGGAGCGCGCGCGCCTTACGGACACAGAGACTGCCGAGGAGGGATTGCCGCGGGATGAGTCGGCGCTCCTTTCCGAGGTGCTCGAGCTCTCCTACGGTCAGCTCGCCGAAGACCCCGGCGCGGAGGGACCCGGTGAGGTGATCTCCACAGTGCGCTTTTACCTGCACCAAAAACAGATCGATATTGTGGACTACGATGAGACGAACAGAGCGTGGTTTGAACTGCTCCCGGGGAACGGCCCGGCGAAATCTGTGACGCTGCGCCCGGCGCTTGTCAGGGACGGCGTACTTGTGCGCAAGGGACTGGCGGCGGTCGGCGCGCAGTGAGAATGGGAGTCTGAAAATGGAACGCTATTATGGTTTTGATCTGGGCGACGCTGAGAGCGCCGTATCCGTACTTGTAAGTGAGCATGCGGGAAAGACGGATGCCATGTCCGCAGGGATCTCCGGGGCGGAGATCCAGAGGATGCAGATGGTCACCGACCAGCAGGAGGAGATCAGTGCGGCCCGTGCCGGCACCGGCAGCGAGGAGCCAAAAGTCCTGCGTGTGGGTGAGGAGAAGAGCTTTATTACGGCCTATGCGCGAACCCGGAACGGAGATCTGATCATCGGCGAGCAGGCCTGTTACGCGCCGGACGCGCTGGTCCGCAGGATCCGCTTTAAGAGCAGGTATCTGACGGACAAGGAGAGCACCAAGGACATCAAGTCCTTCGCGGCGGGCGTTTTGGGCGAACTCTATATGAGCGGCGATCTTGTCAAGGGAGAGGACTGCTGTTTTTACATCGGCTGTCCCGCCGGCTGGGACAGGACGGCCCGAGAGCGCTACCGGGCGATCTTTGAGCAGGTGGGCTATCCGCCGGCACGCATCATCTCGGAGTCGCGCGCCGCGCTGGTGAGCGCCTGTCAGTCCCGCCATTTCCAGGTGGGCTACGATATTTTGTCCAAACCGGTCCTGGTGGTGGACATGGGCTCCTCCACCACAGACTTCGCCTATATCAGGAGCGGCCGGGAGATCGCGCTGCAGACAGCCGGCGAGGTGTATCTGGGCGGCGGCATCATGGACGAATGCCTTCTGGAGCTGGCGGTAAAAGACGCCGGGCGAAAAGAGGAAAAGATCCGCAAGACCTTTGAGGCGAGTCCGGCCTGGTATAGTTACTGCGAATTCGCGGCCAGACGTCTCAAGGAAAAGTATTTTTCCGATCAGGAGTACTGGGAAAAGGAAGGCTGCAGGCAGTCGATCACGATCATGTACGACAGGCCGCTGCGCTTTACGCTGTCCATGGACGCGGACAGGGCGGACAAAATACTGTACGGCCCAGTCCCGCAGCTGGACGGAAAGAGCTTTTACGAGGTGTTCAGAAAGAGTCTTCTGGAAGTCCGGGAGAAGATCCAGGGAGATCTGCCGGATCTCGTCTTTCTGACCGGGGGCGTCTCAAAACTCCCCGCGGTGCGGGAATGGTGCCAGGAGATATTCCCGGAAGCGGTGGTCATCACCGGCGTGGAGCCGGAATTCTCCGTCTGCCGGGGGCTTGCCTGGAGCGGAAGGATAGACGATGAGCTCCGCCAGTTCCGCGCGGAAGTCAGGGACCTGATATCCTCCACGGAAGTGGAACGGCTCGTGGAAGGCCGCATCGGAGATCTGTACCGAAACGTGGTGGACGCGATGGTCGCCCCGATCCTGTCGAATGTGGCGATGCCGGTCTTTGACCGCTGGAAGGCGGGAGAGATCCTGCGGCTCTCCGACATCGACGCCGAGATGGAGCGTCTGATCTCGGAGTATCTCCATACGGAAGAGGCGCAAAAGCTGATGATCCGGCCCATAACGGAGTGGCTTAGGCCCCTGGCGTACGAACTGGAGGAATACACGATGCCGATCTGCATCCGGCATGGGGTGCCGTACAAAGCGCTGAGCCTTACATCCTTCATGAAAGTGTCGGACCTGAACATCAAGGTGGACGCGAAGGACGTTTTCGCCGTGGAGGAGCTGACGTGGATGATCGACGGGATCATCTCCCTGATGGTCGGACTTGTGTGCGGCGGCAGCGGGATCGCGATGCTTTCCGGCGGTATTTCGGGCGTCGTGGCAGGCGCGATGCTGTCCCTGATGGTCCTGATCCTTGGCATGGACAAGATGCAGGACGCCATGATGAACGTCAATATTCCCAAGCCGATCCGCAGGCTGGTTCCCCGCTCCCGCTTCGAATCGCGGCTCGGCAAGCTCAGCGCGGAGGTCAAGGCGAACCTGTACGAAACGCTGGAGCAGGAAAAAAATACAGAGATCACCGAGCGGATGGCGCAGGAGATCTCCCAGCAGATCGAGGAGTGCCTGACCAAAATGGCCGAGGTCGTGGAAATACCGCTCGGATGAGTGGGACCGCGAAGGACTGCGCGGCCCCGAGTATCCGATATCGGGAAGGACTGCGCGGCATGATATGCGTCTTGCGCGGCGGCGCGGCGGTTGTTACAATGGTCAGTGCGGAACAGGACGATATTATATCGGTGTTTTTGGAGAATTCAGGATATGTTTGACAGACTCAGGGAGGATGACGACTTCTCGCGGCGGGTCATGATCGCTGTGGCCGCTGTCGCCGCGGTGATCATCCTGGTGCTGGCCGGCATGCTTGCCGCCCCGCATAAGTCGAAGGACAGCCCGGAAGCGCCCGCGGCGGAGGCTTCCGAGGCGGAGGCGGATACGACGGCAGCGCCCGCGGCGGAGGCTTCCGAGGCAGAAGCGGATATAGAGGCGGATACGGCGGTCTTTTTATCGAGTCAGTTTGGCGAGGCCCGCAGCACGCTGAAGGCGGAGAGTAAAAAGATCGCGGAGGAAGCCATCCGGGTGGGTTCGGATCCCTTCCGCGACAAGCCGAAGATCGACCCGGACGACTGGATGTTTATTCTGGCGAATCCGTGGAACGACATCAGTGATTACGAGCCCGAGCTGGAGACGCTGGAAGGGCAGCAGTTTGACGTCCGGATCATCGAACCCATGCGGGCGTTCGTGGAGGCGGCCAGAGATGAGGGGCTGAGCGTATATTTGTCCTCCGGCTACCGCAGCTACGCGACGCAGAATTATCTGTTTAACCGCAAGGCCGCGGAGTACGGGGAGGCGGTCGCGGAGACCATCGTCGCAAGGCCCGGCACGAGCGAACATCAGACCGGCCTTTGCTGCGACATAACGGACAGATATTATGAGATGAAGGATGAGAGCCTTGAAGACACGGATCTCTACCAGTGGATGAGCGAGCACGGACCGGAGTACGGATTCATCGTCCGCTTTCCGAAGGGAAGGGAGGATGTGACAGGCATCATCTACGAGCCCTGGCATTTCCGCTATGTCGGCGTGGAGGCGGCCCAGTACATAACGGAGCACGATCTGACGCTGGAGGAATTTCTGGCACTGTATGATAAATGACCGCACGCTTTGCCGGCAGCTTTTGCCGGCTGCGGATGCGGACAGATAATAATTTTGAAAGGAAATGATCACTATGTATATTACTTGTCTTGATATGGTGCTGGTTCCGGAGATCTGGATCGAATTCTCGAAGGTTTCGGGGATCCCGGAGCTGACGAGAACGACCAGAGACGAGCCCGATTACGACAAGCTGATGCGCTGGCGCCTCGGCATTCTTAAGGAGCACGGATTGGGGCTCAAGGAGATCCAGGACGTCATCGCGCAGATCGATCCGCTTCCGGGCGCCAGGGAGTTTTTGGACGAGCTGCGTTCCTTTACCCAGGTGATCATCATCAGCGACACATTCACAGAGTTCGCCATGCCGCTTATGAAAAAGCTCGGCTGGCCCACTCTTTTCTGCAATTCTCTGGAGGTATCCGAAAGCGGGGAGATCACCGGCTACAGGATGCGCATAGAGAATTCCAAGCTCAGCACGGTCCGCGCACTGCAGTCCATCGGCTTTGAGACCATTGCCAGCGGGGACAGCTACAACGATCTGGATATGATCCTGGCCAGCCAGGCGGGCTTTCTGTTCAGGACGACGGACAAGATCCGGGAGGATTATCCGCAGCTGCAGGCATTCGAGGAATTTGACGAACTTCTGGGCGCGATCCGCTCCACAATGGGAATACGAACCCGATAAACGATATTTCGAAAGTGTCCCGTGTTTTTTGCATTTTTACCGAGTATTTTTCGCTTAAAGACGCCAGTTACTTGTGATTTTGTACGAAATCCTAAAAATATCATAAATTTCATTGTTGCATATTTGCCAATGGAGTGTTATTATTAGTTTAAGTTAATGATTGTTTTGCCAGAGAGGAGAGAATGGGGCAATGAAGGGAAGATTGGGGTTCCTATAGTTTATTGTCGTGTTTTCTTTTTTTGTGCAGAACGAGGAATTATATGAACAGGGAATTTGTTGAGAAGATTGAGGCGGCGCCCGTTGTTGCGGCAGTAAAGGATGACGAGGGATTAGCGCGATGTCTCAAATCGGACGTCGATGCTGTATTTATCCTTTACGGAGATGTGTGTTCGATATCGGGCATCGTGGACCGGATCAAGGATGCGGGTAAGATTGCCATGGTGCATATCGACCTGATCACCGGCCTGAGTTCAAAGGACGCTTCGGCAGATTTCATCAAGATGTACACCAGGGCGGACGGCATCATCACGACGAAGCCTAACCTGATCCCCCACGCGAAGGAGATCGGACTGGCGACGGTGCTCAGGTACTTTGTCCTGGACAGTATGTCGCTTGACAGTATCGAGAAGCAGTCTCGCCAGCGGTGGAGCTCTCAGCCGGATATGATCGAGATCCTGCCCGGGATCATGGTTCCTAAGATGATCCGCAAAATTTGCGGAAAGAGCAGGATACCCGTCATATGCGGAGGACTCATCCAGGAGAAGGAAGATGTCATGAACGCCCTGACAAGCGGAGCGGCAGCAATCTCGACAACAAGCTCTGACGTATGGTTCATGTAAAAGTGGGGACTGGCCCGTATGCGGGGGCATATGGGCGCAAAGAAGGAGGTATTCTTATGGCAAAATATGTAATGGCGCTGGATGCGGGCACAACCAGTAACAGATGTATCCTCTTTAACGAGAAGGGCGAGATCTGCAGCATGGCGCAGAAAGAATTCACTCAGTATTATCCTCAGCCCGGCTGGGTAGAGCATGATGCAAGTGAGATCTGGCAGACACAGCTTTCCGTAGCCCGTGAGGCTATGCGCAAGGTCGACGCTACCAGCAAGGACATCGCTGCGATCGGTATCACCAACCAGCGCGAAACTGTTGTTGTTTGGGACAGAGCCACAGGCCAGCCCGTCTATCACGCAATCGTGTGGCAGTGCCGCAGAACTGCTGATATGAAGGATGAGCTGATGGGCAAATATCCCAACATCGCGGATGATGCTTATCACAAAACCGGTCTTGTATTTGACCCTTATTTCTCCGGCACAAAGCTTCGCTGGATCCTGAACAATGTTGAGGGTCTTCGCGCGAGAGCGGAAGCCGGCGAGCTTGCTTTCGGCACGATCGACAGCTGGCTGATCTACAAGCTGACCAAGGGCAAAGTACATGCAACGGATTATTCCAACGCTTCCAGAACTCTTCTGTTCAACATCAACACTCTGGAGTGGGATGATGATCTTTGCAAGATGCTTGAGATCCCGAAGAGCCTGCTTCCCGAGGCTAAGCCTTCCAGCTATGTCTATGGCGAGTCTGATCCGGAATTCTTCGGCGGCCCGATCAAGATCTGCGGCGTCGCAGGCGACCAGCAGGCTGCTCTGTTCGGCCAGACATGCTTCACACCCGGCGAGGCAAAGAACACCTATGGCACAGGCTGCTTCCTGCTCATGAACATCGGCGAGAAGCCCAAATATCCTTGCAACGGCCTTCTGACCACCATCGCGTGGGGCCTTGACGGCAAGGTCGAGTATGCTCTGGAAGGTTCCGTCTTCGTAGCCGGTGCCGCTATCCAGTGGCTGCGTGATGAGGTCAAACTCGTTGACCAGTCTCCGGATTCCGAGTATTTCGCAACACAGGTTCCGGACACCAACGGCTGCTATGTGGTTCCCGCGTTCACAGGTCTGGGCGCTCCTTATTGGGATCCTTACGCACGCGGCGCTATCACGGGCCTTACCCGCGGCGTCAACAAGTATCACCTGATCCGTGCGACTCTTGAGTCCCTGGCATTCCAGTCCAACGACGTGCTGCAGGCTATGGAAGAAGGCTCCGGCGTTAAGCTGAGCGCTCTGAAGGTCGACGGCGGCGCCTGCAAGAACAATTTCCTGATGCAGTTCCAGGCAGACATCATTGACAAGAACGTGCAGCGTCCGGCATGCGTCGAGACCACCGCTATGGGCGCCTCCTATCTGGCAGGCCTTGCGGTCGGATTCTGGACCAGCAAGCAGGATGTCATCAAGAACTGGACGCTCGACAAGATCTTCGAGCCTCACATGGATGCGGAGACCAGAGCAAAAGAGCTCAAGTATTGGAAGAAGGCTGTTGCTGCTACACGCGGCTGGGCCAAAGACTGAGCAACCTCTAACTAATGTCTGAAGCCGGCTGTCGGGGGACAGCGGTTGAAGAATATAGTAACAAGTATGCCTCGGATGCCGGACATCCGGCATCCGGGCACTGCTAAGCAATCATTTTATCTGTAAGTTACCAGGAAGGGGGTAAAACTATGCAGGCTTATTTAGCAGAATTTATCGGAACAGCAATGTTGGTTCTTTTGGGTGATGGTGTTTGCTGCAACATCAACCTCAACAAATCAGGAATGAAGGGCGCAGGCACTGTCCATGTACTTATCGGATGGGGCTTCGCAGTCATGGTTCCCGCATTCTCATTCGGCGCGATGTCCGGCGCACACTTCAACCCGGCAGTTACGATCGGCGCAGCTATCCGCGGCGGTATTTCCTGGGGTCTTGTTCCCGGCTACATCATTGCTCAGATGCTCGGCGGCTTTGTAGGCGCGGCTATCCTGATGGTCCTTTATGGCGATCACATCAAAGCGACTGATGATGACGATGTCATCCGCGGCTGCTTCTGCACAGGCCCGTCCATCCGCAACACAGGTCTTAACTTCCTGTCTGAGTTTGTGGCGACATTCGTTCTTGTATTCACACTGGCTTCCATCCCCAGCGAGGCTGGCGGCAGCGGTGTTTCATGGGTTCTCGTTTATGGCGTCATCGTGGCATGCGGTGCTTCCTTCGGCGGCCTGACCGGATATGCAATGAATATGGCAAGAGATTCGGCTCCTCGTTTTGCTTATCAGGTGCTCGCTCCCAATAAGGGCCACAAGAATCCTGATTGGGCTTATGGCTGGATCCCGGCAGTTGCTCCGATCTGCGGCGGCATTGTCGCATCGTTCCTGTACATGGCACTGCACTGATTGCAGTTTATGCCCAGTAACTGAATTATTGTACGCTTAAGTTAGAGAAAGGAGCGGAGACCCCTGCGTTTCCGCCCCTTTTTTATAACAGACGAGCACAGACACAATCCTGAAAGGAGATGGGTACGTGATTTACGATGTAATTATCATTGGCGCAGGCGTCACGGGGTCAGCGGTGGCCAGAGAGCTTTCCCGCTATAATGTGAATGTCTGTGTCCTTGAAAAGGAAGAGGACGTCTGCTGCGGCACTTCCAAGGCCAATCAAGGCCAATAGTGCTATCGTACACGCAGGCTTTGACGCGGCTGAAGGTTCTCTGATGGCCAAATTTAATGTGCGCGGCAATGAGATGATGGGCGACCTCGCCAAAGATCTTGACATTCCTTTCGAGCGCAACGGCGCTCTGGTCGTCTGCATCCACGAGGAGGCAAAGGACGGCCTGCAGGATCTTTACAACCGCGGCATCGCCAACGGCGTCAAGGAGCTGAAGATCCTGAACAGAGAAGAATGTCTGGAGCTTGAGCCCAATCTGAGTGACAACGTAGTGGCGGCTCTGTATGCCCCCACAAGCGGCATTATCTGTCCGTTCATACTCAACATCGCGATGGCGGAGAACGCCGCCGTCAACGGCGTCGACTTCTTCTTCAATACGGAAGTCGAGGATCTGAACAGTGAGATCTGCAAAAAGTGCGGAGAGCCGATCTGGAAGATCAGAACCAATAACGGCGAGTACAAGGCCCGCTACGTCATCAACGCAGCAGGTGTTTATGCGGATAAATTCCACAACATGGTCTCCGAGAAGAAGATCCACATCACACCCAGGCGCGGCGACTACTGCCTGCTGGACAAGACGGTCGGAAATCATGTTCACGCTACTATTTTCCCGCAGCCCACAAATCTGGGCAAGGGCGTCCTGGTCTCCCCGACCATTCACGGCAACCTGATCGTAGGACCTACTGCTGTGGATATCGAGAACAAGGAAGGCAACAACACGACCGCTGCCGGCATTGACGATCTGATCGCAAAGGCAAATGACCATGTCAAGAACCTTCCGATGCGTCAGGTCATCACTTCCTTCGCCGGCCTTCGCGCCCATGAGGATCACCATGAATTCATCATCGGCGAGGTCGAGGACGCGCCTCACTTCATCGACTGCGCGGGCATCGAGTCGCCCGGCCTGACATCCAGCCCGGCCATCGGCGAGTACGTCGGCGCTATGATGAAGGAGAAGATGGGCCTTACGGACAAGGAGAACTGGGTAGGAACCCGCAAGGGCATCCTGCACCCCGGCGATCTTTCTCTGGAAGAGAGAAATGAACTGATCAAGAAGAACCCCGCTTACGGCCGGATCATCTGCCGTTGTGAGTCCGTCACAGAGGGCGAGATCATCGACGCGATCCACAGGCCGCTCGGCGCCCGTTCGCTGGACGGCGTAAAGCGCAGGACCAGGGCAGGAATGGGACGCTGCCAGGCAGGTTTCTGCTCGCCCCGCACCATGGAGATCATCAACCGCGAGCTTGGACTCCCCTACACTGAGATCACAAAGAATGGCGGTGACTCCAAACTTGTCATTGAGAGAACAAAGGGGGTAGAGGCATGACATCTTATGATATCGTAATAGTCGGCGGCGGGCCCGCGGGCCTGGCAGCCGCTGTATCCGCTAAGAACAGCGGAATAGACAGCATTCTGATTATTGAAAGAGACAAAGAGCTCGGCGGTATTCTGAATCAGTGTATCCACAACGGATTCGGTCTGCACACCTTCAAGGAGGAGCTGACCGGTCCCGAGTACGCATACCGCTTTATCGAGCAGGTCTACGATCTGGGCATCGAGTACAAGCTCGACACCATGGTCATGGATATCTCCCATGATAAGGTCGTCACGGCGATGAACCGCGAGGACGGCATGTTCCAGATCCAGGCCGGTGCTGTGATCCTGGCAATGGGCTGCAGAGAGAGACCTCGCGGCGCTCTGAACATCCCCGGCTATCGTCCGGCAGGCATCTACAGCGCAGGTACCGCGCAGCGTCTGGTCAACATGGAAGGGTTTATGCCCGGCCGTGAAGTCGTGATCCTGGGTTCCGGTGATATCGGACTGATCATGGCGCGCCGCATGACCTTTGAGGGCGCGATCGTCAAGGTCGTCGCCGAGATCATGCCTTATTCCGGCGGCCTGAAGAGAAATATTGTACAGTGTCTGGATGACTACGGCATCCCGCTTAAGCTCTCCCACACTGTAATCGACATCGAGGGCAAGGAGCGCGTCAGCGCTGTCACGATCGCTGAGGTCGGCCCCGACATGAAGCCCATTCCGGGCACGGAAGAGAGATATACCTGCGACACATTGCTGCTCTCCACAGGTCTGATCCCTGAGAACGAGCTTTCCAGGAGCGCGGGCGTTGAGATCAACCCCATCACAAGCGGTCCTGTGGTCAACGAGATCCTCGAGACCAGCATCCCCGGCGTGTTCGCTTGCGGCAACGTCCTGCATGTGCACGATCTGGTGGACTATGTGTCTGAGGAAGCGACCCGCGCAGGCGCGAACGCGGCAAAATATGTGATGGCAGGCTGTGCCGAAGCCGAGGGCGGCAAGACTATTCAGCTCAAGGCTGTCGGCGGCGCGCGCTACACAGTGCCCAGCACCATCAATCCCGACAGAATGGACGATCTTCTTACCGTTCGTTTCCGCGTCGGTGCAGTGTTCCAGGAATCTTATGTGAGCGTTTATTTTGATGATGAGCGCGTGATGCACATGAAGAAAAAGATCATGGCACCCGGCGAGATGGAGCAGGTCATCCTGCAGAAGAAGCAGATCCTTGCGAGACCCGATCTGAAGACCATCACAATTACGATCGAAGCAGAATAATAAGTGTAAGGAGGCAGAAAGTTGGAAAAGAGAACTCTTACTTGTATCGGCTGCCCCATGGGCTGCCAGATCACAGTTGAATTTGAGGGTGAGGAAATCTTCAGCTTAACGGGCAATACCTGCGCCATCGGTGACAAATATGCCCGTCAGGAAGTGACACATCCCGAACGCGTCGTGACGTCCACTGTGGTCGTCGAAGGCGGCGCCAAAGACAGAACGAGCGTCAAGACAAAGGGCAATATCCCGAAGGACAAGATCTTTGAGTGCATGGAAGCGATCAATGAAGTGCGCGCGCAGGCGCCGCTCAAGATCGGCGATGTGGTCATAAAGGATGTCTGCGGCACCGGTGTTGACGTAGTCGTGACCAAAAACTGCGACGCGGCCTGAGAGGGACGCGGACAGTTTGTGAATTAAACAAAAGACGGCGCGCTGTCGAAACACCCTTTGGGGTGAAGCGATGGCGCGCCGGTTTTTGTGTTTGAAAGACCCGCAGTATAATTACATGAGTCCCGGGATCACGATCAGAATCAGGTACAGGACCACCTGATGCAGCAGATAGATGATCAGGGAATGTCTGCCGATCCATGAGAGCGGGGGAATATCGATCTGAAAGACGCTGTTTTCCAGCCACCCCTTCAAGCGGGCGGCGGATCCGGTAAAATAACCGCACAAATATAAGAAAAACCATGGCATCAGCGAGAAATAGTCGGTAGAATAAAAGGATGCGGGAGGAAATCCGATATAGGCGGTCGCAAGATTCCTGTACAGGGAATTGGGAACGGCGAGAAAGAGATCCGGGATCAGGGGACAGATCCTGTGAAGCATCGACAGGCCGATCCTGTGACTGTTGATATCCTTGGTGAGTATAAAGATGAGGAGACTGATCAAAAACCCCGCGGGGAGTATTTTGCCCGGGCGTCCCGCCTCAAACACCTTCCGCAGGGGGATCATCAGGAGCATACAGGAGCCGATCAGAGTCAAAACGCCAAAAACGACCCGGTCCTCATAGAGAAAGACTATGGTGACCAGCGTGACCAGAAGGCCGCCCCCGAAGACAGTAAGCCCGCGCTTCAAAAGGCGCTTTGAGAAGATGATGCAGAAGCCGGAGAGGAAGATGAATGTCCAGCAGATGCTCTGCTGCCAGAGGTAACCGGGCCTTCCGGCGTACCAGGGGGAGGAGACCGCGCATATAGACGAGATCCCACATGGCGTGATAGAGGATCATGCTGATCATTGTGAGTCCCCGAATCACATCGAGGAGGGGATAGCGCTTTTCGGACATAGACGTACCTTACAGGAGAAATACAATGGAAATTGAAAGAAAATGGATGGTCGGCGGATGGCCAAAGATGCCGCTGCCGCTCTTGTACGAACAGAAAATGCGTCAGGGATATATCTGTGTGAGGCCCACCGTCCGCATACGCGAAGAGGCAATGACTGGCGGAGAGACCGAATATGTGCTGTGCTTTAAGTCATCCGGAGGTCCGGACGGCACCCTTGTGCGCCAGGAGATCGAGATTTCCATCGAGAAGGACAAGTTCCGCGAGCTGGAGGATCTGATCGGCATCCCGCTGATTCCCAAAGTGCGCAGGACCTATCAGCTCCCCGACGGCTTAAAGCTGGAAGTCAACCATGTGGATGAGGGACTCCCCTCCGAATTCTGGTACGCCGAGGTGGAGTACGAGAGTAAGGAGCAGGCCAGGGCCTGGGATCCCGCGGCGATCTCGCCGGAGCTGGGCGAATATCTCAGTGACGATGTCACGGATGATCCGGGCCAGACGATGGGCGCTTTCTGGATCGAGACTCGCCTTAAGGGCAGGCCTCTGTGAGTTCAGCGGCCTCAGGGGCAGATCTCTGTGAGCTCAGCGGTATCTGGCGATGCGCTCTATTTTGTCCATATTCTTAAAGGCGACCGGGATCTCAAGCTGATTCCAGTTCTCGCCGGTGTTCTTGTCGGTGACTTTTCCGTACAGTATATATTTTCGCTTCTGTTTTTCGATCTTGTTGACATGGGAGACCTCATAGACGTCTATGATCGTCTCCATCGCCGTCACGCTGACTGCCTGATGGTATTCCAGGTTTCTGGTGCCCACCATGACAAAGCTCTCTTGGAGTTTGTGGGACTTGCTGTAGCGCAAAAACCAGGAGACCGGCAGGATGAAGAGGCAGGGGACCACATATATGATCGTGACGCCCATCAGGATGAGGCCGGCCCAGGCGGGAATATTCTCAAAGCTGGTGAGCAGACCGAAATTGACAAACCCAACCTGGAGGGCGCCGATGATGAGCCCCGGAAAGGTCGCTTTGATCAGTATTTCATACAGGCTCCCCGCGCCCTTTTCATATACGTGCTCGTCGTAAATCAGTTTTTCCATATCTCGTCAAATCCTCTCACTCCCCCGGCAATAACGCCATGAGGCGGTTTCCGTTGTCTTTGAGCCATTTTTTGCGCTGCCGGTAATCCGGCATCACCTGCTCCACGTCGGCCCAGAAGTCCGCGGAGTGGTTCATATGAAGGCGGTGGCAGAGCTCATGGACGACGACATAGTCCAGCACCTGCGGCGGCGCCAGCAGCAGAAGGCAGTTAAAATTGAGATTCCCCTCCGCGCTGCAGCTTCCCCACCTTGTCCTCTGGCTGCGGATAGAGATGCGCCCGTAAGTGACGCCTTTTGATCCCACCAGCGGGGCGTAGTGCGCGACGCGGTCAGGAAAGGCTGCTCTGGCTCTCTTTTTGAGCGTGTCCAACTGCTCCGCCGTCAGGGGCGTGACCGGATGGGCCGCCTCCTGTTCCCGCTTTTGCCGCGCCTTGCGGATATGTCTGTCGATCCACTCCGCATTATCGCGGACAAATCGATCGATCTGCCGGGCCGGCATCCGAAGCGGCGCCCGCACGACGATCCGGCCGTCGGGGCGCACCTGTATCGCTATAGATTTGCGTTTGCTTCGGATCAGTTCATAGTCCATATTCACCTGGTTTACTCAGATCTTCTGACCGGTCAGGAGTTCGTAGGCCTCCTCGTATTTCTCGATGGTCTTGTCGATGACATCCTGAGGAAGCAGGTAGTCGCTGTCGGGATTGGCCTTTAACCAGTCGCGCACGAACTGCTTGTCAAAAGAGGGCTGGCTGTGACCGGGCTCATATCCTTCCACGGGCCAGAAGCGGCTGCTGTCCGGGGTGAGCATCTCATCCGCGAGCACCACATTGCCGTCCTCATCCAGGCCGAATTCAAACTTTGTGTCCGCGATGATGATGCCTTTGGAGAGCGCGTAGTCCGCGCACTTTTTATAAAGGGCGAGCGTGCAGTCGCGGATCGTCCTGGCGTACTCCTCGCCATGTCCGGGGAAAGCCTTCTCGAGCACCTCGATGCTCTGCTCATAGCTGATATTTTCGTCGTGGTCGCCGAGCTCCGCCTTGGTACTGGGCGTGTAGATGGGCTCCGGAAGCTTGTCGCATTCCTTAAGGCCCTCCGGAAGCTTAATGCCGCAGACGGTGCCGTCTTTTTGATAGCTGGCCCAGCCGCTGCCGGTGATATAGCCGCGCACAATGCACTCGATGGGCAGCATTGTCAGCTTGCGGCAGAGCATGCTGTTGCCGTCAAACTTCTCCTGGCGGAAATATTCGGGCATGTCATTCACGTCCACGCTGACCATATGGTTGGAAAGAATATCACTGGTCAGGTCGAACCAGAAGCGGGACATCTGTGTGAGGACCTTCCCCTTCTTGTCGATCTTGTTTTTGAGAATCACGTCAAATGCCGAGATCCTGTCTGTGGCGACCATAACAAGTCTGTCGCCTGTATCGTAGATCTCGCGTACCTTGCCTTCCTTGACGGGCTTATATTCCTGCATGCGTTCGCTCCTCCTTTTACTTAACTGTGGCTTTCCGGATACCGGACAAAAGGCCGGAATAATGTGTTTCCAAACGGAACACTTCTTTAGTATAATCGTTTTCAGATGCAAAACAATAGGAATTAGGAAGAATCATGACGAAACAGAACCTGATCCTTGGCATTCTCGCGCATGTGGATGCCGGAAAAACGACGCTCTCGGAGGCCATGCTGCATATCACGGGGGCCGTGCGCAAGGCGGGCCGCGTCGACCACGGCGACGCTTTTTTGGACACGGACCTCATGGAAAAGGACAGAGGGATCACCATCTTCTCCAAGCAGGCAAGGTTTGAGACAGGGGCGAAACGATATACACTTCTGGACACGCCCGGACACGTCGACTTCTCGACGGAGATGGAGCGTGTTCTTGGCGTGCTCGACTGCGCGGTGCTGGTCATCAGCGCGGCGGACGGCGTGAACGGACAGGTCAAAGTACTGTGGCGCCTCCTTTCTCACTACGAAGTGCCGGCGTTTATCTTTGTCAACAAGATGGATCAAAGCGGCGCTGACCGCGAGGCGCTTCTGGACGCCATTCACCGGGAGCTGGGTTTAAACTGCGTCGACATTTTGCCGCAGGGGCTGGATGAGATTGCTCCTTTTTCCGACGAGGTGCAGGAGGAGATCGCGGTCTGCGACGACGGGCTGCTCAGCCGGTATCTGGATGGACAGGGGGTCAGCATGGAGGAGATCCGCCGGCTCACAGCCTCGCAAAAACTCTTCCCTGTCCTTTTCGGCGCGGCGCTCAGAGAGGAGGGCGTAAGGGACCTTTTGTGGAGCCTGGACACGCTGATCGATCCGCCCGTTTACGGGGACGACTTTGCCGCGAAGGTCTTTAAGATCACGCGGGACGGCGGCGCGAGGCTCACCTGGATGAAGCTGACGGGCGGGCGCCTCAGGGTCAAAACACCGCTGGCCGACTGCACCGACGAGAAGGGAAACCCCGAAAAGGTGGAGCAGATCCGCCTCTATTCCGGGAGCAAATATGAGACGGAACAGGAGGCTGCCGCGGGAGAAGTCTGCGCTGTGACAGGCCTTACCCGCACGCATGTCGGGCAGGGGATCGGCGCTGAGAAGGGCGCGCAGAAGGAGCTTCTGCAGCCCGTCCTTCGGTGCGCGGTGCAGCTTCCGCCCGGCGTGGATGTGTTCAAGGCCTATCGGGATCTGAGCATTTTAGAGGAAGAGGATCCGACGCTTCAGCTGTACTTTGACGAGGATAAGAAGGAGATCACCGCCCAGATCATGGGACAGGTGCAGAAGGAGATCCTGCAGCGCATGATCCTGGAGCGGTTCGGGATCAGTGTCAGCTTCGGGGACCCCTCGATCATCTACAAGGAGACCATCGCGCGGGCTGTGGAAGGCGTGGGGCATTTTGAGCCGCTGCGGCACTACGCGGAGGTCCACCTGCTGCTGGAGCCGGGCGTGCCGGGGAGCGGTCTGGTACTGGAAAACCACTGCCGGCCGGACACGCTGGCGACCAACTGGCAGCGCCTGATCATGACACATCTGGAGGAGCACAGGCACCGCGGCGTGCTGACGGGCGCCGAGATCACGGATATGAAGATCTCGCTCCTTACGGGCAAGGCCCACGTCAAGCACACGGAGGGCGGCGATTTCCGCCAGGCGACGTACCGCGCGGTGCGGCAGGGCCTGATGATGACGGAGAGCGTGCTTTTAGAGCCCTATTACAATTTCCGGCTCGAAATACCGCAGGAGGCGCTGGGCAGGGCACTCACGGACCTGCAGCAGATGGGCGCCTCTTTCGCGCAGCCGGATCTGGAGGAGGGGCGCTCCGTGATCACGGGGAGCGCGCCGGTGTCAGCGATCGGCAATTACGCGGGGACGCTGGCCGCCTACACCCACGGCGAGGGGCAGATCACCTGCTCCCTGAAGGGGTATGAGCCCTGCAAAAATGCGGAGGAAGTGATCGAGGCCTCCGGCTACGATCCGGAGATGGACAGACGCAATCCCACCGGGTCAGTCTTTTGCTCCCACGGGGCGGGCACGCTCGTGCCCTGGGATGAAGTGCGGCAGCGCATGCACGTGGATTCGGGCTGGAGAGAGCCGGGAGACAAAGATTTATCCTTGGGCAGACAGGAGGATCCCGCTTGGCAGCAGGACCTGGCCTACGGGGAGCGCGGCAGGACAGGCCTTCGCGCCGGTGTCAGGGACGCCGGGGAGGAGAGAAAGGAGTCGTTCGGCGAGCGGGAATCCCGGATCTTTGCGCAGGAGGAGGAACTGCGGCGGATCTTTGAGCGCACCTACGGGCCCATCAAAAATCAGTATGAGGACCGGGAGGAGAGTGCCTTAAGGGGCAAAAAGCGCCCCGCCCGGGTGATCGGCGCGGAGCCGGACCCCAGAGCCCGGAAGCCCAAAGTGCCGGAGAAAGAATATCTTCTTGTGGACGGCTACAATATCATATTCGCGTGGGATGAACTGCGCGGGCTGGCGGAAACGGATATCATGGCCGCCCGGGACCGCCTGATCGAAACCTTGGCGGACTTTGCCGGATTCAGGAAAGAGCATCTGATCCTGGTCTTTGACGCCTACAAAGTGCGCGGCGGCCGCGGCGAAGTTCTGCACGTCGGCGGCATCGACGTCATCTACACAAAGGAGGCGGAGACCGCGGATCTGTACATCGAGAAGGCGGCCCACGAGCTTTCCAGAAAGTACAAGGTGACCGTCGCCACCTCCGACGCGGTGGAGCAGGTGATCATCTACGGCGCAGGGGCGTACCGCATGTCCGCCGCCGGACTTTTGGAGGAGGTCAGGCAGACAAAAGCACAGATGCGTGAGCATTACAGGACGCCCGACGGGGTGTCCAAGGGCGGTATTTTGGCCGGAATGGACGAGGAGGCCGCACGCCGGCTCCGGGCGTATCTTGAGAAAACGGAGGACGAGTAAGAGGGCGAAATTGCTTTCCTTTTTATGTCAGATACGGTAGAATAGAAAGTGCGTATAGCAACCAACAACTTGAATTGACAGACCTGAAAAAAGGTAGAAAGGGGCAATAATGGCATTACAGTTTTATCGTTGTGAGAAATGCGGCAGCATTGTGGTCAAACTCAACAGCAAGGGATGTTCTCCTTCCTGCTGCGGCGAGCCGATGAAGGAGCTGGTGGCAGGCGTCACAGACGGCGCGAGGGAAAAGCATGTGCCGGATGT
>CAJOLP010000088.1 GCA_905235465.1 uncultured Lachnospiraceae bacterium | reverse complement strand
GATCGCCGCAGCTCGTAAATCTCCGAGGCGTTTTGACTCAAATTGCTGGATTCGCCGATTTGGGTCAACACTCAGATCGCCGCAGCTCGTAAATCTCCGCGGCGTTTTGACTCAAATTGCCAGATTCGCCGATTCAGGTCAACACTCAGATCGCCGCAGCTCGTAAATCTCCGCAGCGTTTTGACTCAAATTGCTGGATTTGCCGATTCAGGTCAACACTCAGATCGTCGCAGCGCAATTCCCGCCTCAGCGTTTTGACTCAAATTTTCAGATTCGCCGATTTGGGTCAATACCCTGCTCGCCGCAGCGCAATTCCCGCCTCAGCGTTTTGACTCAAATTGCCAAGATGCGCGATATGGGTCAATACCGACCCGCCGCAGCGCGAAACGCGCTGCAAGCAATTGACCCAATTTGCCAAGATGCGCGATATGGGTCAATACCCGGCCGCCGCAGCGCGAAACGCACCGCCGCGGCACAAAACCAAGCCAACCCCCACCACAACAAAGCAGGCAGCGCCCCCGGCGCTGCCTGCTTAACCCAAACAACATCATCAATTATAAAAGAATCCACTCACCCAACATACACCACGCACAGCATGGTCTGGTCGTCGAACTGCTCGCAGTCGCCGACAAAGTCGTCCACGGCATGAAGGACGTTTTCGACCAGCAGCTGGGGGCTGGCCTCCGGCGTCTTGTTGAGGACATCGATCATCCGGTCGGTGCCGAACTGCTCCATGTCCTTGTTGACCGCCTCCACGATGCCGTCCGTGTAGACAAACAGCTTGTCGCCGGGATTGAGGGTGAGCTCGTATTCGTGGTAGGTGACGCCCTCGAGGCCGCCCATGACGAGTCCGTGCTCATCCTTAAAGAGTTCAAATTTGTTGTCCCGCATGATCGCGGGATATTCGTGACCGGCATTCGCCGCGATGAGCTTGCCTGTGCTGATCTCGAGTATGCCCAGCCACGTCGAGACAAACATCTCCATCTGATTGTTCCTGCAGATGGCCTCATTTGTCCTGGTGAGGATCTCCGCCGGCGAGAGGTCGAACGCTGCGAAGTTTTCGAGATTCAGCATGCAGGCCATCATGAACAGCGCCGCGGGGATACCCTTCCCGCTGACGTCCGCGATGGCCAGGCACAGGTGATCCTCATCGATCATGAAGTAGTCGTAGAAATCGCCGCCCACCTCTCTGGCGGGATCCATGACCGCGTAGAGGTCAAATGCGGTCTGGTCCGGGAAAGCCGGAAAAGTATGGGGCAGCATGCTCTCCTGGATCTTCCTTGCCATATCCAGCTCCACGGCAATACGCTCTTTTTCCGTACTGACGCGCCTGACCTCTTCCACATAGTCTATATTTCTCTTGGTGAGCCTGGAGAAGGAGTCCGCCAGCACCTCGATCTCGTCCCCGGTCCGGTAGGCGTCCACCATCTCGAACGCCATATTCGTGCCGTCCAGCGACTGTATTTTGGCCGTCATCTTGTTGAGCGGGTGGACGATCCTCTGGCCCATCGCCGCGGCGATGACGATCAAAACAATAGACACGGCCAGCAAAACCACAATGAGCAGCAGATAGATCGACCTCTGCGCCGCCGCGATCTCGGCGTCCGCCTCGTCCTGGATCTGCTGATAATTCTCGCGCAGGATGGCGGCGGGCCGCTCCTCGTTTTCCCGGCTAAATACAGACAAAAGCGCCCATCCGGGCGTCTCCATCGGCACGCCGACCATGTAGTATTCCTTGTCCTCGATCTTCACCAGGCGGATATCTGTCTTTTCCCTGAGCGAGTCCGTGACCACGGATGCCAGCTCCTTATTGTCGCTCTTCCTCAGATCCTGGGCCTCCGCGGAGCGGTTCACCTTGAAGATGCCCTCTTCTTTCGGCGAAAATACTACCTGCCCATCCTGGTTGATCACGCACATGAAGCCGCCGGATCCATAGGCGGATTCATCGATGAGCTCCTCCATGGTGTTGAGAAACAGGTCCGCGCCTATGACAGCCGCAAGCCTCCCGTGCACATAGACCGGATGGGCGCAGGTGATGCACATCTCCCCGGTGAAGGCGTCGGAATCAATGTTTGAAAAGATCACATGCCTCTTTTCCTCCGCCATCTTGTACCATCCGCGCTCACGGGGATCGTATTGGACAGGGGTGCCGTCCTTATTAAACTTGGAGGCGGAGCGGTCGTCCACGGAGATCATGACGCCTTCCGGCAGCGCGACAAAGCAGGAATTGATCTCATCATCTTCAAAATACTGCGCGGTCATAATGCCGTTGAGATTACCGGCAATACCGATGCGGTCCGCGACATCCGCCTCATTAACGCCGGGCGCGATGATCGTCTGCGATGTGACCAGTCCGTCCATATCCGGATCGGGAGGATTGTATTCGACCATCTTGTAGTCCGACTCATTGTTAAACAGTTCGCTCGCGACGAATCCGAGCGTGTCCACGCGGTCTTCCAGATCCTCAAAGATCTCATTGGCGATTTCCGCCTGGAGGTTGGTCCTCACCTCCATGTTGTTCCTCAGGATCCGGTCGATCACAGAAGTCGTTGTCTCCGTGATGGATTGCTGCTGCTTATCATTCGTTTTGTTGATCGCTTCCCCGAGGATCTTGTATTGATAGTAGATCAGGGCCGAGCAGACCGCCACGATCAGGATCATGGCGAACACCACCAGCTCCAGGATCTTGGTCTCGATACCGCCGACCACGATATTTTTAAACTTCCGCATAAAAAACTGACCCTTTCAGTTTCCGAACTTCATACTGAAACGTGCTCTTTAGTTATTATAGCATACTTTTCTGATGTGAACTGTTTATACGTATGCTATAATCTTTGTGCACAGCAACAGCACTGCGCACAGCACCAAGTATTGAGGTGCACAGCAACAGCACTGCACACAACATCAAGTATTGAGGTGCACGACAACAGCATTGCACACAACATCAAGAAAGCAGGTACACATCATTGAGCAATACTAAATCCAAAAAGTCACACCGCCGCAGAGGCAGCTTTACAGGACAGATCGGCTTTGTCATGGCCGCCGCGGGCAGCGCGGTCGGCGTGGGCAATCTCTGGCGCTTCCCTTATCTGGCCGCGAAGGATGGCGGCGGTCTTTTCATCCTGATCTACCTCATCCTCACCCTGACCTTCGGTTACACGCTTCTGATCTCGGATATTTCCATCGGGCGCAAGACCGGCAAGAGCTCGATCAAAGCATACGGCCAGATGAACGCCAAATGGAGTTTTTTGGGCGTCCTCACTTTTTTGGTCCCCGTGATCATCATGACCTACTACGCCGTCATCGGCGGCTGGATCACCAAATATATCGTCACATTTCTGACCGGGCAGGGCGAAGCCGCTGCCGCGGACGATTACTTCACGGGCTTTATCACTTCCCCGGGGGAATCCTCGCTTTACGCGGTCATTTTCATGCTGCTGACGGCCTTTATCGTCTTTAACGGTGTGGAGAAGGGAATCGAGAAATGTTCCCGCGTTCTGATGCCGCTCATGCTGGTGATGATCATAGCGATCGCTGTTTTTACATTGACACTGAGCCACACCGACGAGACCGGCATCACGCGCACGGGCATGCAGGGCCTCGCGGTATATCTTAAGCCCAATTTTGAGGGCCTCACTGTAAGGCGCTTTCTCCTGATCCTTTTGGACGCCATGAGCCAGATCTTCTTCTCGCTCAGCGTGTCCATGGGCATCATGATCACTTACGGCTCTTACATCGGCAAAGATGTGGATATCAACGAGTCCGTGCATCAGATCGAATTCTTCGACACGGGCGTCGCCCTTCTGGCGGGCATGATGATCATCCCCGCTATCTACGTGTTTTCCGGCATTGATGGGATGAAAGCAGGCCCCAGCCTCATGTTCGTCTCTCTCCCCAAGATCTTTGCCTCCATGGGCGGCCTGGGCCGGGTCGTCGGCCTGGTCTTCTTCCTCATGGCGGCCTTCGCGGCGCTCACAAGCTGCGTGTCCGTCCTGGAGACGATCGTCGCCAACTGCATGGAGCTCTTTGGCACGCCCCGACACGCGACCACGAT
The DNA here is from genome assembly GCA_905235465.1 of uncultured Lachnospiraceae bacterium. Lineage (GTDB taxonomy): Bacteria > Bacillota > Clostridia > Lachnospirales > Lachnospiraceae > CAG-791. The sequence continues at coordinate 1,841 of CAJOLP010000088.1, read as the reverse complement.
CGCGCTCACCATTATTTACACCGCCGCGTCGGTGGTGGTGGCGCTGGGGTACAGCGTCTTTTACGCGGAAATACCGCTCCCCAACGGCAGCATCGGCCAGATCCTGGACCTCATGGACTACATCAGCAACAGCCTCATGATGCCCTTCATCTCGCTCCTGTCCGCGATCCTGATCGGATGGATCGTCGGCTCCAAGTGGATCATCAGCGAAGTGGAATACGGCGGCCACCCCTTCAAGCACAAGCGCCTGTACACCACCATGATCCGCTATGTCGTCCCTGCCGTCATGCTGATCCTCTTTTTGGAGGCCGTCGGCTTCCCTGCCTTTTTTCTTTCAAAATAATGGCTGACTCCGGCTCCAGCCTGATGGTGATCTGCCCGTCGCGCACCGCGTAAGTCTGCGGCGACGGGCCGGTCACGAATCCGTCCCGCCCGGTCTCCAGCAGCATCACCATTTCTTTATTCGCTTTGTCCTTGGCACCTTCACTGTTCGCTTTGCCCTTCGCCTTGCCCTTGGCGGCGCCTTCGCTGTTCGCTTTGCCAATCACTCCCGCATATTTGGCCGGCATCTCTGCCTCATACGCCCTGTCCCCGACGCCGGCATAGCCGACAGGGATCTGCGCCTCATACGCCTCGTCCCGGTTGTTTATGACGACAACACAGCTTCCCTTCTCATCAAAGCGCCCGTAAGACAGCACATTGAACTCATCGTGCAGCCGCACCAGCGACCCGTTCCGCAGACACGAGTTTTCATGGCGGATCCGGATCAGCTCCCTGTGGAGCGATACCAGCTCCTGGTCCTCTCTGCCCCACGGATACGGCCGCCGATTGTCCGGATCCGTAAATCCGCACAGCCCGGCCTCATCGCCGTAGTACACGGTCGGCGCGCCCGGAAATGTCATCTGCAGCACGGCGGCTTCCTTAAAAACAGCGCGCCGCGTGCCCCTTTCCGCATCTCTGGATGTAAACACAGCGCTGTCCCAATCGCTGTCATTTTCGTTTCCGTACTCGTTTCCGTACTCGCCTTCGTCCGCAAGCCAAGTCTGCAAGGCCTCTTTCCAGACCCAGTACTCCGGCCCCTTCTCCTTGCCAAGCCTTCCCACGACCCGGCTGGTGCGGGTAAGAAATCTTGTGTGGTCGTGATTGGAAAGCTGATTCATGCTGACCGACAGGGCGGCCTGCGGTATTTTGTCCTGATCCAGGAAACGCACGCCCCGCCAGAACGCCTCGGCATCGCCGATCAGCTCGGGCGCGTACACGTCGCAGTGCTTGTCCATTCCGGTGAGAAACCAGCCCACAGGATCCATAAATCCCTCGTAATTCATGATCCCGTCCCATTCCCTGCCGCCCAGCCAGGCGGAAGAATCGGCGTAGTTCTCGGCCAGAATGAGCGCGTCCGGATTCGCCTCCTTGACGGCCTTTCGGAACCGCTGCCAAAAATAGTGATTGAACTGCTCGGAATGCCCAAGATCCGCCGCGACATCCAGACGCCAGCCGTCCGCGTTAAAGGGCGGCGAGACCCACTTGGCCGCAACGCGCAGGATCTCCTCCACCAGCTCCTTAGAAGCCTCGTAATTGAGTTTGGGCAGCGTCTCATAGCCCCACCAGCCGTCATATACCGGCGGCTCGGGCCAGTGCTCCTCTATAAACTCAAAAAAGTCGTGATAGGGCGAATCCTCCCGCTGATAGGCGCCGGGGGCGTACCCCTCTCTCCCGGTATAAATACCGTCCCGATCCATCCAATAGTGCGAGGCCCCGCAGTGATTGAAGACCCCGTCAATGATCACCCGCATCCCGCGGGCATGGGCCTCCCGCACGAGATCGGCAAACAGCCGGTCACT
>CAJOLP010000087.1 GCA_905235465.1 uncultured Lachnospiraceae bacterium | reverse complement strand
CCATGGTATCATTTTAGCGCTGATTAAATTTAATCATATTCAGAGTTTAAGGGACAGGTGACAGGAACATGATTCAAGCGATTAATTGTACACTGCGTCTTGGCAAAAAGGCCCTCTTCGAGGATGTCAATATCAAATTTACGGAGGGCAACTGCTACGGCATCATCGGCGCGAACGGAGCCGGCAAATCCACATTTCTCCGGATCCTGAGCGGACAGCTCGAGACGACCGAGGGCTATGTCGCCATCACCCCGGGGCAGCGCCTTTCTTTCCTGGAGCAGGATCAGAATAAATACGACAATCAGACCGTTCTGGACACGGTCATGCAGGGCAATCCCAGACTTTTTGAGATCATGAAGGAAAAGGATGCCCTCTATATGAAAGAGGATTTCTCCGACGAGGACGGCATCAAGGCGAGCGAGCTGGAGACGGAATTCGCGGAGCTTGGCGGCTGGGAGGCGGAGTCCGATGCGGAATCCCTCCTCAACGGCCTGGGCGTGGAGACCGAACTCCACACCTACCTCATGCGCGAGCTTACAGGCGCCCAGAAGGTCAAAGTGCTGCTGGCGCGCGCCCTTTTCGGCAACCCCGACATCCTTCTTCTGGACGAGCCCACCAACCATCTGGATCTGGACGCCATCGCGTGGCTCGAGGAATTTTTGATCGGTTTTGAGAACACGGTGATCGTCGTTTCCCACGACCGGTATTTTCTCAACAAGGTCTGCACATACATCGCGGACATCGATTACGGCAAGATCACGCTGTACGCGGGCAACTATGATTTCTGGTACGAATCCTCGCGCCTGCTCATCCGCCAGATGAAGGAGGCCAACAAGAAGAAGGAGGAAAAGATCAAGGAACTCAAGGAGTTCATCTCCCGCTTCTCCGCCAACGCCTCGAAATCCAAGCAGGCGACGAGCCGCAAGAGGGCCCTTGAAAAAATACAGCTTGACGAGATCAAACCCTCAAGCCGCAAATATCCCTACATCGACTTTCGTCCGGACAGAGAGATCGGAAACGAAGTGCTCACCGTCAGCGGCATCAGCAAGACCGTAAACGGCGTAAAAGTTCTGGACAACATCTCGTTTGTGGTGGGTCACGACGACAAGATCGCCTTTGTGGGCAGCCAGGAGCTGGCCAAGACCACCCTCTTCGAGATCCTGATGGGCAACATGGAGCCCGACGAGGGCACCTACAAGTGGGGCGTCACCACCTCCCAGGCCTATTTCCGCAAGGACAACACCGCGGAATTCAACAGCGACCTGACCATCACGGAATGGCTTACCGGCTACTCCCCCATCAAGGATGTCACATATGTGCGCGGCTTTTTGGGCAGAATGCTCTTTGCCGGCGATGACGGCGTCAAAAAACTCAATGTCCTCTCCGGAGGCGAGCGCGTGCGCTGCCAGCTCTCCCAGATGATGATCAGCGGCGCCAACTGCCTGATCTTCGACGAGCCCACCAACCACCTGGATATGGAATCCATCTCGGCGCTCAACGAGGGCATGATCAAATTCCCCGGCGTCGAGCTCTTCGCCTGCCGCGACCATCAGGTCGTGCAGACGACGGCCAACCGCATCATCGAGATCCTGCCCGACGGCGGCATGATCGACAAGGTGACCACATACGACGAGTATCTTGAAAACAACGCGGACGCGCGCAAGCGCACCGTTTACGAGGCAGTAAAGGATGAGGACTGATCTTCCGGCTTCTGTGCCCATTGACCTCCACACACACTCCACAAGATCGGACGGGACATATACGCCCTCCGAACTGGTTCGGTATGCATCTGAGAAAGGACTGGGCGCCATGGCCCTGACCGACCACGACACGGTGGACGGCATTCAGGAAGCGCTTGACGCCGCGGATAAGATGCGCGAAGCGGGAGAACCCGCGCCGATCATCGTTCCCGGCATCGAACTCTCCGCTGAATACAACGGACAGGACATCCATTTCGTGGGACTTTTCCAGGACTGGGAATCCCCCTCCTTTAGGACGCAGCTGGCCGACCTCGCGGATTCAAGAGTAGGCCGCAATCACAAGATGTGCGCGCTCCTGACGGAGCACGGCTATCCCGTCACCGTTGAGGAGCTGGAAAGGGAATTTCCCGACAGGATCATCGCAAGGCCCCACATCGCGCAGCACCTGGTGGATCATGGACTGATCGGCTCCGTGGAAGAAGCCTTTAACAAACTGATCGGGGATGACTGCCCCTATTACATCCCGCGCGCGAAGATAACGCCCGAAGAGGCTATAGAATTACTGCTCACCTATCACGGCGTGCCGGTAATGGCGCACCCTCTCCAATATCATTTTGACACTGCGCAGCTGGAACAGTTCGTGGGACAGCTCGCGGACCGGGGCCTTCGCGGCATCGAAGTCTACTACCCCACGCATAAACCGGCGGACACGGCTGCCCTCATGCGCCTTGCGGACCGCTTCGGACTCCTTTACAGCGGCGGCAGCGACTTCCACGGAGCGCGGAAAAAGAATCTGGATCTGGGAACGGGCTACGGACATCTCTTTGTCCCCGGAAACCTTCTGGAGCCGATCGCCCGCTGCGCAAAAGCTCTGTAAAAAATAATCATTCGCAGCAAATAAAATGTCCCTATTAAATTGCGTTGAAATCGCGGGGATTCACACTGATCCTTCTCCTCGCTGCAGAGGGAACCGCATTTCCAAACTCGACGTCCGCTCTGATGACCGGACGTCTCAGACAGTGGGCTTTCGGGCTGCGGGAGCCGCAGCCCTCATTCCCTCTTTCGCTCGGGAAGGATCAGGTTCATCCATCCGCTCTTTCAGAGCAATTTAACCGGGACATTTTTCATTGCAGCGATTGGATTTTTTTCATTTATTAGACCAATTTGAAGAATTGCATTGATTTGCATGGAGGTTACTATGACTTTTCAGTATCCGGCAGTATTTAAGAAGACAGAGAGCGGCGCGTATACGGCCTACTTCCCCGATCTTGAGATGTGCACCGCAAAGGGCGAGACTCTGGACGAATGCATCAACGACGCCATCGAAGAGTGCAGAAACTGGATTCAGACGGAACTGCTCGATACGCTGGATATGCCTCCCGTCTCCGATCCCGAAGATATAACGCTGGGCGAAAATGAGCATCTGCGCCAGATCGCCGTGATCGTCCGCCTCTATGAAGGATGGGACGAATAGACTTTCGTGGCGCAGGCCGGGACGGATCGCGGATGAATACTCACCCGCGGATCTGGCCGTCCCCCTCGATGGTGTATTTGTAAGATGTGATCTCGGTCAGCCCCATGGGACCTCTGGCGTGCAGCTTCTGCGTGCTGATGCCGATCTCCGCGCCGAATCCGAACTCAAATCCGTCCGTGAACCGCGTGGACGCATTCACATAGACACAGGCGGAATCCACCTGGTCCAGGAACTTTTTCGCAGTCTCCCTGTTTTCCGTGATGATGGAATCGGAATGTCCCGTGTGGTACCGGTTGATGTGTTCGATCGCTTCCTCCGCGGAATCCACCGTCTTTACGGACATGATAAGGTCCAGATACTCGCGCCCGTAATCCTCCTCTGCCGCCTCATTGGCATAGGGGAGAAATGCCCTGGAGGCCTCATCCGCCCGCAGCTCCACGCCGCGGCTGTGCATGGCCTCAGAAAACGCGGGAAGGAACTGCTCCATCACAGCGCTGTGCACGACCAGTGACTCCGCCGCGTTGCAGACGCCGATCCTCTGTGTTTTGGCATTGATGATGATCGGGATGGCTTTTTCAATGTCCGCGTCCTTATCCACATAAATATGGCAATTTCCGGTTCCGGTCTCTATGACCGGAATTTTGCTGTTCTCGACCGTTGCCCGGATGAGGCCGGCCCCGCCCCGCGGGATGAGCACGTCGACATAATCGCGCATGGTCATAAACTCCCTTGTGGCCGCCCTGTCCGTGACCGCGATCAGCTGCACGGCGTCCGGTGTGATCCCGCACTCCGCGAGGGAATCCCGCAGCACCTGTGTGATGGCGACATTGGAGTGGATCGCGTCGCTCCCGCCCTTGAGGATCACGGCGCTGCCCGCCTTAAAGCAGAGCGCGAAGGCGTCCGCCGTCACGTTGGGCCTGGACTCATAGATCACACCGATGACGCCCATGGGCACGCGCACTTTCCGTATTTTAAGTCCGTTGGGGCGCGTAAACTCTTCCATCACCTGTCCTACCGGATCGGGAAGCGCCGCCACCTCTCTTAGCCCCTCCGCGATCTGCTCTATGCGGTCCCCCGTAAGGGTCAGCCTGTCGATCAGGCCCTCCGGCATATTGCCGGCGATCCCGTTGTCTATATCCTTTTGGTTCGCGGCAAGGATCTCCTCCTGTCTTTGGATCAGCCTTTCCGCCGCCCGCGTGAGCGCTTCGTTCTTTTCATCCGTCGTCAGCTTCTGCACGTCATATTTCACGCCAGCCGCTCTGCTGCAAATATCCAATACTGTACTCATTCCGGCTCTCCTTTTTTGATAAATCCATACTCTTTTCGGATGGCCTCGGCCACCCGGATCCCGTCTATGGCTGCTGACATGATGCCGCCCGCGTAGCCGGCACCCTCGCCGCAGGGGTAGAGTCCCTTCACCGGCGACTGCAGATCCTCTTCCCTTATGATCCTCACCGGCGAGGATGTGCGGCTCTCTACGCCCGCCGCAAGAGCCTGCGGCCCGGCGAAACCCGGTATGACGCGGTCAAAATACTCCATTCCCTCAATGAGATCCGCCGTCATCTCCGCCGGCAAAAGACCGCTCAGATCCGCCTCCTTAAAGCGCCCGCGTATGCAGAGGTCCGCGCAGAATTTTGTCCTGTCACCGGGGATCTGGCCGGCCGCGGTACGGCCGCCCTCCTGCCTGTCCTCAAAGCATTTTTTCAGGTCCTCATACCGCTGCACCGGTACGGCGCCGCCTCCCAGCGCATAAGCCCTCTCCTCCAGCTCTCTCTGGAAAAGCATGCCCTGCAGCGGGTGGTCCCCGCCGAATTCCTGCGGATCCACCGTGCAGACGATCGCGCTGTTCGCGCGCCCGCTGTCTCTTAAATACCCGCTCATGCCGTTGACCGCTGTCCTGCCGGGCTCCGATGACGCGTCCACGATGTATCCGCCCGGACACATGCAGAAGGAGTAGACGCCCCGTCCGGAGCTGACCGTCCTCGTCAGCTTGTAGCTGGCGGGCGCCAGTCCCATCGCCTTCATCTCATTCTTCTCACAGACACCATACTGCGCGCTGTCGATCATGCTCTGGGGATGGGAGACCCTGAGCCCCACGGCAAACGCCTTCTGCTTCATGGGAATCCCCCTCTCAAAGAGCATGGTCAGGGTGTCCCTGGCGCTGTGCCCGATGGCCAGCACAGCCGCCTGTGTCCTGATCCTCTCGCCGCTCTCAAGGACCAGCGCCACCAGCCTTCCGCCCTCCGTCACGATATCCGTGACCTGCGCGCAAAATCGCACCTCGCCGCCGGCCCGTATGATCCGCTCCCGCAGCGCGGGGATCACAGTCCTCAATTTGTCCGTCCCGATGTGCGGCCGGCTTTCGTACAGAATATCTTCCGGCGCCCCTGCCTCTGTAAAAATACGGAGCACCTCCGCGCTTCTCCCCGTTCTGTCATTGATCTGCGTGTTGAGCTTGCCGTCGGAAAATGTGCCGGCGCCGCCCTCTCCGAACTGCACATTGGAAGCGGGATCCAGTCTCCCCGTCTCCCAGTACTGCTCGATGTCCCGCGCGCGCTCCTCCACGGGCTTCCCGCGTTCTAAAAGAAGGGGCCTGTAACCGTGCTCCGCCAGCATGAGCGCGCAGAAAAGACCGGCTGGCCCCGCGCCGACGATCACCGGCCGCCCCTCCATCCCGGCGGGGCCGGCCTCGGGAAACCGGTAGGGCGTTGTCTGTGCGAGGGCGATATTGCGGTTTTTGAGACTCTGCACGAGTTTCTCCTCCGCCCTTCTTCCCATGGAAAGGTCCACATCCACCGTATAGATATCAAACAGCAAAGGCTTCTTTCTGGCGTCCACCGAATG
>CAJOLP010000086.1:12520-21276 GCA_905235465.1 uncultured Lachnospiraceae bacterium | reverse complement strand
AGCGGAGAAAGAGGGATTTGAACCCTCGCGCCGGTTCTCCCGACCTACTCCCTTTCCAGGGGAGCCCCTTCGGCCAGCTTGGGTATTTCTCCAGGCAGATACCTACAAATGTAAGTTCTGATATTTACTATTTTAATGATCTTATACAGTATGAAAACTGAATCCGATCAGCGGAGAGGATGGGATTCGAACCCATGTGCCCGTGAGGACAAACGGTTTTCAAGACCGCCGCGTTATGACCACTTCGCTACCTCTCCAAAACGGTGGTGCAGCACCTCTGCGTCTTGTTTTTTTGGTCCGCCGCTGTCGCGCGAACAAATAGTATTCTATCTTTTTAACCGCCACTTGTCAACACACTTTTTGAATTTTTTTGGGCCGAAAAATTGTCCCAAAAGGTGTTCGGGCAAATATAGTAAAGTACAGTTGAGGCGGCGCAAAATGCGCCGCCTCAAGCCCCTCTTAAATCTCATCTTATACGGATCATACGGAACAGTTCTCAGCTCAAAGCTGCTCTTTGAGCTTGTCCACCAGATCAAGCCGCTCCCACGGCAGATCCAGATCGTCTCTGCCGAAGTGCCCGTACGCGGCGGTCTGCTTGTAGATCGGTCTGCGCAGATCCAGCATCTCAATGATGCCCGCCGGTCTGAGGTCGAAGTTTTTGCGGATGACCTCCTCGATCATCTTGTCCGGCACCTTTCCCGTGCCGAAGGTATTCACCATGATGGATGTGGGATGCGCGACGCCGATCGCGTAGGAGAGCTGGATCTCCATCCTGTCCGCGAAGCCGGCCGCCACCAGGTTCTTGGCGGCATATCTGGCCGCGTACGCGGCGCTCCGGTCGACCTTGGTGCAGTCCTTGCCGGAGAAGCACCCGCCGCCATGTCTTGCCATGCCGCCGTACGTGTCGACGATGATCTTACGTCCGGTCAGACCCGCGTCTCCCTGGGGTCCGCCGATCACAAAGCGCCCTGTGGGATTGATGTAGAACTTGGTATTTTCATCGATCAGCTCCTTAGGGAGCACGGCATCAAGGACGTACTTGCGGATATCCTCGTGGATCTGTTCCTGCGTAACATCGTCATCATGCTGGGTGGAGACCACCACCGCCTCCAGGCGCACCGGATCGTCGTTTTCATCGTACTCCACACTGACCTGCGTCTTGCCGTCGGGACGAAGATAAGGCAGCGTCCCGTCTTTTCTCACCTCGGTCAGTCTCCGGGCGAGCTTATGCGCCAGGGAGATGGGGTACGGCATGAACTCTTTGGTCTCATTGCTGGCGTAGCCGAACATCATGCCCTGATCGCCCGCGCCGATCGCCTCGATCTCCTCGTCTGACATGGTGCCCCTCTTGGCTTCCAGCGCTTTGTCCACGCCCATGGCGATGTCCGCGGACTGTCTGTCCAGCGCCACCATGACCGCGCAGGTGTCCGCGTCAAATCCGATCTGAGAATGGGTGTACCCGATCTCGCGGATCGTTTCCCTCACCACTCTCTGATAGTCGACCCTCGCCTTGGTCGTGATCTCGCCGAAGACCAGAACGAACCCTGTGCATGCCGTTGTCTCGCATGCCACCCGGCTCATGGGATCCTGCGCGAGGCAGGCGTCAAGGATAGAATCCGAAATCGTATCGCACACTTTGTCGGGATGTCCCTCCGTCACAGATTCAGAGGTAAAAACGTAATTCGCCATTGATAATTGCTGCTCCTTTCCACTCCTACACACAACAGCTTTCTCACATAAAAAAATGCCGGGCGGGTGCCCGACGGATTCGCTCAATGCAAAATATGCAAAAATACAAATCCCTTATTGTTCGATGCACCTTCTTTAGGTTTCTCGCTCAGGATGGCACCTTCCTTTGGGTCGATCTCAAAATCGTACATGGGGTTGCCGTGGCTTCATAGATCCTATGTATCTCCACCACTCTGAATAAGAGAATCATTATTATCTTCGTGCTATCATAACGCAGGCACACTAATGTGTCAATAATAAATTTACTTTTACCTGCCGCATGGCTATACTGTTAAAAAAGGAGACGCTTATCTTATGAAAGTTTACAGACAATATCCCGAGCAAAACGGTAATACCGCATACGCGCCCACTTCGGGAGACAGGCTTGCCCGCACGGCAATGTACATTGCGTGCCTCTCTGTTTTTACCATGCTTCTCTCCCCTGTCCTCATCCCCTACATCCCCGCGGCCATTGCCATTACCATGGCCGTCATTTCAAGGGGAAAGAGCGATAAGATGAGCAAGCGGGCCCGCGCCGCTTTTATCATCGGGCTGACGGCGATCGTGGTCAGCACCGCCATACTGGCCGTGATGATCGTCACTCTCATCGATATCCTGCACGATCCCGCGCGCCTGCAGGAGTTCAATAACCTGATGTACCAGATGTACGGCATCACGCTGGAGGAGTTTCTGGAACAATACGGCCTGCACACTTTCACGGGCGTTATATAGAGGAATAATACTGATGAACATATATAAGAATGTATCTCTTCTGAAGGCGGATGCGAGAGAATCACTGCTCGGCAATCTGGGCGTGTCGGTTCCGTCCGTATTGCTGTACATGATAAGCGTCATATCGCTTGCCTGCATGATCTCCACGTTTCAGACCACAAACCCCTTTTTCTCCCTGGCCCTCACCTCTCTCTCCTTTCTGGTGATCAACATCGTGAGCGGCCTTTTGGAGATCGGCCTGGACATGGAATTTTTGCGCTTCCAGTACGGAAAGAAAGCCCGGGTAGGTGACCTGTTCACGGCATTTCGCTTTAACTCCAACACCTGTGTGGAGACTCAGTCCGTTCTCGGACTGATGAATCTGGCCTGCATGATGCCTGCCCTGATCTATTCCTGCTTTTTCACCGAAAGCTCGACGGCACGATACATCATCACCTTCGGTATTTTGCTGGGGCTGGGCCTGTGCTGCGTATTCTTTCTGCACCTTGTGTTCGCGCTGGTGCCCTACCTCCTTCTGGACTTCCCGCAGCTCACATGGAAACAGGTCCTGCGCGTCGGGGTCAAAATGATGCAGGGGCACAAAGCCCGTCTTTTCAGACTGTATCTGAGCTTCATACCCCTGATCTCTTTGGGAATGCTTTCCCTCGGTTTTGCCAATATGTGGATCGACAGTTACATACATGCCGCTGCCGCCGCTTTCTATAAAGACAGAATAGCGAATACGCGGGCTTAGGTTATTAGTTAAACAGCGCTGTGGAGAGATATCTGTCACCGGAATCGGGCAGAAGGACAACGATATTCTTGCCCTTGTTCTCAGGTCTCTTGGCGAGCTGCAGGCCTGCCCAGAGTGCCGCGCCGGAGGAAATACCGGTCAGAACGCCTTCTGTGATCGCAAGTGCCTTGCCTTCCGCAAACGCCTCGTCGTTCGGGACCTTGATGATCTCGTCATAGATCTCTGTATCAAGGATGGAGGGTACGAATCCGGCACCGATACCCTGGATCTTGTGCGCGCCGGGCTTGCCGCCGGACAGAACAGGGGATGACTCGGGCTCTACCGCCACGATCTTGACATTCGGATTCTTCTCTTTGAGATACTTGCCTACGCCGGTCAGAGTTCCGCCGGTGCCTACGCCCGCTACGAAAATATCCACATTGCCGTCCGTATCTTCCCAGATCTCCGGGCCTGTGTGCTCATAGTGAGCCTTCGGGTTGGCGGGGTTGTCGAACTGGCCGAGGATGACGGATCCGGGGATGGAGTCCCTGAGCTCCTCCGCCTTCGCGATCGCTCCCTTCATGCCCTTGGCGCCCTCTGTAAGGACCAGCTCCGCGCCGTAAGCCTTCAGAAGATTTCTTCTCTCAACACTCATGGTCTCAGGCAGTGTCAGGATGCTCTTGTATCCCTTCGCTGTGGCGACTGCCGCGATACCGATACCGGTATTGCCGCTGGTGGGCTCGATGATGGTCGCGCCGGGCTTGAGCTCTCCTCTCTCCTCCGCGTCCTCGATCATGGCCAGGGCGATCCTGTCCTTCACGCTGCCTGCAGGATTGAAAAGCTCAAGCTTTGCAATGATCTTTGTCCCCTCGATTCCTTTGGAGGCGGCATAATTGGAAAGCTCCAGCAAAGGTGTTCCACCGATCAGTTCTGTAGCGCTCTTCTTTACATTACTCATAACAAATCCTCTCTTTCAATTCCATACCATTTAACTAGGATTATTAGGTTTTAATTAAATATAGCATTTGACGAGATGGTTGTCAAGCACTATATGAGCCTATTTTTTCTCCGTTTCACCGGGAAATTTGCGCGCAAAAAAGCCTCTCCCGCCGCGTCCTTAAAGGGCCGCCGCGAAAGAGGCTTTCTTAATTTTATTGAATACTTATCCCATGGCCTGCTTGTCCGGGAGCGGGACCTTTGAGCTCCCCTCCACATGTTCGGAGCGGATCTCGATCCGGGGACCTCCCGTCCCCTCCACGTACTCCTTTGTGATCGTGACCGTGCCTATGTTCTCGTCCTTGGGGACCTCGTACATGATATCGAGCATGAATTCCTCGATGATCGAGCGCAGAGCCCTGGCGCCGGTGTCTTTCTCCAGCGCCTTCCTGGCGATGGCATGGAGCGCGTCGTCGTCAAATTCCAATTTGACTTCATCCAGCGCCAGCAGTTTCTGGTACTGCTTGAGGATGGCGTTCTTGGGTTCCTTGAGTATTTTGACAAGCATATCCTCGTCCAGCCCGTCCATCGGGCACACCACGGGAAGCCGGCCCAGGAACTCGGGGATCATGCCGAACTTGCGCAGGTCATCGGTGGTGACCTTTCTCAGAATATTCTTGTCACTATCATATTTGTCTCGGATCTCAGCCGAAAAACCGATGGACGTCTTTTCCATCAGGCGCTCTCGGATGATCTGCTCCAGATCCGGGAACGCGCCGCCGCAGATGAACAGGATGTTGCGCGTGTTGATCGTGGTCAGCGGGACCATCGCGCTCTTGCTGTTGGCGCCTACCGGCACCTCCACGTCCGCGCCTTCAAGGAGCTTGAGCATGCCCTGCTGCACCGACTCACCGCTCACGTCTCTGGAGTTGAAGTTGCGCTTTTTGGCGATCTTGTCGATCTCATCGATAAAGACGATTCCCTTCTCGGTCTTCTCCACATCGTTGTCCGCTTCCGCCAGGAGCTTTGAGACCACGCTCTCGATATCGTCGCCGATATACCCCGCTTCCGTCAGGGATGTGGCGTCCGTAATGGCCAGCGGGACGTCCAGCAGCTGCGCGAGTGTGCGCACGATGTAGGTCTTGCCGCAGCCGGTGGGCCCCAAAAGAAGGATGTTGGACTTCTCGATCTCGATCTCGTCCATGGTCCCTGTCTTGACGCGCTTATAGTGGTTGTAGGCCGCGACCGAGATCACCTTTTTGGCGTGCTCCTGGCCGATGACGTACTTGTCCAGTTCCGCTTTTATGATGTGGGGCGCCGGGATATTGTCAATGGAAAATACCGGTTTCGGCCCGGTTCTCTTTTTCTTCTTGACTTTGGGCTGAGGTCCGCCGCCAAAACCACCGCCGAACAGATCGCCCAGGTTCAAAAAGCTCACGTTGGGGCGTCTTCCGCTGTCTTTTTCCTTTTTGTCCCCGGCCTCCTCTTCATCCGCATCTTCATCGACATCGCTGTCATCCTCTGCGAAAATCGTGGGTTCAAAATTTTCGTCAGAACCGGAGACGTCCGCAGTATCTTCCGATACTGCGGATGAGGATTCCGTCTCTATATCCGTTATCTTTTCTTCGCCGCCGCTGTCCCCGCTCATGTTGAAAGACATAAACGGAAGGTTTTGGAGGTTCTGGAACATCGGATTGTTCATGATCGTGGACCAGTCAAAGGAATTTGCCATGTCCATCGACTTCTGCATGCAGTCCTGACAGACTGTAATGCCTCCCGGCATATGCATCAGCTTGCCCGCCGTCTCTTCCGATCTTCCGCACATCATGCAGCGTTCCGAAGAACCGCTTCCATGATTGTATTATTTGCCATATTACTGTTTGTCCAATCTTTTTATTTGTACTGTCCGCGCCGGATCAGAATCCGAAGGGGAATGTGAAGGAAAACGAATTGCCTCCCTCACCCTCTGAGAAATCTTCGCTTCTCTCTTCCTGATCGAACTGGCTGCCCGGGCGGTTTTGGCCTCCCTGATCGGAACCGCTCTGATCGGAGCCGTTCTGGTTCCCGTCCGAATTCTCCGCGCTTTGAATCGTATCCTTGGTGCTCAAGGTCACCTTCACCTGCTTTTCGACGTAATTTCCGGTGCCGTCCTGCCTCTGCACGGTGAGGGTCACTTCCGTGCCCGCCGCGTAATACTGAAGCTGCTTCTGCAGATCCTCCATGCCGGAGACCGACTGGCCGTCGATCGCTGTGATGATGTCGCCCTCCTGCAGCTCTGAGGAAGCCGCGCCGCTCCCCTCAATGATCTGCGCCACATAGACGCCCTTGGGCATATTATAGGCGCTGGCCACATCGGAGGTGACAGACGCGCCGCTGATGCCGATCACGCCCTGCTGATCTTCCGCGACTTTGGACTTTGTCTCCCTGCTCATAAGATCTTTGATGATCGGGAGCGCCCTGCTGATCGGGATCGCGAAGCCCATGCCTTCGACAGCCTCTCCGCCGATCTTACTGGAATTGATGCCGATCACGTCGCCGTTGATATTGACGAGCGCGCCGCCCGAATTGCCGGGGTTGATCGCCGCGTCTGTCTGTATAAATGTTCCGGCAACCTCATCGTCGGAGATCTCGCGGTCCTTGGCGCTGACAATGCCGGTGGTCACGGACTGCCCGTAGCCCAGCGCGTTGCCGATGGCGATAGCCTGCTCGCCGATCTTGATCTTATCGGAATCTCCCAGCGTCGCGACCTTGATCGCATCACGTGTCTCCTGATTCAGATTGGAGAGATTGACCGCGATCACCGCCAGATCATTGTTGGCGTCCGTTCCCTTAATATCTGCCTCAGCGGTCTCCTGGTTGACGAACAGCACCTTGAGGCCGTCCGCGCCTTCCACGACATGATTGTTCGTCACGATCAGGAGCTCACTGTCCGTCATACCGATAATGATGCCGGAGCCGGTCGCCTCTCCCTGTCTGGTATAGGTCTGCCCGTAAAAGCTCTGTACGGTCTCCGTATAGCTGTTGTAAACGGAAACAATGGAGGGCATAACTTTTGTGACGACCTTCGTCAGCTCCGTATCAGGCGTTTCCGTATTGCTGATGATCAGGCCGGCCTCATCGATGATTTCCTTGCCGATCTCCTCAGTGGCATCCGCCTGTGCCTGCTGGCCCGCAGGTGTCTGCTGATCCTGCTGCCCGGCCGGCGCCGTCTCTTCGGTGCCCGGTGTCTGCTGGTCCTGCTGCCCTGCCGGCGCCGTCTCTTCGGTGCCCGGTGCCTGCTGGTCCTGCTGATCTGCCGGTGCCGTCTCTTCGGCGTCCGGTGCCAGCTGATCCTGCTGATCTGCCGTCGCCGCCTTATCCTCCGGCTGCTCGGTATTCTCGCCGATCACATTATCGGCATCGGTATCGGTCCCGCTCTGGATCGATTCGGCGGTTATTTCCTCCTTGCCGCTCAGATAATGGTGGACGCCCCAGATCCCGGTGCCCACGCAGAGCGCGAAGATCAGTGCCAAAACGATGGCCAGCGCCGCCTTGCCCTTGCCGCCGTTTCCGTTTCCGCCGGACGCTCCCGAGCCCGAACCGGAGGGATTATAGCTGCCGCCCTGATAGTACTCATGGCTGCCGCCGGATGTATAGTTGCCGGAACCGCCGCCCGCATAGTTGCCGCTTCCGGTGTAATTGCCTCCGCCGGTGTAATTAGTGCTGCCCGAATAGCCGCTGCCGGCGCCATAACCGCTGCCGGTTCCGTAACCGGTGCCGGTGCTGTAGCCGCTGCCCGCGGTATTGGTATTTTCATAGTGGCTCCCGCTGTAGCCCGAATAGGATCCGCTCTGCCCGGCGTTCCCCGCCTGTTCATAAGTATACTGCGGCGCGGAAGCGAAATTCTGCGGCGCAGAGTCAAAATTCTGCGGCGCGGAAGCGGAATCCTGCGGCGCGGAGTCAAAATTTTGCGGCGCGGAAGCGGAATCCTGCGGCGCGGAGTCAAAATTCTGCGGCACAGGATCGGGCGCTGCCCCGGCAGTGACGTCACTCACCGCATCCTTTGCCGGCTCCTCCACTACTGATCCGTTTTCGTCCACAACATAGATCTGATTAAGCTTTTCCTCTTCTCCCATTCTTCTTGCAATCCTGCCTTTCCTATTCATTTTTCGACCGCCGCGCCCTCAGGTTTCCCAAAGCTTTGCGCGGCCCGGCCGATTACATTCTTATGTTAGCCAGTATATTGAACAAATGTGTTGAAAGTGTGATAAAACCCCTTGCATTTTGTGAAAAGACAGCTCTGTGCCTTTTCATCCTCACTGCTTAGGGATCTTAAGGATAAAAGGCATCCTCTTCGATTACCCAGATCTCCAGATAATCAAAGTCAATACTCTCGATGAAGGAATCCTGCGTGAAGCGGCAGCGGGAATTGCGCTGAAAATCGCGGATATTGGCGTCCAGCCAGATGGGCACCGCCAGATCCATCTGCCGACAGCCCTCCTCCAGTGCGTGAATGACCTTGTGTGTCCGGGTATCGGCCGTGTCATCCTCTATGACCGTATCCCGGATCAGGCGGTTATCCTTCCATTCCTTGACCCAAAGCCGAAACATAATTCTCTGCTCCTTAAAGTCTGATTCCGCCCGGTCTTTAGACAGGCCGGACGGAATA